>BJGL01000001.1 GCA_014190475.1 Bacteroidota bacterium
GCCAGCGGTTCACACATCATGACCATACCAGCGCCCCCACCGTACTGGTAATCGTCTACCTGTCCGTATTCATTTACGGCCCATTGTCGTAGGGAATGCACTTCGATGGTAAGCAAGCCCTTTTCCTGGGCACGCTTCATCATGCTATGTTGAAAGGGGCTTTCCAGCAGTCCGGGCAGTACGGTTAAAATATCGATGTGCATAGTACAAATATAACCTACTGCTTTTTTGTACCCTACACAAAAAACCCCCATCCACTTGGACAGGGGGAACCCTCAAGGGGCTATCTCCTCATTAATTGACAGAGATCTTTTGCACGTTCTTGGGTTTTTTAACCTCCGTTTTTGGAACAATAATTTTTAGCTCCCCATTTTTATATTCGGCATCGATCATATCCCGATTACAATTTTCAGGTAAACTAAAACTTCTGGACCAGCTATTGTAGTTATACTCTCTTCGGTTGAAATGTTCACTTTCTTCTTTTTCCTCTTTCTCTCGCTCTGCGCTGATGGTAAGTGTATCATCGGTACTCTCCACTTTAAAATCTTTGCGTTCCATTCCAGGCGTTGCTAGTGAAACAATATATTCCCGGTCGGTTTCACTGACGTTCACAGAAGGAACACTAACTACTCGGCTAAGACTAAAGTATTCGTCCAGGGGAGTATTAAAAAAACGATCAAGCCAACCATCTCCCAACAGGGCAGGCCAATGACGGGTGCTTTTTTCAAGTGCTTTTGTTTCCATACGGTATTTTTTAGCGTTTTAAGTAATGCTACGAATCTATACCGCAGGTAAGCCTACTTCAATGATTGCTTACAAAATAAAATTGATCAAGATCAGGAAAGAGAAGCAAAATATTGGTGGAAATAAGGAATGGTTTCAATCCCTTTGTAATAGTTCTCAATATTATACTTTTCATTGGGACTATGCAGATTGTCGTTGTCTAAGCCAAACCCCATAAAAACAATTTTTATTCCTAGTTCCTTTTCAAGAATTGAACAGATAGGAATACTGCCACCACCCCGAACCGGGATCGGAGTTTTACCAAAAGTTGTTTCTATGGCTTTTGCGGCGGCTTGATATCCCTTACTGTCGATTGGAGTCATGTAAGGTTCTCCGCCATGATGTAAGGAAGCTTTTACTTGAACACCCGCCGGCGCAATGGTCTGGAAATAGTCGATCAATTTTTGGGTAATCTTTGCGGCTGATTGATTAGGAACCAGTCTTGCAGAAATTTTTGCATAGGCTTTGGAGGGCAACACTGTCTTTGCGCCCTCTCCGGTGTATCCACCCCAAATTCCATTTACCTCAAGAGTTGGTCGGATTCCTGTACGCTCATACGTGCTATACCCTTTTTCCCCCCATACTTCGTTAATGCCTAATTCTTCCTTGTATGCTTTTTCATCAAATGGCGCTTTATTGATCAACGCACGCTCCGCGGCACTGGCTTCAACAACGTCATCATAAAAACCGGGGATGGTAATGTGATTATTTTGGTCATGGCAACTGGCAATCATTTTAGCCAATAAAGTAATGGGGTTAGCCACCGCTCCACCATAGGTGCCACTGTGTAAATCTCGGTTAGCTCCTGTTACCTCTACTTCAATATAACTTAGTCCGCGTACACCTGTGTCCAACGAAGGAGTATCAAAGCTTAGCATGGCAGAATCACTGATCAGAATCACATCAGCTTTTAAGAGTTCTTTATTTTTTGCAACAAAATCACCAAGATTGGGAGAACCAATTTCTTCTTCGCCCTCAATCAAAAATTTAATATTGGTGCAAAGTGTTTGCGTATTATTCATCAATTCAAGCGCCTTTACATGCATATAGAATTGGCCTTTGTCGTCTGCTGATCCACGGGCAAACACTTTACCATCTTTAATTACAGGTTCAAATGGTCCACTGTGCCATAATTCTAACGGATCGGCGGGTTGAACATCATAATGCCCGTATACCAACACGGTGGGGGCCTCCTTGCTAATTATTTTTTCGCCATACACAACGGGATATCCCTCGGTAGGCATCACGGCAGCTTTATCGCAGCCCGCTTCCAATAAACTTTTTTTGACGGCTTCTGCGCAGTGCAACATATCTGCTTTATGTTCTGACTTTGCACTGATCGATGGAATTTTTAAGAGATCGATCATTTCTTGTAAAAAGCGTTCCTGATTTTTTTCCTGATAAGATTTCCAGAGAGCAGACATGGTATAATTTTTATGAAATTGAATTGCTAAAATACTACTTGTTTGGGGTCTTGCCTTGGTCAGTTTTATCGTCTTGTTTTGGTAGTATACCTGCTTTGGTGAGTGTATGCTTTCCAAAACGACTGTTTAGCTGGTCCACTGCTTGATAGAGCTGTAATTTTTCGGCGGCTTGATCAAATAGGCTCATTTGAAGCGTAATGGGTACAAGTTGGCTACATCGCACTCCCAATAACCGAACTTTTCTTCCGGTTTGATAAAGTTCTGCAAATAATTGTTTTGCTTTTGCCCCCAACACGTCATCGAGTGCGGTATAGTCAAGTGTGCCTTGTTTAGAGTTTACTTCAAAATCCTGGTATTTGATTTTTACGGTCAAGCATCCCGCCATTTTTTCCTCAGCACGAACCGATGCGGCAGTTTCTTCTACCAATTGTAATAATTGTTGGATTAAAAAGTCAACCTCCTGGCTATCTTCTTCAAAAGTTCGTTCGTGGCTAACACTTTTTTGTTCCCATTCTGTAACTAAGGTAGTGCTGCCTATGCCTTGTGCTTTCTCCCAGAGCGATTCTCCCCATTTTCCAACATAGGAGACTAATAGTTCTAAGGGTGTTCTGGCAATATCCTCAATGTGATAGAGTCCTTTGCTTTTAAGTAGTGCGGCAGTTTGTTCACCCACTCCATTTATTTTATCGATGGCCAAAGGCCACAAAAATTCTTTCTCTTTTCCTGGGGGTACTACCAAAAACCCATTTGGTTTGGCTTCATTGGTCGCCATTTTAGCAATAAAGCGTGCAGTAGCTAGCCCACAGGAAATGGGAAGCCCCGTTTTTTCTGTAATATGTTGTCGTAGTGATTGTGCAAAAGCGGTCACACCAAAAAAGCGATCCATTCCTGTCAGATCAATATAAAATTCATCTATACTGGCCTTTTCAAATAAAGGAACTTTTGCGGCAATTAATTCCGTGACCCACCGGGAGTAATGGCTATATTGTTTTCGGCTGGCATTGGTAATGATTGCATGCGGACAGCGTTGCAAGGCTTGCTTTATGGGCATCGCAGAATGAATCCCAAACTTTCTGGCTTCATAACTACAAGCCGCTACCACGCCCCGATCACCACCCCCCACAATTACTGGTTTGCCTTTCAGGGAGGGGTTGTGAAGAATTTCAACAGAAACAAAAAATGAGTCTAGGTCTAAGTGTGCAATATGACGAACAGGAGCTGACATGAACAGATCAGGACAGATAAATATCTAACAAGCCTTCGGGCAATTGCACTATAATTTTTTTTCCAGGATGGTCAATGGAGAGTAATGTGTCTTCGTGCAGAGGGATCAATACCTCCTGTTCTTGAATAAACACTTTGCAAACTAATTGTTGCGGTTGCTCAATTACCTCACTGATTATTCCAATTTCTTTTCCATTTTCAATGATTTGATAGCCGAGTAAATTGGCAGGAGCGTTTTTGCTTGCCAATTGATGATAGAGCTCTTCAGGTATCCAAACCGTTCTTGAAACTAGTTGCTGCGCTCTCTCCCTTGTATTGATACCTTCCAAGTTGATAAAAACAGCATCTGCCGTTTTTTTTCGGCTAGTGGTAATAAAATAGGGCAACAGGGCTTTCTTGTAATCCTCGATAAAAAGTACTTCTACTTTTTTTAGCGAAGTAGCTTTGCCCAGTGTATGCTCCAAGAGTAGCTCACCAGTTAACCCATGTGCGCTGAGAATTTTTCCCAGTTTTAAATAAGCGGCCATCACTTGCAAAGCAAATCAATTAAGCGGAGCAAAAAAAATCCCGGTGTGGGTTACACCGGGACTATCAAACAATTTTTTAACAGGATTATGCTTCTTCTCCACTCGCTTCTTCAGCAGCGGGAGCAGCTTCCTCTGCAGGAGCGGCAGTAACCACTTTTTTAGCAGCAGCTTCAGCAAGAACAGCCTGACGCTTTTCACGGCGCTTACGCTGGTTATCCTCGTCTCTTTTTTTGATTTGCTGCTCATGTTGTGCAGTCCATTCAGTGAATTTTTGCATAGCAGCAGCTTCGTCAAATAATCCAAGGCTTACACCACGGAGCAAATGCTTGAGGTAAAGCACTCCTTTGAAACTAAGGATACGACGTACTGTATCTGTTGGAGTAGCACCCTTGTTAAGCCATTCCAATGCTTTTTGACGGTCTAACTGGACGGTAGCAGGAATCGTAAGCGGGTTATAGGTACCCAACTTTTGAATGAATTTACCATCACGAGGAGAACGGGAATCGGCAACAACGATGAAGTAGAAAGGTCTTTTTTTAGACCCGTGTCTTTGAAGACGGATTTTGGCTGACATAAATAAAAATTTAACAGCGTTAAACAATACCCGGTAAAAACCGGGTTGCAAATATAGGGTGAAATTCTCGTTTTTCCTGTATTTAACGGCGCATACCCGGCATCATTTTCCCAAAAGCTCCCAACTTGTTCATATTCTTCATCATATCTCGCATTTGGGCGAACTGTTTTAGGAAATTATTGACCTCCTGGAGGTCTTTTCCGCTGCCTTTGGCTATTCTCTTTTTTCGGCTTAAATCCAATAAATCGGGGTCTGCTCTCTCGGCCGGCGTCATTGAATTGATCATGGCTTCGATACCCTTAAATGAATTTTCGTCAAAGTCAAGGTCTTTCACCTTACTGCCCATCCCAGGAATCATGGAAAGCATTTCTTTCATGTTTCCCATTTTCTTGAGTTGTTCTAATTGCATTTTAAAATCTGCAAAATCAAACTTGTTTTTGCGCAGTTTGGCTTCCAGCTTTTTTGTTTCTTCTTCGTCGAACTGTGCTTGTGCTCTCTCAACCAGTGTGGTGATATCGCCCATGCCCAAAATCCGCTGTGCCATTCGCTCCGGATAAAAAATATCCAGCGTTTCCAATTTTTCACCGCTACTGATAAACTTAATGGGTTTATTGACCGTATAAGTAACCGATAGGGCCGCACCACCGCGGGTATCACCATCCAATTTGGTAAGGACTACTCCTGTAAAGTCTAACCGATCATTAAAGGCCTTGGCCGTATTCACGGCATCTTGTCCCGTCATGCTGTCTACCACAAATAAAATTTCCTGCGGTTGTACAGCAGTACGAATAGCTGCAACTTCATTCATCATCTCCTCATCTACGGTCAGACGACCCGCCGTATCGATGATGACTACATTTTTATTTTTACTTCGGGCGCTGGCCACAGCTTGGGTAACAATACGAACAGGGTCTTTTTCGGTTTCCTCAATGTGTACCTCTACTCCAATTTGTTCGCCAAGTATCCGCAGTTGCTCCATAGCAGCAGGTCGGTATACATCTGCGGCCACCAGCAAGGGAGATAATCCTTTTTTATTTTTTAAGTAGTTGGCCAATTTGGCACTAAACGTAGTTTTACCGCTTCCCTGTAAGCCGGCAATTAATAATACAGCCGGGTTGCCTTTGGCATTCAATTCAGCCTCCTGTCCTCCCATCAAGGCGGTTAGTTCGTCCTTGACAATCTTCACCATCATTTGTCCAGGAGAAACAGCTTGAATTACTTTTTCGCCAATTGCTTTTTCTTTTACCCGGTCGGTAAAATCCTTTGCAATTTTGAAATTGACGTCTGCATCCACCAATGCTCTGCGAATTTCTTTGACAGTGGTGGCAACGTTTATTTCGGTGATACGTCCCTGGCCTTTGATGTTTTTAAAGGCGGATTCTAATTTTTCCTGTAATCTGCTAAACATAGAAGGGCGCAAAGATAAGAAGCCTATTCCTTATGCCCGCCCAGGTAGGAACGTAGCAATTGTGTTCGTTGTCCATGTTGGAGACGGGCAATTGCCTTCTCCTTAATTTGACGAACCCGTTCCCGACTTATTCCTAGCTCTTTCCCGATTTCTTCCAAGCTTTTTGCCTGCGGCTGATTGATACCAAAGTAGGAGGTAAGTACAACTTGTTGTCGTTGAGACAAGGTGGCAAATGATCTTTTAATTTCTATATGTAGTGAGGTTACTTCCTCGAGGTATTGATCTGCTCTTTTGGTGTAATGGTCCGCCAATGTTTCCGATAGATTTAAGTTTTCCTCCTCTGCCAACGGAGTCTCCAACCTATAATGCCTAACATTTAATAACAGGCTGGTATTAATTTCTTCTTTTGAAAAGCCGGTAGAACTGGCAAGTTCTTCTGGGGTGGCCTCCCGCTCCAGTTGTTGTTCCAGTAGTGATTGCGCTTTGTATACCTGTTGTGTAATGCCCACCTTGCTAAGCGGAACCCGAACTACTCTTCCATGATCGGCCAGTGCTTGCAAGATGGCTTGCCGGATCCACCACACTGCGTAAGAAATAAATTTAAACCCCTTTGTTCCATCGAAACGCCTCGCTGCTTTTAATAAACCAAAATTGCCTTCATTGATAAGATCGCTTAAGGGAAGTCCTTGATGTTGATATTGCTTACAAACTGAAATTACAAACCGTAGGTTTGCAACCACCAGCTGGTGCAATGATGCTTGGCAACCTTGCTTGATTTTTTCTGAAAGCAAGAGTTCTTCCTCCGCACTAATTCTTTTAATTCTGGAAATCTCTTGTAAATACCTTTCCATACTGGCCGTATCTCGGAAAGTGATGGAGGTCCCAATTTTTATCTGACGCATCCGCATTGGCACATATTTAAGATTAAATTAACTGGCGTGCCGAGGACTAAACAAGGGGAATTGAACAAAAAGGGGGTGTAAAAACACCTTTTTTGGGAATGAAGTTATTTTCTCTATTATTGCAACAGTTATAATTAAATTAACGAATGGCAAAGCAGCTCTATACATTGGAATTCCCCGTGCGTTGTTCCCCCTCCATCCTTTATGATTTTCTGGCTACCCCCGCAGGATTAAGCGAATGGTTTGCCGATAAGGTAGACGAACGGGATGGGATTTTTTATTTTGCATGGGACGGGAATATGGAGCAGGCCGAAGTGGTGGAAACAGTAGAAGATAAATTTATTCGTTATCGCTGGCAAGGAGCGCCAACTTCCGAGTATTTTGAATTTGCTATTGAAAAATCAGAGATTACCAATCAGACTATTCTTGTGATCAAGGACTTTGCTGAGAAAAAGGATATCAAGGATCAAACACTTCTTTGGGATCATCAGGTTAAAGACCTGTTCCATCGATTGGGCAATTGATTTACTCCCTGCTGGAAAAACCTACTTTTGCAGGACTACATTTACCGTGTTTAAGAAACTAGATAAGTTGGTGGTCAAGGCCTTTTTGGGTCCTTTCATGGCTACATTCTTCATTACCTTATTGGTACTTGTTATTCAATTTTTTTGGCTTTACATCGATGACTTTGTGGGAAAGGGTTTGGGTGCTGGCGTTATAGTAGAGTTTATAGCGTATCAAAGTGCTGTATTGGTCCCGCTGGCACTTCCTTTGGCCGTGTTACTCTCCTCCTTGATGACATTTGGAAGTTTAGGAGAAAGCTTTGAGTTGGTAGCGATTAAATCAGCAGGGATTTCACTGCTTCGTTTTATGCGTCCACTTTTTTTGATCAGCATCCTAGTGGGCTTTATTGCTTTTCTCTTTTCCAACTATGTAATTCCTGTTGCGAACCTAAAGTCGCGTACGTTACTCGCGGATATTGTGTATGCAAAGCCTGCTTTCGATTTAAAAGAAGGTATCTTTTATGATCGTATAAATGGCTACGCTATTAAAATTGGTACGAAGGAGTCGAACGATAGTATCATACGCGATGTGATCATCTATGAACAGGGAAACTTGTTACAGGATAATTTTATTATGGCTAAATCAGGAGTGATGCGTGTTACTCCCGATAAACGTATCCTTGAATTCAACCTTCAAGATGGTTGGCGCTATCAGGAGCGTGGAAATCCTTATGAGGGCACTCGTAGCGAGTATATACGAGTAGGATTTAAAACGTATAATAAACAATTTGATTTAGGTAGTTTAGGATTTACAAATCGAACAGCGGATAGTGTCAATAAGAATAATGAGAGGATGTTCAGTATGCGACAGCTCAACAAAGCGCTGGATTCCCTGGAGCGAGAGACTGCAGCGGTCACTAACCGAATGTCCGCAGATATGACCTATCTATTTCCTTTCTCTGCAGTCTTGAATAAACCTTGGAAAACGGATCAACTAAGTGCGGTAGAAAAAAAACGAATTCGTGCAGCCAAACAGTTTAAAGAGTTACTCCCTGATACGGCGATCATCAACGTAGGTTCCACCGCAAAGAGTACGGCCTCTTCTGTTCGAATGAGTGCTGAATCACTCCGCTCGGTATTGGAGGATAAAAACAGGGCAATCCGCCGTCATTCCATTGAATGGCATCGTAAGATTACACTTTCGTTGGCTTGCATCATACTTTTTTTAATTGGAGCGCCCTTAGGCGCTATCATCCGGAAGGGTGGCCTGGGTACGCCCTTAATTTTTGCGATTGTCTTTTTTATGCTTTTTTACTTCTCCAGTACCATTGGTGAAAAATTTGCAAAAGAAAATACCGTATCACCTTGGATTGGCATGTGGATGGCCACACTAGTATTATTACCAGTAGGGCTGTTTTTAACTTATAAGGCCATGCGTGACTCTAAAATATTGAATAAAGAAACCTACACGCCTCTGCTTCGGTTGGTTTCGCGTATATCATTACAGCGAAAAAAAATAAGCACCACAGCATGAGCGGGGTCGTAATCGAAAATAAAGCCAAGCAGAATTTACGGGTTCAGCAAGGGGTGGCTATTATATCTGTTGTATTACTGTTGGTTAAGTTAATTGCTTACTATCTCACTAACTCGGTGGCTATTCTTACAGATGCATTGGAGAGTATTGTAAATGTGGCCGCTGGTTTTGTCGGATTGTATAGCCTCTATATTGCGTCCTTGCCGGCCGATCAGGATCATCCTTATGGTCACGGAAAAGCAGAGTTTATTTCGGCCGCTATCGAAGGAACGTTGATTGTAACGGCAGGCGCCTTGATCATTTACAAAGCCATTAAATCTCTCCTTTATCCTGAAGTCTTGTCCCGTGTGGATACCGGAATTGGTTTGATTGCCTTGACGGCCGTTTTAAATTTTATAACGGGGCAATATTGTATTCGTGTGGGTACTCGTAATCAATCTTTGGCCTTGATAGCCAGCGGACGTCATTTACAAACGGATACACTTTCTACCATAGGGATCATGGCCGGCCTTGTGTTGATTTACTTTACGCAATGGGAATGGCTGGATAGTGCCGTTGCTTTTCTATTTGGGGTCTTGATACTTTATACCGGATATACCATTTTGATGAAGTCAGTAGCGGGTATTATGGATAAGGCGGATCTTTTGTTGTTGAACCGAATGGTTGGTGTTCTCAATTCCAACCGAAGGGCAAACTGGGTTGATCTACATAATCTTCGAATCATAAAATATGGTTCTATTCTACACTTGGATTGTCATCTAACATTACCCTGGTACCTGAATGTACACGAGGCACATTTGGAGATTGATCAATTAGCCTCATTAGTCCGTGCGGAATTTGGAGAATCATTGGAATTGTTTGTGCACAGCGACGGATGTTTGCCCTTTTCTTGTCAGGTCTGTACAAAAGAATCCTGTCAGGCCCGGCAGCAGTCCTTTGAGAAAAAAATAGAATGGACGTTGGATAATATTATTGCCGATCAAAAACACAAGCTGGTATGAAAACAATCACTACGTGGAAAGGAGATCTTGAGTTTGAATCTATGCAAGAAGACGCTGGATCAATTCTCATGGACGGGAATTTAAAAAAGGGAGTAAGCCCCAAGGCGCTGCTATTGGCTGGTTTAGCGGGGTGCTCTGCTGTTGATGTGGTAGAAATTCTTCATAAAATGCGCGTTTCTTTCGGGTCCTTACAAGTGCTGAGTGAAGCAGATCAGACCGATCAACATCCAAGAGTCTTTAAGGATATCACGCTCACCTTTATTTTAAAGGCAGCCGAAAGTGAACTGGATAAAATTGAAAAAGCGGTTGACCTCTCCATGGAGAAGTATTGTGGAGTAGCGGCCATGTTACGGAAAAACAGCACCATTCATACAAAAGTGCAGCTTATCTAAAGCGGGGTGTTGTTTGCCGAGAATACTTACGCAATTGTAGTAAGGTTACTTGTAATTCCTTGGGAAGATCTGCCTGGATGGTAATTTGTTTGTTCGAAGAATCCGTAAACACTAATTCCATGGCATGCAGGGCCAGCCTGTTTAACAGCGGTCTTTCCTCTTCTTCATGCTTGCTGATCTTATAGCCGGGCTTTAATCTTGATAGGTATAAGGGTTGTCCATCTCCATACAAACTATCGCACACCAAGGGAAAGCCAATGGACTGCATATGAACACGGATTTGATGCGTACGACCTGTTATAGGTTCAAACAACACCCAACTATATGGGGCAAATTGTTCCGAAACGATGTAGTTAGTTTGTGATGGCTTCCCATTGCGGTGAGTGACCATTTTCCCTACTATTGCATGATGTTCTTTGATGGGGCTATTGATACTAGCCTCTAGCGGTAAAGGTTTTCCAATTACAAGTCCTCCATATCTTTTCTGCACACCGCGTTGTTCAAATTGCATAGAAAAATTACGGTGTGTTTCTTCGTCTTTTGCAAAAAGGATTACACCACTGGTATCACGATCCAGTCGATGCACCGGCCATATTTTTCCATATCGCTGTTGGAGCTGTGATTTTAGAGATTCTTCTTTGCCTACTCGGTCAGGAACAGACAACAAACCCGCGGGTTTATTTAAAGCAATCCAGTGAGCTGTTTCGGCCAGGATGATTAACCCTTTTTTCATCTTACTTTTTGTTTCCAAAATGTTTGAGCAGCCGAATTTCTTTTTCTGTTAAAAAGCGCCACTTTCCACGATCTACATTTTTCTTGGTCAGTCCTGCAAAAAGTACCCGATCTAAATTTTTTACATCATAGCCTACATGTTCAAATAATCTTCGAACAATTCGATTGCGTCCGCTGTGGATTTCAACACCAATATGTCTTTTGTCTTTGGGATCTGAATAAGCAATTGCATCGATGGTAGCAGGTCCATCTTCCAATACTACTCCTTTTGCGAGTTGTTCAAAATGATTTTTTTCCAGGGGTTTATCCAGCGTTACCTGGTAAATTTTACGAACCTGGTGGCTGGGATGTGTTAGTTGCTGTGCAAGATCGCCGTCATTGGTCAACAGCAACACACCTGTGGTATTTCTGTCTAATCGTCCAACCGGATATATTCTTTCTTTGGTAGCTTTCCCTAACAGATCGATTACTGTTTTTCTTTTTTGTGGGTCATCTGTTGTAGTAATAAAATCCTTTGGTTTATTCATTAATATATAAACTAAGGAACGTTGAGGTTGCACCTTTTTGCCATTCACTGTTACAACATCAGCCGGAGAAACTTTATAGCCTGGCTCATTGACAACCGTTCCATTTACTTTAACCAGTCCATTTTTGACCAGTTCGGCTGCTTCCCGTCGGGCAGCTACCCCCCCATGCGCAATGAATTTATTCAAAGGCATTTTTTCTGTGATTGGAATTGTATTGGAGGGCTTTGTGGGTGGTGCCTGGGGATTTCGTAAAGCCGCTTTTTTCTTTTCGAAATACTCTTCTCGTTCTTTCTTGGCTTTTTTCTTTTCTTGACGAAACTGTTCCTTGATGGCTGCGTTGGATTTGCGCGGAGCAAATTTGGCAAAGGGATTGCCGGTAGATTTTTTCATATTGAGGGTGCTGTTTTACAACAGGATATTGTAAAGATATACTAAATAATACGAAGCACTAAAAAGCCCTCTATAACGAGGGCCTTTCAGTTTTATAATTCACTCCATTCGGAAGCAGTGTTGCGTGATGGTGGAGGCGGTGGAGGAGGATCCTTTCTTTCCCGATTTCCTCGCGGTCTTTCTTCCATCTTGCCTGGATGTTGTTGCATGCGGTTTCTTTCTTGGTTTCCTCTTTGCCTTTGCTCCATATTTCCACGAAATTCTTGCATGCGGTCACGCATCATTCGTTTATATTTTTCTAACTGTTCGGCATTTAGTAGTTGACTTAAATTCTTTTTTTGCTCCTCCATTAAGCTGCGAAGCTGTTCACGATGATTGTCCCGAAATGACTCAGCTTTCCTTTGCATCGCACGCATGGATTGCTGAAAATTTTGCTGCTGTGCTTGTAATTTGACTACTTGCTCATCTGACAAGGAAAGGGCTTCTTTTAATCGGGCGGCTTGTCTTTTTTGCGCACTGTCTTTTCTGGCGGTCTGTTTATCCTTTAACTCTTTGAGTTGTTTTTTTTGTTCTGGTGTTAAAACCTTTTCCAGGGCTTTCTCCTGTTCCTTTTTTAATTGCTCCCGCTGCGTATCACTTAGATTTAACTGTTCGCTAAGATTTTGTTTTTTCTCTTCACGAATCCTGGAAAGTTGCTCACGGGGAGCCCGGCTGCGTTCTTGCACAGGTTGAGCAATAGCCAGTGCACTGATTGCTACAAGTGCAATTGATATCAATGATTTTTTCATATAAAAATTACTTTAAGGTTGTCAAAAAGTAATACTAAGAAGGGCAAGGGGCTGCCAGGTTTAATCCAGCCTAAGAACTAGCCTTTATTGGCTAACTGCCCGCAGGCGGCGTCAATGTCTTTACCCCGGCTTCTGCGTAAACGTGCATTGACTCTGTTTTTACTTAAGTAATCCATAAACTGGTCTACCTTGATGGCATCTGGTTTTTCAAAACGGGCTTTATCGATCGGGTTGTATTCGATAATGTTGACAAGATCTGCAGGTACTTGTCTGTATAGTTTTACTAATTCATCTGCATCCCGTTGACTATCATTAAAGTCTTTAAATAAAATGTATTCAAATGTGATTTCGTTTCCGGTTTCCTGATAAAAATAATTGAGCGCATCAACCAGTGACTTAATATTATTGGAGTCATTGATCGGCATGATTTGATTTCTCTTTGCATCGTTCGCGGCATGAAGGGAGAGTGCTAGTTTAAAGCGAACCCGATCGTCGGCCAGCTGCCGAATCCCTTTAGCCACGCCTGCAGTTGAAACAGTAATTCTTCGCGGACTCATGCCCAATGCATCGGGTGAGCTAATTGTGTGAATAGCGCGCAAAACCTGTTTATAGTTCAGCAATGGTTCGCCCATGCCCATGAAAACAATATTGGTTATTTTTTTATCCAGCATCCGCTCTGCCTGCTGGTTCAGTAAAACCACCTGGTCTACGATTTCGTCAAATTGCAGATTTCTTTTTCGCTCCATATAACCGGTAGCACAAAATTTGCAGGTTAGTGAGCAACCCACTTGTGAGGAAACACAAGCAGTTATTCTTTTATCTGTGGGTATCAATACGCCTTCTATGGCATGCCCATCCCAGGTTTTAAATCTGGATTTAATAGTACCATCAGCGGAATATTGGGTAGTCTCTACTTGTAAAGCGGGAAGTGTAAATTGTTCACCTAATTGCTGGCGCAAGACTTTGCTGAGGTTTGTCATGTCAGCAAAGCTCATGGCCTGTTTTTTCCATAGCCATTCATGAATCTGTTGGGCTCTGAATTTCTTTTCACCGGATTGTTCTACAAATTGTTCAAGCTCAGCCAAGCTTAACTCACGGATGTTGCGGGGTTGATTAATCACGTTGCAAAGATAAAGACCCATGAACCGTTTTGAGGAATTAACGGATATTTGTACAAAGCATGCTATGAAACCAGTCTATGTTGTTGACGCAGTTCGCACGCCAATTGGTCGGTATGGTGGAGTTTTAAGTACTGTGCGTCCCGATGATTTGTTGGCTACAGTGCTTCGTGCCTTATTGAATCGTAACGAATCAATCGACCCTACTCAGATTGGAGATGTAATTGCGGGTGCAGCTAATCAAGCTGGAGAAGATAATCGTAATGTAGCCAGAATGGCTGCGTTATTAGCAGGACTTCCTGTATCAGTTCCAGGAACAACGGTCAATCGACTCTGCGCTTCGGGATTACAAGCAATCATGGATGGAAGCCGTCAAATTGCCTGTGGTGATTCTACATTAATTATGGCTGGGGGCGCGGAGAGTATGACGCGTGCTCCTTTTGTGATGCCTAAATCAAATACTGCTTATGATCGTGCTGCTACAATTTTTGATACCACCATGGGCTGGCGATTTATCAATCCACTTTTAGCGCAACAATATCCACCGTTTACCATGGGTGAAACGGCAGAAAATGTGGCCATGCAATGGAAGATCAGTAGGGAAGAACAAGATGTATTTGCGTTGAGTTCACAAACAAAATACGCTGCGGCCAAAGCTGCTGGGAAATGGGAAGAGGAGATGGTAGCCGTTGAATTAAGCAACAAAGGATTATTGAGTTGGGTGGTAGATGACGAACATCCTCGTCAAACTTCATTGGAAAAATTAGCTGCATTACAGCCTGCATTCAAAAAAGACGGGACAGTAACCGCTGGAAACTCTTCCGGAATCAATGATGGCGCTGCTGCTTTATTATTAGCAAGCGAGGAAAGTGTAAAGTCCTTCTCCTTACAACCCCTGGCACGAGTAGTTGCAATGGCAGTTACCGGGGTGGATCCGGCCATTATGGGAATTGGCCCTGTTACAGCTACTAAACGAGTGCTGGAGCGTGCGGGACTGCAATTAAAAGATATTGGTCTATTTGAATTAAATGAGGCTTTTGCATCGCAATCCCTGGCATGTATCATAGAATTAGGGTTGGATCCTACTCGTGTGAATGTAAATGGAGGTGCCATTGCAATTGGTCATCCGTTAGGTTGTAGTGGGGCAAGAATTTCTGCTACGCTGCTTTACGAAATGAAACGTCAAAACGTTAAATACGGAATAGCCACGATGTGTGTGGGTGTGGGGCAGGGTGCCGCAGTCTTATACGAACTAGCCTAGAAATTGATTACTTAATGCGGTCCAGCTTACAGTTTCTTGTTTTCCTGTTTGCAAATTCTTGACGGTAGCCGATTGTGCTGCAATTTCTTTGTCGCCCATAATTATTACCGTTGCAATTTTTTTTCTTTCAGCGTATTTAAACTGCTTATCAAATTTTACAGCCTCTGGATAAAGTTCACAGGATATTCCAGCCTGTCTGAGTTGTTGCATTTGAGTGAAAGCTGCTTTTGCCTCTTCCTCTCCCAAATTGAAAAACAAAACTTGTGTACTTGTTTGTGTAGTAGCCGGAAATAATTGTAGTTCTTCCAATACATCATAGATGCGATCTACACCAAAGGAAATGCCCACGCCGGGCATGTTTGGAACACCAAAAAGTCCGGTCAGGTCATCGTAACGTCCTCCGCCTCCAATGCTACCGATTTTGACTGAATCGGGTGCTTGCATTTCAAAGATCACGCCGGTATAATAATTTAATCCTCGGGCTAATGTGGGATCAATTTGGACATTAACACCTTGCTCTTTTAGAGAGTTGTATAATGTGGTCAGGTCACTAAATCCTTCTTTTGCCGCTTCCTCTTTACCAAGTAACTGACTGAGTTCTTCCAGCAAGTCAAGTCCCTTCCCTTTGGCCTGAAGATATTTTTCAACGATGTTTACTTGGGGTTCGGCCAGTCCTCGTGAACGAAGTTCGTCTTTGACTTTATCAAGTCCGATCTTATCAAGTTTGTCAATAGCTACGGTGATTGGAATTAACCAATTCGGGCCTCCACATTGCTGTGCCAATGCCACGAGTAGCTTTCTATGATTGACTCGAAGTGTATATTGGGGTAATCCCAACTTTGTAAAAACCTGGTGCGTGATACAACCCAGTTCAATTTCATTTAATAAAGATTGACTTCCTACTACATCTACATCACATTGATAGAATTCGCGATAGCGTCCTTTTTGTGGCCGGTCTGCACGCCAGACGGGTTGAATTTGGTATCGTTTGAAAGGAATAGGCAGTTGTTGATGCCAGGTGGCTACGTAACGTGCAAAAGGTATAGTAAGATCATACCGCAAGGCACGCTCCGTAATTTGTTTACTTGATTTTCCCTGTAATACTTTTTCCCATTCTTCCCGAATCCCTTTTTCTTTTTCAGGATTATCCAACCCGTTATTTAAAATTTTGAAAATTAGTTTGTCGCCTTCCTCGCCATATTTTCCCAGCAACGTGTCCAGATTTTCCATGGCCGGGGTTTCAAGTGGTTCAAAACCATAACACTCAAAAACCTGGCGGATCGTATCCAGAATAAAACGTCTTTTACGCACGATGTCCGCACTAAAATCTCTGGTTCCGGAGGGAAGGCTGGGCTTTGACATTTTATTTTGCGGCGTTATGGTTTTGGTACTTTAAAATTAACTGATCCAAGACTTCATCCAGCAATTCATAAACTTCATAAAAGTCTGGTTCACCTCCGTAGTAAGGATCAGGAACATCCAGATTTTTTCCAGGGTATTGTTCGTTCATCAGCAAATCTACTTTTGAACTGTCAAATTTATTGCCTGTAATTCTACGTATATCGTTCAACACATCTCCGGCCAGTGCATATATCTTGTCGAATTGATTTAAATCCTCGCTTGTAAATCTTCGCGCTCGCTGGTTTGTGATATCAATTCCATTGGCCAACGCTACTTTTTGAGAGAGTGGGTGGGGTGGATCGCCCGTGTGGTAATGGTTGGTGCCGGCGCTATCAACAACCCAATTGAGTCCAGCTTTTTTTACCTTTTCCTGCAGTATACCTTCTGCCAGGGGACTCCGGCAGATATTACCCAGGCAAACCATTAGAATTCTCATTGATGCAAATATAGTTAGCTCTCTTAACGAATCGGTCATTCAACCACAGCCAAAATTTGTCTAATTTGCCACCATGCGTATCGATTTTCAAAAAGAGCGAGAGAAGCAACAAAAGCGCTTACTGATGCTCCGTGACATGGGTATGGGTGTTGTAATTCTGGGTGCTGGTTTATTCTTCTTGGTTCGTTCCTGGTTTGTGTTGGAATTTAACCAACGTTATCCCCCTGACCAGCTGGACAAGTTATTTGGAATTGTTTGTTTACTCTACGGTGGGTGGCGCGTATACCGGGGTTATTTGCACACCCGTTCGTCTTCAATTTCTTCTCATGAGCAATAGAAATATTCTTTGGTTATTTCTCCTTCAAGTTGTTTTCAATGGGTGTACTTCCTATGAAGAGCAACGAAATCAATTGCCTGATACTCCCGATCGGGGACAAATCAGCATTTCGGTAGATGAAACTTTCAAACCTGTTATGGACGAACTGGTACAGGTTTATCAGTCCAATCATCCGCAAACAAAAATTGAAGTTGATTATAAGACGGAGGCGGATTGTTTACGAGATGCATTAAGCGACAGCGTACGATTACTATTTGTAACCCGTCGATTATCTCTTGAGGAAAAGGCGCTCTTGGCGGACTCGCTTCGACTTAACGCACGCAGTTTGGTGGTAGCGCGTGATGCCATTGCTGTAATTGTTCATCCTAATTCTCCGGATACTATTTTTTCCATGCAGGAGATCAAAGAGATTCTCACAGGGAAGTACAAGAAAAAGTTAATTCCTGTATTTGATGGGATCAAAGCAACCAGTACAGTTCGATTTATTGTAGATTCAGTATTGAAAGGAGACTCACTTACACCTGCTGCCATGGCCGCTCGCAGTAGTGAAGGAGTGGTAGATTTTGTGGCAAGGAATCAGGGTGTGGTTGGATTTGTGGGTGTAGGATGGGTGGGTAATCCGGAAGATTCTTTACAAATGAGTTTTCTTAAAAAAGTAAAAGTGGCGCATTTGGAAAGCACAGATAAAAAAGGAGCGTATGTGAAGGCTTACCAAGCAAATATTTATGCAAAGCGTTATCCTATGGTGAGGGATCTGGTGTACGTGCTTAAAGAGAGACACCGGGGTTTGGCAACGGGCTTTGCCCATTTTGTGAGTGGGGAATTGGGACAGCTTATTTTCAGAAGAGCGTATCTGGCACCCGCTCAGAAGAGGTTAGGGATACGCCCCGTTAAACTCAACGAGTAATTCCGTTATATTTACACCCCTTTTAATGTGAAAGATTATGATGAATCGTGTCCTTGTTTTGTTTTTATGTGTTGCAATGAGTGGTTTAGTTGCAAATGCTCAAACTATCCAAGAAGGAAAAACTCATTTTTTTGCACAGCGATACCAGCTGGCCAATGCTGTTTTTCAGCAATTGCTTAAGACCAATCCCGCTGATGCAGAGGCTTTATACTGGGGTGGACAATCCGCAATCAGTCTGGAATTGGATTCTGCTCGTAAACCTGCTGTTGCCAGAGCCTGGTACGATAAGGCCATGCAAACGGCAGCCGCTTCACCCTTAGTACAGGTGGGTGCCGGACAAGCTGATCTTTATGAAAATAAGATCAATGAGGCCCGTCAGAAATTTGAATCTGCATTGACACAAACTCGTACCCGCAAAGGGGATAATGCAGATATCTTAATTGCAATTGCCCGCGCTAATACAGATGCTCCGTTTCATGATTTAGAAACCATTATTGCAAAAATCAACGCGCAGTTCGAAAAGGGTGAAAAAAACGCTGAGCTCTACCTCATGCAGGGAAATGCCATCCGTAAAGCAAGACCTGGTGAGGGAGGTGGTGAAGCTTTTAGAAATTATCAGGAGGCGCTCAAACTCAATCCAAACTATGCATTGGCCAGTTACCGGCTAGCTCGTTTGTTCGATTCGCAAAAAAACTGGGAAATGGTATCTCAGTACCTAAATGAGTGTGTGCAAAAGGATCCAAATTTTACACCTGCATACTACGAACTATTCTACTATTATTTCTACCGCAGGGATTATGCAACAGCGGAAGAGCAACTAAAAAAGTTTATTGCCACCAAACAGCCTGAAAAAGATATTCAGGACGAATTTCTTTACTCACAATTGTGTTGGGCACGTGGTGATTTCAATTGTGCTATCACAAAATCAGAGTCCGTGCTGTCCGCCCTGGGTGAAAACACCAAACCCCGCGTTTTTCGTTTATTATCTGATGCTTACTTTCAAGTAGGTGATACGTTACAAAAGCAGGGTAATACCGAAGGGGCTGCCGCTTCTTTTGCCAACGCAAAAAAATACAGTGATCGTTTTTTTGGTAAAACAGGAGAGGAGGGCGATGCGGTAATCCTTTACGATTATCAATTGCGTGCTGAAATATTGGACAAAACTGGTGGTACTCCAGAGGAAATTTCAGCCACTTATCTGCGTGCTACCCGGGTAGATACATTATACAACCTTAAGGTTGACCTTTTAAAGAAAGGGGCTGACCGTTTTAAAGCCAAGGGAGACAGCCTCAGCCGTGTATTGGAAGGGGTGCTGCGTACAGAAGTTATAAAAGTGAAGCCCACGCCAAGCAATCGTGATTATTTTGACGCCGGTTTTGCCTTTTATCAGGGTAAAGATTACACGCGTGCGGACAGTATTTTTGCCATCTATGTTACAAAGTATCCTGATGAATCTTTTGGATACATGATGCAGTATAACATTCAACGGGCAATCGATACAGCCATGGAAAAAGGGTTAGCAGTTCCGTGGGCTGTCAAGTACCTGGAATTTCTGGAGAAGGATACTGTAAAAAACAAAAAGAATATTATTGGGGTGGCTGCTTACCTGGCGGCCTATAATGCCAATATCTTAAAGGATAAGGACAAAGCACTTCAATATTTGCGTAGGATGTTGTCATTGGATCCAACTAATGCTGCCATCCAACAGAATATATCAGTGCTTGAAAAGGCTCCAGCCAACAAGCCTGAGCCCCCCAAAGAGGCGGCTCCAGCTAACCAGCCAGCCAAGCCTACCGGAAATACGCCCTGACCCCCTTAAAACATAAGGTTTTCTGATGCCCTCACCCTAACTTTGCGGCCAATAAAAAAGGGCTATGTTCTATTTGCTGCAGGCAGGTGCTTCTTCTTCTAGTGCAACCACTTATCTGCCCCTTGCTCTACAGGTCCTGATCGCAGTGGGGTTAGTGGTTTTTTTGATGGTCCTGACACATCTGTTAGGCCCCAGTCGTAAAACTTCCGATAAGCTTCAAAATTTTACAAGTGGTATCGAATCACATGGCGATGCCAGACAGCCTATGGCTATCAAGTATTTTCTGACTGCTATTCTTTTTGTGTTATTTGATGTGGAGGTGATTTTCTTCTATCCTTACGCGGTGAATATACAAGGATTGGGATGGTCAGGCTTTTGGGCCGTGTTATTGTTTGTAGGTTTTTTCCTTTGTGGTTTTCTATACATCGTCAAGAAGGGTGCGTTGAATTGGGAAGATTAACGGTTTTGTAATCAACTGATCGCCTCCCTACTTGTTATTTATAAAAATGTGTTGAATATGAGTCGTCCGGTTTCTTACAATTTGGTTCAAAAGCCGCTGGAAAAAGATATCAGCGTAGCACCCCTGCCCGATGGACACCAAGGAGAGGGTTTTTTTGCAACTTCACTGGATAGCGTAATTGGACTTGCCCGTAAAAATTCCATTTGGCCCCTTCCATTTGCCACATCCTGTTGTGGTATTGAATTCATGGCTACGATGGGTTCCCATTATGATTTAGCACGCTTTGGATCTGAACGAGTTGGTTTTTCGCCTCGTCAATGTGATCTGTTGATGGTCATGGGCACCATTGCAAAAAAAATGGGACCTGTAGTTCGGCAGGTTTATTTGCAGATGGCTGAACCCCGATGGGTCATTGCAGTAGGCGCATGCGCCAGCAGCGGAGGAATATTCGATACATACAGTGTATTGCAAGGGATCGATCAGGTAGTACCTGTTGACGTATATGTACCGGGTTGTCCTCCTCGTCCGGAGGCCATTATCGATGGAGTATTGCGTATACAGGATCTAGTGGGTAAGGAAAGTCTTCGCAGGCGCAATAGCGAACATTATAAAGCGCTTCTCAACAGTTACGGAATTCAATAAATGATTTTCATCGTATGGCTTTGACTAACGATACAATACAACAGCGGCTGCAGGAAAAATTTGGGGAAAGTGTATTTGCTTTTCGTGATAGTCACGGCATGCTGGAGTTTGCTGCGCCAAAGGAGTTGAATCTGAAGGTGCTCAATTTTCTTTACGACGATGCGGCACTTCAATTTCAATTTCTAACCGATTTGACGGGGGTGCATTACCCCTCCAATAAGGGAGGTGAGTTGGCTGTTGTCTATCATTTACACAGCCTGAAAGAAAATGCAAGACTCCGCTTTAAAATATTTGTTCCAATTGAGCAACCAGAGGTATACACCGCTACTGGATTATTCTCCGCTGCTAATTGGATGGAGCGGGAGACCTATGACTTTTTTGGTATTCTATTTGTGGGTCATCCTAATTTAAAGCGGATTCTGAATGTGGATGAGATGGATTATTTCCCGTTACGCAAGGAATTTCCGTTAGAAGACCAGACTCGCATTGATAAGGACGACGAAATGTTTGGACGAGGGGGAACAATAAAATAAACTGATTGACGCGATAGTATATGAGTGAACAGCATATCAAATTACCCGAGGGCTCCATTGAGAAAACAACCACCACGCTCAATCTGGGGCCTACGCATCCGGCCACACACGGGGTGATGCAAAATATCCTGGAGTTGGATGGAGAAAGAATTGTATCGGCTGATCAAACTATCGGCTATATCCATCGGGCCTTTGAAAAATTAGCTGAGCGACGTCCGCTTGCTCAAATTACAACGCTTACAGATCGATTGAATTATTGCTCTGCACCGCTCAATAATATGGGTTGGCATATGACCTGCGAAAAGTTATTAGGAGTGCAGACTCCCAAGCGGGTAGATTATTTGCGTGTTATCATGATGGAGCTGGCCCGCATTGCAGACCATTTGATTTGTAATTCAATCATGGGAGTAGATGCCGGTGCTTATACGGGCTTCTTGTATGTGATGCAGTATCGGGAATTGATTTATGAAATTTACGAGGAAGTTTGTGGAGCGCGCCTAACCACAAACATGGGTAGAATTGGTGGTTTTGAGCGCAACTTTACTGATAAAGCTTTTCAAAAGCTGGAGAAATTTTTAGAGGAATATCCCCGTGCACTGAAGGAGTTTGAGAACATGTTCCAGCGCAACCGAATTTTTATGGATCGCACAATGGGTGTAGGAGGAATTTCAGCCGAGCGTGCGTTGAATTATGGATTTACAGGGCCTAACCTTCGTGCAGCTGGTGTTGATTATGATGTCCGTGTACAAAGTCCTTATTCCAGTTACCAGGATTTTGATTTTATCATTCCAGTTGGGTCTACTGGGGATTGTTATGATCGTTGGTTAGTTCGTGAGCAGGAAATGTGGCAGAGCTTATCGATTCTTGGTCAGGCTTATCAAAAAATTCAATCGTTCAAAGGAGCAGAGGCAGACGTATATCACGCAGATGCACCTGCCTATTACCTGCCTGAGAAAAAGGATGTATACACCAAAATGGAAGCCCTGATCTATCACTTTAAGATTATCATGGGTGAAACTGAAATTCCCGCGGGAGAAGTATATCACTCGATTGAAGCGGGGAATGGTGAATTAGGATTTTATTTGATTAGTGACGGCGGACGTTCTCCTTATCGTTTACATTTTCGCCGTCCCTGTTTTATTTACTACCAGGCTTATGAGGAGTTGGTCAAAGGTTCTATGTTGAGTGATGCCATCATGACTATGAGTAGTTTGAATTTGATTGCTGGAGAAATGGATGCTTAAAGTATAAAGATGAAACTAAGTTTTACAAGCGAGCAATTACAAGAAGTACAGCGGCTGGTGAGTCGTTATCCGGAAGGGCGTGAGAAAAGCGCTCTTATTCCTGTTTTGCATCTAGCCCAAGACACATTCGGGGGTTGGTTGAGTACTGAGGTAATGGATTATGTAGCCTCCCTTTTGCAATTGAAGCCCATTGAAGTATATGAAGTGGCTTCTTTTTATTCCATGTTCAATCTTTCTCCGGTTGGAAAGCATTTGCTGGAGGTTTGTCAAACGGGTCCTTGCATGCTCAATGGCAGTGATTCCATTGTTGAATACATCTACCAGCGATTGGGAATTCGTCCAGGTGAAACTACAACAGATGGCCAGTTTACTTTGAAAACTGTAGAGTGTTTGGGAGCCTGTGGTTATGCGCCGATGTTACAATTGGGAGAACACTACAAAGAGCATTTGACCAAAGAAAAAATTGATGCACTGATTGAATCCTGTTACGCAAAATCAGCCGCACTAAACTGAATTAAAGAATGGGAAGAAAATTATTATTAGAAAAAGCACACGTCGAGAATATTCGCTCTTACGAGGTTTATCGAAAAGAGGGAGGCTATCGTAGTGTGGAGAAAGCGCTTAAAACGCTATCGCCCGATCAAGTAACCGAAGAGGTTAAAAAAAGTGGATTGCGTGGTAGAGGTGGTGCGGGCTTTCCTACCGGAATGAAATGGAGTTTTCTGGCTAAGCCAGAAGGTGTTCCCCGTTACCTGGTGGTGAATGCAGATGAATCAGAGCCGGGTACTTTTAAGGATCGTTATTTGATGGAGTTCATCCCACACTTATTGATTGAGGGTATGATCACTTCCTCTTATGCGTTAGGTTCTAATCGGTCTTATATCTATATCCGTGGTGAGTATGCCTGGATCACCCATATTCTAGAGCAGGCTATTGAAGAGGCTCGTCAACATGGCTGGTTAGGAAAAAATATTTTAGGTAGTGGATTTGATTGCGATATCTATGTGCAACGTGGTGCAGGTGCATATATCTGCGGTGAGGAAACGGCGTTATTGGAGTCATTGGAAGGTAAACGCGGTAATCCACGTATCAAGCCTCCTTTCCCTGCTGTAAAGGGGTTGTGGGGTTGTCCTACCGTAGTTAACAACGTGGAAACTGTTGCTGCGTTAGTGCCCATCATTAATGAGGGCGGTGAGGAGTATGCAAAAATTGGAGTTGGAAAATCTACAGGTACCAAACTTATCTCCGCATGCGGCAATATCAATAAGCCAGGCGTTTATGAAATTGATATGACCATATCGGTCGAGGAGTTCATTTACTCTGATGAATATTGTGGTGGCATTCCACAAGGAAAAAAATTGAAAGCCTGTATTCCAGGCGGTTCTTCCGTTCCCATTCTTCCTGCTAATTTATTGTTGAAAACAGCCAAAGGCGAAACGCGGATGATGAACTATGAGAGTTTGGCTGACGGAGGATTTGCTTCTGGATCTATGATGGGGTCCGGTGGTTTTATTGTAATCGACGACAGTCAGTGTGTGGTTCGTCATACCTATACACTTGCTCGTTTTTACAGACATGAAAGTTGTGGACAGTGTTCGCCTTGCCGAGAGGGCACTGGTTGGATGGAAAAAATTCTTTGGAATCTTGAAACTGGTAAGGGATGTTCCAGTGATATCGATCTACTCTGGGATATCCAGCGTAAGATAGAAGGGAATACCATTTGTCCGTTAGGCGACGCGGCGGCTTGGCCAGTAGCTGCTGCGATCCGTCATTTTAGAGACGAGTTTGAATGGCATGTTACTCATCCGGAGGAAGCACAAAAGCGCAATTTCGGATTGGCACACTATGCGGATCCGCTGACTGCACCTGTGGCTTAATGGTTGAATAAAAAAAGAAATTGATTATGGCAGACGAAATAAAAAAAGCACCGGCCCCATTAAAGGTAACCATCGACAATATCACGGTTGAGGTTCCTGCCGGGACTACTATTTTAAATGCCGCTCGGCAAATTGGCGGAGATGTTACTCCACCAGCCATGTGTTATTATAGTAAACTAGAGGGAAGTGGTGGTAAGTGTAGAACTTGTTTGGTGGAAGTAGCGGCTGGATCTGCTGCTGATCCTCGTCCAATGCCCAAGTTAGTTGCGAGTTGTCGCACGACAGTGATGGATGGAATGGTTGTAAAAAATATTACAAGCGAAAGAGTACAAGAGGCGCGTGCCGGCGTTGTTGAATTTTTATTGCTCAATCATCCATTGGATTGTCCGGTTTGTGATCAAGCAGGAGAATGTCATTTACAAGATTTAGGATACGAACATGGTAAAGAGGGTACTCGATACCAATTTGACCGTCGAACTTTTGAAAAAGAAGATATTGGACCTACGATACAGCTGCATATGAATCGTTGTATTCTTTGTTATCGCTGTACGTACGTGGCGGATCAACTGACTGATAATCGGGTACATGGAGTATTGGATCGCGGTGATCATGCAAATATTTCCACGCATATCTCAAAGGCAATCGATAATAACTTTAGTGGCAACATGATTGATGTTTGTCCAGTAGGGGCTTTGACCGACAAAACATTCCGTTTCAAAAACCGGGTTTGGTTCACTAAGCCGGTGGATGCACATCGCGATTGTCCTGATTGTTGCGGCAAGGTTACATTATGGCAGCGTGGGGACGAAGTATTGCGTGTGACAGCTCGTAAAGATGAGTGGGGTGAGGTACAGTCTTATGAGGGTAAGCCAGGATGGATATGCAATACCTGCCGTTTTGAAAAGAAAGCAGCAACTGATTGGGTGATTGAAGGGCCAACTTCCATCAATCGTCACTCTGTGATTTCACAGGGGCATTATTTGGGTTTACAAAAACCAAAAGAGACTATTCAGGAAGTAATGGGCGGGCTGAACCCACGCTTACTCATGGATATTCATGACGTAAGTGAGGTAAACAAACTAGAATTGAGTCAACTGCCCGGTGCTGCCACCAGTGCTAATTATAAAAACGAATCAACTAAATCAGAATAATGGTGATAGGTGCTGTTACATTATGGTTTATACTGGAAAAAGTCATTTTGATTGCTTCCATCATTGGGCTGTCATTTTTTATAGCCATGTACACCACGTTAGCCGAAAGAAAGATTGCAGGTTGGATGCAGGATCGTCACGGGCCTAATCGAGCGGGTCCCTTTGGTATTTTGCAGCCACTCGCTGATGGCGGTAAATTGTTTTTTAAAGAAGAAATCACCCCTGTTACCTCTAATCGATTTTTATTTTTACTCGGGCCTGCGCTAGCCATGATAGTAGCGTTGGTTACAAGTACCGTCATTCCCTGGGGTGCACCGGTTGTAACTAGTACGGGTATCATTTCTCTTCAGGTTGCTGATGTAGATATGGGCATCTTGATTGTATTCAGTGTGGTCAGTGTTGGGGTGTATGGCATTATGATTGGAGGGTGGGCCTCTAATAATAAATTTTCATTGCTTGCTGCCATACGCGGTGCTTCACAGATGGTATCGTATGAATTGCCCATGAGTTTGGCATTGATTGCTGTGTTGTTTATGACGGGCTCTTTAAAGATGAGTGAAATCGTGTCGTATCAAATGGCTAATGGATGGAATATCATCTATCAACCACTCGGTTTTTTGATATTTTTTATTTGTGCACTGGCCGAATGTAACCGTACGCCTTTTGACTTGCCTGAGGCTGAGAACGAATTGAACTTCGGCTATCATCAGGAGTATTCCTCGATGAAGTTGGGTTTTTATCTTTTTGCGGAGTACATCAATATGTTTGTTAGCAGTGCGGTCATGGCTACCTTGTTTTTAGGTGGCTATGATATTCCTTTTGTCAATGAAGCCAATTGGGGGCTAGCGCCCTGGTTGTATTCATTGATTAGTTTTAGCGTGTTGATGGCAAAAGTTAGCTTTTTGCTTTTTGTATTTATTTGGATTCGTTGGACTATTCCTCGTTTCCGCTACGATCAATTAATGAATCTGGGCTGGCGTAAATTAATACCGCTGGCACTTTTTAATATGGTATTGAGTGCGGCTATTTTATTATGGCTTAAATCATAAACTGAAATGTGTAACTGACTATGCAACTCACACAACGAGCAAAACCGGTAGATCGCAGTCCCATGACTTTTTTGGAAAGTCTGTATCTGTGGAATATAATTAAGGGGATGGGCATTACCCTCAAGCACATGTTCCTTAAAAAAGCCACTATTCAGTATCCAGAGGAAAAGCGTCCTTTCTCACCTGTGTTTCGCGGCTTACATGTATTGAATCGGGATGCGGAGGGGCGTGAAAATTGTACGGCTTGTGGGCTTTGTGCCGTGGCATGTCCTGCGGAAGCTATCACGATGGAGGCAGCAGAAAGAGTGCCTGGTGAAGAGAAATTATACCGCGAGGAGAAGTACGCGGCTAAGTACGAGATCAACATGCTGCGTTGTATTTTTTGTGGTCTCTGCGAGGAGGCTTGTCCAAAAGATGCTATTTACTTGTCTCAAACTTTTGCACCTGCCAACTATGCCCGCAAGGGATTCATTTATGGAAAACAGGAGTTGTTGATTCCTCATCCCGTCGAGCAACCCGAAGCGTACCAAAAGGCGCTCGGCGATCGTCAACCCGCTTCTAGAAATCAAAATCAACCTGTAGCATGAGTATTTCCGCTATTTTATTTTGGGTGCTGTCGGTAGCCGCTCTTTTTAGTGCACTTATGGTGGTAACCAGCCGTAACCCTATTCATAGTGTAATCTGGCTAATTGTTACCTTTTTTGCAATCTCCGGCCATTATATTCTATTGAATGCCCAGTTTCTGGCCGTAGTAAATATCATTGTCTATGCGGGGGCTATCATGGTGCTTTTTTTATTCGTGATCATGTTAATGAATTTGAATAAGGAAAGTGAACCGGCAAGACATCGCTGGCTACAGCTGGCGGGCGGCGTGAGTGGCGGGGCTTTATTGTTGGTGTTAGTAGCCGCACTTAAAGACACAGAGTTAAAATCCCAGCAATCCTTGATGTTGGAAGGTAATACTGGCCTGATCAAAACGTTGGGGCAGGAATTGTTTTCCAACTATGTAATTCCCTTTGAATTGAGTAGCATCTTGTTTTTAAGTGCTATGGTGGGAGCGGTATTAATTGGTAAAAAAGATTAATCGGAACAACATGCCAATCAATTATTATTTATTCTTAGCCATTGCTCTTTTCTCCATCGGAGTGGTTGGTGTTTTGACTAGAAGAAATGCCATCATCATATTCATGTGCATTGAGCTGATGTTGAATGCGGTTAATCTGCTGCTTGTTGCTTTTTCAAAAATGCACTACAAACAAGCGGCTGCCGCTGCTATCCCTATTGCCAATCCGGGTATTGATGGGCAGCTTTTTGTTTTCTTTATTATGGTGGTAGCCGCCGCTGAAGTAAGTGTGGGGCTGGCTATTATTGTTATGTTGTATAGAAATATTCACTCGGTGGATATTAATTTTCTAAACCGATTGAAACACTGATCAAACTGAACGCTTTATATGCAATCCTCTTTTCAACTTGCTTTTTTAATTCCATTGCTACCCTTGATAGGCTTCTTGATCAATGGGCTGGGGCGTAATCAGCTCTCCAAGCAATGGTCTGGACTGATTGGGGCTGGTACAATTATGGGATCTTTTCTAGTCAGTTTATTTATTTTTCAAAGTGTTGAATCCGGTAACACTGCCGTGGTTTCTTATTTTGATTTTATTCGAATTGAAGGATTACGTATCCCCTTTGCTTTTCAAATAGATGCTCTGTCTTCCTTGTTTCTTCTGATCATTACTGGAATTGGATTTTTGATTCATGTTTATTCTATTTCTTATATGCACGAGGAATCCTCTTCCTCTTTTGCACGCTATTTCTCTTACTTGAATTTGTTTGTCTTCTCCATGTTGCTGCTGGTATTGGGCAGCAATTATGTAGTCTTGTTTATCGGGTGGGAGGGCGTAGGACTTTGTTCTTATTTACTGATTGGATTTTGGTTTAAAAATCAAGTGTATACCAAAGCCGCCAATAAGGCTTTTATTATGAATCGTATTGGTGACCTTGCTTTTTTGCTTGCTATTTTTTGGTTGATCATCAAAACTGGATCTGCGTCCTTCCAGGAGGTATTTGAATTTGTACAGGGTAACCAGGGAACTTCTAAGTTCACCGCAACAGATATAACAGTTGTCAGCCTACTATTATTTATTGGAGCTACTGGTAAAAGTGCGCAACTTCCCCTTTACACTTGGTTACCTGATGCCATGGCGGGTCCTACTCCTGTTTCTGCCTTGATTCACGCGGCTACCATGGTTACCGCGGGTATATACATGATTGCGCGTAGCAACATTATTTATTCACTGGCTCCCTTTACGCTCACGCTGATCAGTTGGGTAGGATTGGCTACCGCATTGCTCGCTGCTACTATTGCATTGAGACAGTATGATATTAAAAAAGTATTGGCTTACTCTACGGTGAGTCAATTAGGTTTTATGTTCTTAGCCTTGGGTAGTGGGGCCTATGTAGCAGCAGTATTTCATGTACTCACGCATGCCTTTTTCAAAGCATTGCTTTTCTTGGGAAGCGGTAGTGTGATTCATGCCATGGGAGGTGAACAGGATATTCGCAAAATGGGCGGACTCTCTGGTAAACTTAAAATTACCTATGTCACGTTTTTGATTGGTTGCCTAGCTATCGCAGGACTTCCTCCATTGAGTGGATTTTTCTCTAAGGATGCCATCTTGTTAAGCGCCTTCCTGCATCAGCCACTGCAATATGGCATTGCGTTGTTTACTGCTTTTCTTACCGCATTCTATATGTTCCGTTTGTTATTCTTGACTTTTCATGGTTCATTTCGAGGTACAGCCGAACAACAAGCACATTTGCATGAGAGCCCTGCTTTAATGACCATCCCGCTTATAGTATTGGCATTGCTCTCTGTGGTGGGGGGGTGGATTGGTATACCTGCTGTATTAATGCATGAGGCAGATTGGCTAGGGTCTTTCTTGGCCCCCGTTTTGAGTTCCTCCACACACGAAGTGTCACATGCCACAGAATGGATGTTGATGTCTCTTTCTGTGGTAGGAGTATTACTTACTATTGGATTTGCCTGGTTTCTTTTTCGCAATTACAGGGAGCGTGAATCAAAAGGGCTATTACGATTTTTCGAACATAAATGGTATGTGGACGAACTTTATGATCGTCTTATCGTAAAGCCAATTTTTTATTTGGGTCGTTTACTAAAGGAATGGGTTGAGCCTCGATTTATTGACGCCTTGGTTAATGGAGTGGGTAAAACGGTGCAGTTGGCCGGAAGACAAATCCGTTTTCTACAAAGTGGGCAGATTGGAAGTTATGTGTTGCTGATGGTGCTTGCGATGGTAACAGTGCTCTTGGTTCAATTTTTTATCAGAAAGTAAAAGCGTAACACGCAAAAAATATGGTTGTTCTATTATTACTTTTAATCCCGCTGATTGGTGCTTGTTTTCTTTTTTTATACAAAGGAGATTATCGGTTTGCTTCTAATGCTGCCCTTCGGGTATCCTTGGCATCACTGCTGGTCATGGGGGCCCGTCTCTTTTATTGGAATACACCCGAGATGCTAACTTTTTCTGTTCCCTGGCTAACCTCACTGGGTAGTTCTTTTTCCTTGCGAATGGATGGGTTGGGAACTATGCTCAGTATATTAACTACGGCATCCTACTTCTTACTTTTTTGGTATTTGAAAGATCGATCCATCGAGCGACCTGCCACCTTTTTTGCATGGCTATTGCTGGCACAGGTGGGAATGTTGGGTGTTTTTTTAGCAATCGATTCGTTATTGTTTTACTTCTTTTGGGAGTTGGCATTAATTCCTATGTATTTCCTCGCTTCCCAATGGGGTGGAGTTAGAAGAATCCCGGTTACGTTTAAATTTTTTATCTATACTTTTTTAGGGTCGGTGTTCATGTTGATCGGTATTTTGTATTTGCAATCCAAAACAGCCGATCATTCTTTTGCATTAGAGAGTATCAAAAAAATCAGATTAAGTAGCGATCAGCAATCCTGGTTATTTTGGCTGTTTTTTATTGCCTTTGCTATCAAACTTCCTGTATTTCCATTTCATACCTGGCAGCCAGACACCTATGAAGAGTCTCCTACACCCGTTACGGCTATTTTAAGTGCGGTGATGGTAAAAATGGGAATACTCGGATTATTAAGATGGTTATTACCACTTTTTCCTATCGCTTCTTACATGTGGGGAGATGTAGTAATGTCAATGGCGGTGGTCGGTATAGTTTATGCTTCATTTCTAGCTATGCAACAAACTGACCTAAAGCGTCTTGTTGCTTACTCCTCCATTGCCCATATTGGTTTAATGACGGCGGGTGCTTTTGCCTTGAATAATATGGCATACCAAGGACTCCAGCTACAATTATTTACCCATGGTATTAATATCCTGGGTATGTGGATCCTTGCAGATCTTATAGAGCGTAAAATGGGTACTCGTAAAATTGATTCACTGGGTGGAATTGCACAGCAATCACCTACGCTTACTATCTTTTTTGTGATCATTGCTTTGGCCAATATTGCACTTCCGCTTACCAATGCATTTGTCGGTGAGTTTTTACTATTCAATGGAATTCTAGCCACTCCTTCAAATTATTATTGGGTGTTTGCTGGGGTAGGTGGCTTAGGTATCATCTTCTCTGCTGTTTATACACTGAAAATGATACGGGCTATTTTTTATGGCGAAGTCAATGCTATTACTCAAAAACCTATTGTTTTAGAGTCGCATGAATGTTGGGTGTTAAGTGTTATAGTGGGTTTAATCCTATTCTTTGGAATTTATCCGCAACCCCTTCTAGATATGACGGCTGATTTTTCAAAAGAACTATTTAGTTTAACTGATATTACCTCCTTATTCCGCAAATCCTAAGCATCCTCTATGAACGCTTTACTTGTTTCTGCTATCCTGGGAGTTTTATTAATGCTCAGCAGTGTATTTATAAAAAATAAATCATACATACACACGCTTGCATTGGCTGGATTGGCTGGTTTATTCATGCTTAATTTGGCTGAACTCAATGGGTGGTTACTTTTTGAAATTGATCTCAAAGGAATGCTGCGTTTTGATCGGTATGCTTTGGTGATGAACGCCATTATGCTGGCTTCGCTTTTCTTTTACCTGCTCTTAAGCGGTCGGGCAATGGAAAAAGTAGGTCCTCATTATGCTGATTATCTCGCTTTATTATTTTTTATCTGTGCCGGGCTTTTTATGGTTACGGGGTATGCTTCCTTACTGATACTTTTTCTGGGAATCGAAGTGATTTCTATCCCCTTATATATTCTTACAGGAAGTGATAAGCGTAATCTCAAGAGTAATGAAGCAGCGTTAAAATACTTCTTGTTGGGATCCTTCTCCACCGGATTGTTGTTATTGGGAATTGCATTCTTTTATGGGGCCCGTGGTAATTTTAGCGCTACGGTTTCTGTGGATCCTACCGTGGTTGGTTCTTCCCTTCAGCTAGCCTCGCTATTATTGTTGCTATTTGCGATGTCATTTAAAGTTTCCGTTGCACCTTTCCATTTTTGGACACCTGATGTTTATGATGGGGCACCCACCGTATTTACCTCATTTATGGCTACCATTGTAAAGGTTGCTTTGTTTGCTGCTTTTGTTCGTCTTTTTGAAGACACCTTTAGTTTACAATTTTCTATATGGCAGCCTTGGGTTGCGGGTTTTGTGGTGTTAACTCTGTTAATTGGAAATCTCACAGCTGTATTTCAGCAAAGTGTCAAGCGAATGTTGGCCTACTCTAGTATTGCGCAGGCCGGATTTATGTTGTTAGCCGTTTATGCTATAAACGGAGATAGTAAAGAGGGGTTATTGCTTTATGCCGCCTCCTATTCACTTGCCACCATTGGAATATTTGCCGTGCTTTCCCACCTGCAGGATTATACATTTGATGGATTTAATGGCCTTGCCAAAAAGCAACCCGTAGTGGCGGCATCACTGGCCATCTTTTTTCTATCCCTCGCGGGAATACCACTAACGGGAGGATTCTTAGCCAAGTTATTTATGATTAAGGCGGCTTTGGCCTACCAACCTTGGTTGGCGATTGTAGCAGTAATCATGGCAGTGGTTTCTGTTTTCTATTATTTCCGCGTGATTCAAGCCATGTATTTTCGTTCAGCAGATGATCAGGAAATGATGCCCGAATTTCCAAAGTCTTTCCCAATTCTGCTGCTTGTTACCGCATTGTTGGTTGTTTTATTGGGCATTTTCCCGGAGACCCTTCTAGGGCTCCTGTATTTTTAATCGCCCCCACAAGCCGTTCATCAAGCTTTTCTTTGTGTGGAGTAGTTCGGATAGTACCTTCATCGTTCCATGATGCAATTCGCTGATATTTTTTCCCTCGCATTCAGAACCATTCGCGGTAATAAATTACGAACTGGTCTGACAGTTTCTATTATTGCCTTTGGAATAATGGCCCTGATTGGAATTATCACGGCTATCCAGGCCATGAATCAAAAACTCACGGAAAGTTTCTCCACCATGGGGGCCAACGGGTTCACTATTCGTTATAAACAACGGAATATCCGATTTGGACAAGGCGGGGGTAATAACAACTCCGAAATGAAAATTAGTCAAAAGGGACAGCGTAAGGAGCGTACGTCTAATCTTGATAAAAAAATCACGATTAAGCAAGCTGAACTTTTTGTAGACAGTTTTCAATTTCCTGCTACCATTGGAATCGGTATCAGTGGAGGGCGTAACAGTATTATTTCTTATGAAACCCGAAAAACCAGTCCTAATATTTTTTTGCTGGGTGGCGATGAAAATTATCTCGCATTAAATGGTTTTGCAGTGGAAGTGGGACGAAATTTCAATCGACTGGATATTCAATCCGGTCGAAATGTTTGTTTATTGGGCTATGACGTAGCTAACAAATTATTTAAGCAAGGTCTCCAGGGTTCTGTCAATAAAATTGTTCGTATTAACTCTATTCCTTACCGCGTACTCGGGGTACTCGAGAGTAGAGGATCCTCTTTTGGATTTAGTAGGGATAATGTGGTGTTGACCAGTTATACAAACATGGAACGAAATTTTAACACAGGGGGATCCTACAATATAGCTATTCAAGCTACCGATATAAATCAAGTGCCTGCAGCAATGGGAGAGGCCGAAGGATTATTTCGTTCAATTCGAAGGTTGAGTACAACGGAGCAAAGCAATTTTGTATTGGATCGGGCCGACAGTGTTGCGGAAAAGGCCATGAACAGCCTTGGGTTTTTAACCATTTCTGCCACGGTCATTGGTTTAATTACGCTGATTGGTGCTGCGATTGGGTTGATGAATATTATGTTGGTTTCTGTATCTGAGCGAACTCGGGAAGTGGGGTTGATCAAGGCGATTGGTGGTAAACGACGTGCTGTGAGCCGGCAGTTTTTACTGGAAGCAATCATCATCAGTATACTTGGTGCCTTTTTTGGAATTATCCTTGGTGTTGCCGTGGGTAACCTTTTTTCCTACGTACTTAAAACTGGTTTTGTAGTTCCTTGGAATTGGGTGTTCTACGGGATTGTAATTTGTACAGGGGTTGGCTTGGCTGCTGGCATTTACCCCGCCCGTAAGGCTGGAAAACTAAATCCGATCGAAGCCTTGCGCTACGAGTAATTTTCGGGTGGTTTTCCCACATTTTATCCTCTTTTTGTTGTAATTGTTGAGCTTGCAGATCAAGTTATTATCAATTTTTTGCTGAAAAATTTGCTCTTTTCAAAAAATCCTTAACTTGAACGCTCCTTCCGTTGGGAAGGAATGAATAGTATTTAACAAACACCTATAACTCAACAAAAAAACAACGACCATGGCAGAGACTAAACCAACTGCAACAGCTGCTTCAAAGGCAACCTCCGTTCAGGCGAAACATGACAGTAACATGATTTCATGGCTTGCCCCTCTAGTTTGTACCCTAGCTGGTTATGCAATCTGGCGTTTTATGATGGGAAGCGCAGATGGATTTTCTGAACCCGATTCAAGTGGCGGATTTTGGCCCTCACACAAAGGACCTAAGGATGCATTTCACCGTATTTACGAAGGAGGTATCATCGTTCCTTTGCTAATCGGAATGTTTTTGATGGTAGTTGTTTTCTCTATTGAGCGCTATCTGACTATCCGTCGTGCATTGGGAAATGGTGCCATTGCAGATTTTATCCGCAAAGTGCAATTCCAATTAGCTAGTAAAAACGTGGATGCTGCAATCGCTGAGTGCGACAAGCAACGCGGTTCTGTAGGAAACGTAATGAAAGCAGGTTTGCGTCGTTACAAAGAAATGATCACTGAAGGTGGTATGTCTACCGACCAGAAAGTAATCGCTATCCAAAAAGAAGTAGAAGAAGCAACAGCGTTGGAATTACCCATGATGCAAAAGAACCTCGTGTTCTTATCTACGATTACTTCTGTAGGTACCTTGATCGCCCTTTTGGGTACGGTATTAGGTATGATTCGTTCATTTGCTGCCCTTGGAGAAGAAGGGGGTGGTGGAGCTGCTGCTGACCTGGCGGTGGGTATCTCCGAGGCCCTTTATAATACTGCATTGGGTATCGGTACTTCTGCTATTGCCTTGATTCTTTACAACGTATTTACTACAAAGATTGATTCAATCACGCACGGTATCGATGAATCTGGTTTCACATTGACTCAAAGTTTTGCTTCTTTATATAAATAAGCGAAACAACAACTTAGTGTGTAACTGATTCTTCACGAAAAAACTAATTCATCATGCCCAGTGCCAAGATACCCCGGAGAAGTACGGATACCGATATGACCCCGTTTGTGGATATCGCGTTCCTGATTCTCTCCTTTTTCATCATGGCCACCAAATTCAAGCCACCTGAGCCTGTAGAAATTACTACGCCTGGTTCAGTGCTTTCTCAGAAACTACCTGAGAACAATGCTGTGATGATCACGATTGACTCCTCTAACAAAGTATACTTTACCGTTTTGTCGGATCGCGATCCTTCTAAATATGATGCGATCATTCAGGGTTTGAACGCTAGCCAAAATCTAGCGTTGAGTCCTGCTGAGATGGCCAATTTCAGAAAGACATTCTTGGTGGGAGTTGACTTTGCTAACCTCAAACAGTTACTGGCTACCGATTTTCGCGATCAAGCTAAAATCAAACAGCCAGGAATTCCTGTTGCAGATACTCTGAATAACCAGCTTGTCTGGTGGATCAAAGAAGCCAAAGCGGCTTTTGCCGGGGAAAAGCTGAATTACCTGATCAAAGGTGACGGGCTTTCCAAGTATCCCACATTTGCAGCAGTTGTTTATGCATTGAAAAAGAACGAGGAGTTCAAATACAACCTGGTTACTTCACTTGACGACGTTCCTCCCGGAACTGAGTTATATAAAGCGGAGCAAACCAAGAAATAAATTATAACCACTAACGACACTTAATTATGGCAAGTATAGATACCGGTGCGGAACAAGGTGGCAAAAAAGGCCCAGGCGTCAAGAAAGCAAAAAAACTTTCTACCCGTGTGGATATGACTCCCATGGTGGACCTTGGCTTTTTGTTGATTACCTTCTTCGTTTTCACCGCTACCATGAGCTCGCCCACTACCTTGGACCTGAACATGCCTAAGGATATTAAGAAGCAGGAGGACCAAACAGAGGTTAAAGAATCTTCTGTATTGACCATCATGCTTGGCAAGGCAGATCAGGTTTATTACTACGAAGGAAAACTAGTGGTAGATGCCACAGGTAATAATTTCAAGCAAACCACGTTCAAAGGTATAAGAGACATCATCGTCAATAAAAAGAAAGAGGTGATGGATCGTTACTATCAGAGTCCAAATCCTGAATGCGAAGCGAAAGCCAAGGCGGAAGGGAAACCCATCAGTAATTGTGCTGACAAGGATTTTGTGGTAATTATTAAACCCAGCGATGATGCCACTTATCGAAATACAGTAGATATATTGGACGAAATGACTATTAATCAGGTTCGTACTTACGCCATGGTAAAAATTGCCGATGTGGAATACGAATTGATTAAGAAGACAGAAGAATCCAACGGCATCAAATAGTTAACGACAAAACAGCGAGCATGGAAGTCAACAAAATACTATCTGCAGATCTGTTGGACATCATATTCGAAGGACGAAACAAAGAATATGGGGCCTACTATCTGCGTAAAACTTACAATGAGAGAGTCAAGCGTGCCTTGATCATTACGGCTTCAATTGCCGGAACGATCCTGCTGATCTCTTTCCTGAATCAAACCCTGGGAGATCGGGGTGATACCAAAGTAAAGATCAATGAAATGACTTTACAGGATGTGAAGCAAGAGGAAAAAGAACCCCCGCCACCACCTCCTCCGCCTCCACCTAAGCAGGAACCTCCAAAGGTGGAAATGAAGCAGTTCACTCCTCCTGTAATCAAAAAAGACGAGGAAGTTGAAAAACCACCACCACCACAGGAGGAATTAAAGGAGGCTAAGATCGATGTGGTAAACGTAGAAGGTATCAAGGATGAAGGGTTGGCTGCTCCAGTAGATATTGATCAGGGTCGTCAAATCGTTGAAGAAAAAATCGACGATAATAAAATCTTTGATAAGGTGGAGATTGAAGCTAGTTTCCCTGGTGGAGACAGTAAATGGCGTCAATATCTGGAGCGTAATGCCAACGGGCAGGTAGCTACTGATAACGGAGCTCCCGAGGGTACTTATACCGTAGTGGTACAGTTTGTGGTGGACAAAGAAGGAAATATTTCTGACGTGCGTTCACTCACTAACCACGGGTATGGAATGGAAGAAGAAGCGATGCGTGTAATCAGAAAAGGTCCCAAATGGAATCCAGCCGTTCAAAATGGACGTCAAGTAAAGGCGTATCGTAAACAACCAATTACTTTCCGCGTTGAGTCTGAATAATCTCTAACGATTTGCTTTGTTTGTCCCCTCCTTGGAGGGGACATTTTTTTATACCCCCCGAAGGCTTTGTGTTAATTTTGTAACATGCATCAATTGTCGGGTTGGGATGATACCATCGTAGCACTAGCCACACCTCCGGGAGTCGGGGCCATTGGGGTAATTCGTGTAAGCGGTCAGCAAGCACTCTCGATTGTTAGCAATTTGTTTCCCTCCAAGGATTTAGCTACGCTGCCCACACATACGGTGCATGTTGGTTTCTTACAAGCGGGTAATAAAGTGTTGGATGAGGTAGTAGTAACTCTTTTCAAATCGCCGCGTTCATATACAGGGGAGGATGTGGTAGAAATAAGTTGTCACGGTTCCCCTTTTGTGCAAAGACAGGTGGTCGATGCAATTGTGCAATTAGGAGCGCGGTTAGCCCGTCCTGGAGAATTTACACAACGCGCTTTTTTAAAGGGTAAGCTTGATCTCACACAAGCAGAAGCTGTTGCCGATCTTATTGCAGCTGGAACGCAAGCCGCACAGCGTGCTGCTTTACAGGGGCTGCGTGGTGGTTTTTCAGCGGAATTGAAACAACTCCGTGAACAGCTCATTCAGTTTTCGTCGCTCTTGGAGTTAGAGCTTGATTTTTCGCAGGAGGATGTAACATTTGCCGATCGTACACAGCTGAAAGATTTATTAACGCGGCTGGAGTCAGCCACCGATGCCTTGCTGGCTTCGTTCAAATTGGGTAATGTGATTAAAAATGGTGTGAGTGTGGCAATTGTGGGAAAGCCTAATGCTGGGAAAAGCACTCTCTTGAATAGTTTACTGAATGAAAACAGAGCTATTGTTAGTGAAATTGCAGGCACCACTAGAGATACTATTGAAGAAGTATTAAATATAGAGGGCGTTTTATTCAGACTAATAGATACTGCAGGTCTTCGTGCCAATACTGTTGATCAAATTGAACAAGTGGGTATTGAAAGAAGTTATGAAAAAATGAGAGCGGCCGATCTGGTGCTTTATTTATTTGATGTAGCCGATCCTGCTGAAGAAGTGAAGCAGTGGGCGATGGATGCGCAAGAACAGGGATTACGTTTTCTGTTGATTGGTAATAAAATTGATGTGGCGTCTGCCGATTCCATTCGTGCACGCTCCGCTCAATTACCTTTTTCGTCACTATTCATTGCTGCAAAAGACAAAACAAATTTGGGTGCACTCAAAAAATCAATGTTGCAGGAAGTATTAAGTGGCCACGTGTTGCATGAGAATATTGTTATAACCAACGAACGTCATTTTCAGGCTTTGCAGCAGGTGGCTATGGCCTTGGCGGATACAAAAAAGGGAATCGAGGAGGGACTGGCCAGTGATTTAGTAGCCTTAGAGATACGAAGATGCTTGCAATATCTAGGTGAGATCACCGGGGAGATTACCAATGAGGAGCAACTTGACTTTATTTTTAGTAAGTTTTGTATCGGAAAGTAACTTGATAAAAGTTCTATTAAAATAATCCTGCGTGGCAGCAACTGGTTTTCTACAAAACCCTATTGAGTATTTAAAAGGAGTAGGTCCTTTACGAGCCGACCTGCTAAAAAAAGAATTGGGCATATTTACCTATGAGGATTTGTTAAATCATTTTCCTTTCAGACATATTGACCGAACCAGTGTGAGTGCCATTGCTGCATTAAAACAAGAGGCAGATTTTGCACAGGTGGCCGGTGTTGTATTGCAAGTAGAAATATTGGGGCAACGTGCTGGCAAGCGGTTAGTGGCACAATTCAAAGACAAGACAGGGATTATGGAACTCACCTGGTTTAAGGGGATCAACTGGATCCAAAAAACCATTATTCCCGGTCAATCATATTTAGTTTACGGACGCTTGGGCTTTTTTAATGGACGTCCTCAGTTTGTTCATCCAGAAGTTGAACGAATTGACGCGGCACAACCCATAGAGAAAAATTACTTGGAGCCCGTTTACTCAACTACGGAAAAGCTTAAGGCAAGGGGATTGGGAGGAAGGCAGTTAGCCAAGTTGACGCAGGCACTGATTACTCAATTATCGCCTGCCATTTTACCAGAAATTTTCTCTTTGTCTTTAGCTAAGGAATTGGGCTTAATGGGAAGACTAGAGGCCTACCAACAAATTCACTTTCCATTTAATGCAGAAAAAGCCAATCAAGCTTTGAAACGATTGAAGTTTGAAGAATTTTTTATTGCCCAACTTCGGATACAGCTGGTTCGTGCGCAACGACATCATCAGTCTGCGGGTGTGGTGTTTGAAAAAGTGGGGGATGCATTCAATCGTTATTACTCCACCTGCTTACCATTTGAATTAACAGGTGCACAAAAACGAGTCTTAAAAGAAATTCGCACCGATACAGCAAAAGGTAGACAAATGAATCGGTTGCTCCAGGGGGATGTGGGGAGTGGTAAAACAATTGTAGCGCTGCTCGCGATGTTATTGGCAGTCGATAATGGATACCAGGCTTGCATCATGGCGCCCACTGAAATTTTGGCGCAACAACATTTTGCCTCTTTTCAAGCATCACTTTCTTCAATTGGTTTGTCGGTTGCATTATTAACCGGTTCTACTAAAACGGCCGAGCGTAAAAAGTTATTAGCCGCCCTTGAGGAGGGAACACTTTCATTGTTGGTAGGTACGCATGCACTGATTGAAGAAACGGTACAATTTAAAAAGTTGGGGTTGGTTGTAATAGACGAGCAACATCGGTTTGGCGTAGCACAACGAGCACGATTATGGAAGAAAGCGACTGTGCCTCCCCATATTTTGGTGATGACGGCTACACCTATTCCTCGTACACTGGCTATGACAGCCTATGGAGATCTTGATTATAGCGTGATTGATGAACTACCTCCCGGACGTAAACCGATTCAAACCGTGCACCGTTATGAAAAAGATCGGAGTCGTGTGATGGAATTTATCCGAACTGAAATTGCAAAGGGAAGACAGATCTATATTATTTATCCCTTAATTGAAGAGAGTGCAAAATTGGATTATGAAAATCTAATGAAGGGATATGAGGAAGTCAAGGCCTTTTTCCCGGAGCCTAACTATTGGATCAGTATGGTCCATGGTCGTCAACCGGCTGCACAAAAAGAAACCAATATGCAGCGCTTTGTAAGCGGGGATACGCAGATCATGGTAGCCACTACGGTCATTGAAGTGGGTGTGAATGTTCCGAATGCCACTGTCATGCTGATTGAAAGTGCAGAGAAGTTTGGTCTATCACAATTACATCAGCTTCGCGGCAGGGTTGGTCGTGGTGCCGAAAAAAGTTATTGCGTACTCCTTACTCCTCCTGGTATTGGAAAGGAAGCTAACGAACGTATGAAGATCATGGTACAAACTTCAAGTGGTTTTGAAATTGCCGAAAAGGATCTTCAATTACGGGGTCCCGGTGAAATTGAAGGAACCCGACAAAGTGGGGCGCTTAATTTTAAATTGGCCAGCGTCCTACATGATCGTCCCCTTTTGGAATATGCCCGGGAGCAGGCCGCTCGTATTTTGGACTTGGATCCCACCCTAGTAAAGCCTGAAAATCAGTTGTTGAGGGCTTATTTACAACAACAGAAAGGGCCTATTAATTGGAGTAAAATATCCTAGCCAATTTTACGTTTCTTAAACAAATCAGTCATTCAATCGTCAAAAACAGGGGGAATACCTGTTCTTAACAGTTTTTTCCCAACCGGAGGCCTCTAAATTCGTTACTTTAAAGTAAACACTCCAATTGCGGCTATTATTTTCCATATTACTCATGGGACTTGTGGGTTCCTTTTTGCAAGCGCAGGAGGCCATCCAATTTGTGGAGAACAAAGGACAATGGGATGCGGCTATTCGGTATCGGGGTGAAGTGTCTAATGGTGTTTTCTTTGTTCAGGATAGAGGGCATACCATTTTACAACACAGCCCCTCCGACCTATTGCGATTGCAGGCTGCAAAACATCATACCAACGATTCTTTTACAATTCGTTCTCATGCCTGGGAGGTTAGGTTCTTGACAAATGAGAGTCTTGAACAAAAGGTAAACTCAACGCTTATTCCAGAAAAAAAAGTACCGACCTATAACAATTATTTTTTAGGAAGTGATTCTTCCAAATGGGCAAGTGGATGTTCCATTTTCCAAGTGGTTTCTATCAAAGAAGTATATCCCAATATTGATGTACGCTATTACACCGATCGCGGCACACTTAAATATGATTTTCTGGTAAAACCAGGAGGACGTGTGGAAGACATTTTGATTCAGTATAAAGGAGTAGATGGATTAGCGTTGAAAAATAAGGAACTGGTGATTCAAACTTCGCTGGGTTCTTTTCGTGAGTCGGCTCCTTATACCTATCAGCCCACTGCCGCCGGTAGAGCAACGATTTCTTGTCGTTACAATTTGAAAGGTCAATTGCTACGTTTTGACGTGGGTGACTATGACAAATCACAACCTTTGGTAATTGATCCCTCTATTATTTTTTGTTCCTTTTCTGGAAGTACTGCAGACAATTGGGGATTTACCGCTACGTATGGTCCTGATGGTAGCCTATTTGCAGGAGGAATTGTTTTCAATGATGCGGGTCGATTCCCCACCACACTGGGAGCCATTCAATCAAATTTCCAAGGTGGCGAAACAGACATGTGCTTAATAAAACTGAGTCCCGATGGCAGTAATAGAATTTGGGCTACTTATTTAGGAGGATCAGGAAACGAGCAGCCACATAGTCTAGTGGTGGACGGACAACAAAATTTATATTTAACCGGACGAACTAATTCTCCTAATACGGCTACCGGTTTTCCAGTGATTGGTAATGGAACTTTAGCAGGAGATGGTTTTGATATTGTGGTAGCTAAAATAAATTCAACGGGTACGGCTTTATTGGGCGCACGTAAAATTGGAGGTAGTGGTGCCGATGGTGTAAATATTGCTACTACACGTGCTTTGAATTCCTTGCAACGAAACTATGGCGACGATGGAAGAGGCGAGATCATACTTGATCAGGGTGGCAATGTTTGGATCACCTCACATTCTCAATCAGGGGGTGTAACACCTGGGTCTATAAAATTTCCTGTTACTGCGGGAGCCTTTCAAACAAATTTCGGCGGAGGCTTACAAGACGCCGTAGTACTAAAATTTTCAAATAATCTTTCTACCCTTCTTTTTGCAAGTTTTTTTGGTGGAGCTGCGAATGATGCCGGCTATGTTTTATCTGTGAATCCCAGTAATGGAAATGTTTATTTGGGAGGTGGTACGGAAAGTTCCAATTTAATTCCTGCCACACAAACAGGTACTGTTATTGGTCCTGCTTTAGGTGGAACCATTGACGGATATTTAACTATCATCTCTCCAGATGGTGCTCAACGCTTACGCACTAGCTACATAGGGACTGCTGCTATAGATCAGGTATTTGGTGTACAGTTTGACGTAAATGGATTTCCCTATGTAATGGGTCAGACAACTGGGGCTTGGCCCATTCAGAATGCAGTGTTTAATAATCCAGCAGGAAAACAATTTATTGCAAAGTTGCAGCCTGACCTTTCTGCATATGTTTATTCCACCGCATTCGGTTCGGGTTCCGTTATTCCAAATATTTCACCGGTTGCTTTTTTAGTGGATCGTTGTGAAAATGTATATATGTCTGGCTGGGGTGGAACTGGATTTGGTTCCGGATTTACCAGTGCGGGTACCGCAGGACTTCCTGTTACACCCGATGCATTCAAATCAAATACGGATGGCAAAGATTTTTACTTTTTTGTATTAAAGAAAGATGCTAGTGGTCAATTGTTCGGAAGCTTTTTTGGAGAAGACAACACGGTCAATGGGGGAAATGACCATGTGGACGGAGGCACTAGTCGATTTGATCGTAGTGGGGCAATCTATCAAGCAATTTGCGGGAACTGTTCCATTGGTAATGGACCACGACCTAATTATCCTGTAACAGCAGGAGCTTGGTCAACCACCAATAACTCAAGTGGAGCGGGTTGTAGTTTAACGATGGTAAAAATTGCCATGAATTTGGCAGGTGTTCAAAGTGCAGTTCGCTCGAGTATCAATAATGTGGCAGGGGATACGCTGGGTTGTGTGCCTTTAACGGTTGCATTTCGGGATACGGTGGGGAATGCACAGACCTACGAATGGGATTTTGGAGACGGCTCACCTCGTGTCACGACCAATACACCTAACAATACGCACACATTTTCTGTTGTAGGAACCTATCGTGTGATGCTGATTGCCACGGATCCGGCTTCCTGTAATGGGAAAGATACCTCGTATGTGCAAATCAAAGTGGGTAACATTGAAGCAAATTTGAATTTCAATCCTGTTAAGTTAGCTCCCTGTACTTCTTTCAATTATCGATTTGATAATTTATCTACTACCTTGCCAGGCTATCCATTTCGTGCTAATTCCTTTGTTTGGAATTTTGGAGACGGCACAACATCAGTAACTGCCGGTCCTGGTCCTGTTTTACATAGCTATGCGGCACCTGGAAGTTATCCGGTTACACTTTATTTGGTGGACACCACTTATTGCAATGCGCCCGACTCTTTGCGGATCACAGTAACGGTTGCAGAAAATGTCAAGGCAGCTTTTACAACCGGTTCAATTGGTTGTGCTCCCTATAACGCTACTTTTACTAACACCTCCACTGCAGCACAAACGTATCAATGGATTTTTGGGGATGGGAATTCCTCTACTCAATCGACGCCTACCCATACGTATACCACGCCGGGTACTTATCAAATTTTATTAATTGCCAATAACCCTAATACCTGTAACCTTACCGATACGGCTCGATTTACCATACAAGTATTAGATGCTCCACAATCTAATTTTAGTTTTTCACCACTCACACCGATACCTAATACGCCCCATACTTTTACCAATCAATCCAGCCCTGATGCCGTTCGCTTTAAGTGGACATTTGGAAACGGAGATAGCTTGATTACCACTTCAAGATTGCCCTTCACCTATCAATACCGTTCAGCAGGAACTTTCCAGGTTTGCTTGACTGCTTATAATCAGTTGGATTGCCCTCGTGTTTTTTGTAGAACAGTAGACGCCGCAATTAATCCTTTGGTGGATGTGCCATCTGCATTTACACCGCAAAGCGGTGATGTAAATAGTATTATACAAGTAAAGGGTTTTGGTATGGTGAAACTTAAATGGGAGATCTGGAACCGGTGGGGACAGAAAGTATTTGAAACCAGTGACCAATCTATTGGATGGGATGGCAAATACAAAGGAGTGTTGCAACCAATGGATGTATATATGTATACGTTAGCGGTGGAATTTTTTGATGGCCGGGTACTGAATAAAAAAGGAGATATTACATTAATTCGTTAAAAGAGAAGATGAAGCGTTTATTGACAATAGGATTTTTCTTTTTGGCGTTGCACTTGCAGGCGCAGGATCTTCATTTTTCTCAGTTTATGCAAACTCCCTTGCTAATCAATCCTGCTAATACTGGATTTATTCCGGATGGGGATTATCGGCTAGGAGTTAATTATAGAAATCAATGGGCATCCCTCTCTGCTTTCCCCTATAAAACCATGAGTGCGTATGGTGATTGGCAACTCTTGCAAAATCGTGAGGAAACGGGTTGGCTTGGAGCTGGTGGACTTTTGCTCAGAGATGTTGCAGGCACGAGTGTATTAACTTCTACCAAGTTATATGGTTCACTGGCTTATCATCAAATGATTAATAATGGAAGTTTGCTCAGCCTTGGTTTTAATGTAGGATGGGCTAACAAAAGAATCAATACGGCAAATCTTACTTTTCCTTCTCAATGGAACGGTCAATTCTTTGATGTACATCAAAGTGCACAAGCTCCTTTGTTGAATGCCAATCAAACCAATTATCTGGATTTACAGGTGGGAATGAATTATGCTTATTTCCCCAGTTCGTCTGTTTATATTAATGCAGGATTTTCTGCGATGCACCTGAATAGACCTGTCGAAAGTTTTTGGGCCAGTGCAACGGGAATGGATAACCGAGTAGCCGTTCGTTATAACGGGTTTTTAAATGCCAGCTTTAAAGTAAATGATCAATTAATAGTCCAGCCTAATATTTATTATTCTCGTCAAGCTGATGCCTGGGAGGGAGTGGGTGGATTAGTGGCTTTATATAATGTGTCTGGTGATGGAGAGTATACCTTATCGGCAGGGGCCTATTACCGAATAAATGAGTCATTGATTCCACAAATTGGCCTTGGCATACGTCAACTACAGCTCAATTTTAGCTATGATGTGACGGCTTCTTCGCTTAAGAATTTTAATGATCGCCGGGGTGCCTTTGAACTGTCAATAACAAAACAAGGTATTGCTAATCCTTATCGAGGAAACCGCCAGCAGTCTCTTTGTCCAACTTTTCGCTGACTTTTCTTACTGCCTATTTATTCCGAAATTTGCCTCCAACCTATAACTATGCCCAAACAGGGAAAACTAACCAATCAACACGTAAATCAGTTTCGGGAGATCCTTGGACCTGAGTTTGTTTTGCTGGATCAAGAAACGCTGGAACATTTTTCACATGATCAAACAGAAAATCTGCGTTTCTTACCGGAGGTAGTGGTTAAGCCTCGTACCCCAGAAGAGATTAGCGCAATTTTGAAAATATGTAATCAGGATTTAATTCCAGTTACGCCAAGAGGGGCAGGTACTGGACTAAGTGGGGGAGCATTGCCGCATCTGGGAGGCGTATTGCTCAGCACGGAGCGTATGAATAGTATTCTTGAAATTGATGAACGCAATTTGCAAGTAATTACGGAACCCGGTGTGATCACTGAGGTTTTACAAAATGCAGTAAAGGCTAAAAAATTATTTTATCCGCCTGATCCCAGTAGCCGTGGATCCTGTTTTATCGGCGGAAATGTTGCGGAGAATAGCGGGGGACCCAAAGCAGTTAAGTACGGCGTAGTCAAAGATTATGTCCTGAATCTGGAAGTGGTGTTGCCTACCGGCGAAATAATCTGGACGGGTTCGAATGTGATAAAAAATGTAACGGGTTATAATCTTACTCAGTTATTGGTAGGAAGTGAAGGCACTTTGGGAATTGTAACAAAGATTGTACTCAAGTTGATTCCGCTTCCCACGCATGATTTATTGATGCTGGTTCCATTTCGTAATCTTGAGCAAGCGGGGGAGGCCGTTAGTGCCATTTTCAGAGCAGGGTTTACACCCAGTGCATTGGAATTAATTGAGATTGATGCCTTACGTATAGTCAGTAAAATGGTAGATGATAGCGCCGTGCCTATTACCGATGATACGGCTGCACACCTGATTATTGAGGTAGATGGCAATGATCCAGATGTATTGATGCGGGAGATGGAAGCGATCGGCGAGTTACTGACCCAGTATGATATTGGTGAAATATATTTTGCTGAAGATACAACACAGAAAGAGCGGTTATGGAAACTAAGAAGAAGGGCGGCTGAGGCAGTAAAATTGGTCGGCTATACTATCGAAGAAGACACGGTAGTGCCCCGTGCAGAGCTGCCTACTTTAATTCGTGAGTTAAAGGCTTTGGGGAAAAAGCATGAAGTGGATGTGGTCTGTTACGGACATGCGGGGGATGGCAATCTTCATGTGCGCTTACGTAAGGAGGGAACTCCCAATAGTTACGGGGATCCTGAAATGAAAAAAATATTGACAGAGTTGTTTGAAATTGTATATCGTTTGGGAGGTACTATCAGTGCCGAACATGGTATTGGACTAATCCAGCGAGAATTCATGCCAATTGTATTCCAGGAAAAAAGTCTTGACCTGATGCGTGCCATAAAAAATGTTTTTGATCCAAATTCAATACTAAATGCGGGCAAGGTTATTTAATACACTGCTGGCACTTTGTTATCTGTTACAAGTGGCTGCGCAAAATCCGAAGGAGGCAGAAAAGCAAGACTGGAAGCAAAACTTATTTACCGGAGGAACGGTTTCCCTTGGTTTTTTCAATAATACTTTTTTGATTGGTGCTAATCCTGTTCTCGGTTACAGTTTTACCAATTGGGCAGAACTGGCTTTGCAGGTTAACTTCTCCTATAATTCAGTGCGCGATTACAATGGAATTTTTAATAATAAGTTGAGACAGACTACTTACGGAGCGGGCCCTTTTATTCGGATTTATCCCATGCGGTTTGTGTTTGCTCAGGCACAGCTTGAACACAATTTTATTCGAAGCAAAAATATTCCAATCAATGGGCCTGCAGAGGTTCGGAAGAATGATGTGGGCAGTGTATTAATTGGAGGAGGGTATACCAGCAATCGGAGTGGCCGGGGAGGGGAGCCTTTCTATTACTTATCTATTTTGTTCGATGTATCAGGAAATATTCTTTCGCCTTATACGGATAATTTTGGAAGAGCTACTCCGGTGTTTCGTGCCGGGCTTCAGTTTCCCCTATTTCAAGGGGCTGCTAACCGCTCTTATAAAAAAGGGACTAACTCTAGGGGATTTTGGAGGATGTGAAGCTTATCCAGGGAAGTTTCGGATAGAAATCCCTCGTTTTTCATATGATCCAGTTGTTGTAGTAAGGCATCGTAAAAATGGTTGGTGTTGAGTATAAAGACCTCCTTATCATGAATCGTGAGTTGGTTCCAGGTGAGTACCTCAAATAATTCATCAAGTGTGCCTACCCCTCCGGGTAAAACAAGTGCAGCATCAGCTTTGCTATAAATTTTTAGTTTTCTTTCATGCATGTCATCGCAAATAATTAATTCGGAGATCGCTCTGTGTTCAACCTCCCATTCTACCAGGAGCTTGGGTATGATACCGGTTACCCAGCCCCCGTTGCGCATTACTTCATCTGCCATCACACCCATTAATCCTACACTACCGCCACCATAGATCATTTTGATTTTTCGCTCGGCCACCAGCCGTCCGAGTTCTTTGGCGTGATCGCTGTAGCAAGGGGATTTTCCTTTTTTTGATCCGCAAAAAACTGCAAGTGATTCAATTGCCATTGCTTCGTATTAGTCGAACAAAGAGAATCTTTTTTTGGCTATCTTCAAAACTCAATCCAACCCCTTTTTATGTCGCCACTTCTTCTTTTTTCATTTGTGATTGGATACTTTCTTTTACTATTAGGCGTTGCCTGGTATACTTCAAGAAATGCCGATAACGAGTCCTTCTTCATTGGAAATCGGAATAGTAATTGGATGTTGGTTGCTTTTGGGATGGTAGGAACTTCCCTTTCTGGTGTAACATTTGTGAGTGTGCCCGGTAATGTGGGGACCATCCAGTTCAATTATTTTCAGTTGGTAATTGGCTATGTGCTTGGCTATGCCGTAGTTGCTTTTATTTTATTGCCCCTCTACTATAAAATGAATTTGACCAGTATCTATACCTATTTAGAAAAAAGGTTCGGGATCAATGCACACAAGGCGGGGGCTTTCTTTTTTATTTTATCACGTACCGTGGGTGCTACAGCCCGGCTTTATCTGGTAATTAATATTTTACAACTATTCATCCTAGATAGGTTGGGAATTCCCTTTATTGCAACAGCACTGGTAATTCTGGTTCTGATTTTGCTCTACACATTTGAAGGCGGGGTGCGTACTATTATTTTCACAGATACATTACAGACCTCTGGTATGTTAATTGGACTTGTAGTCTGTTTGTTGGTTTTGATGAATACCCTTGGCACTGATCTGGCGGGAACCTGGCAACTCATTAGTGATAATAATTATAATCAAGTGCTGAATTGGGACACAAAAAGTCCTTTCAATTTTTGGAAACAGTTGATTGGGGGTATGTTTATTACTATCACCATGACGGGGCTTGATCAGGAGATGATGCAGAAAAATATTAGTGTACGTACGCTGAAGGATTCACAAAAAAATGTGATGACCTTGAGTTTTATTTTAGTGGTGGTTAATGCTTTATTTCTTCTCTTGGGGGCTGTATTGTATTTGTACGCAACTACTACTGGATTGGCTGCCAAAGGAGATGATTTGTTTCCTACAATTGCTTTGAGTGATGCGTTTGCAGGAACAATCGGTGTTATTTTTATCATTGCATTGATTTCTGCACTTTTCCCAAGCGTGGATGGAGCCATTACTTCCTTAACCTCCAGTTTCTGCATTGATATTTTAGATTTTAATCGGAGTACGGCCGATGAGGCTGTAAAGAGACGCCGTCGGTTGGCAGTACACCTGGGATTTGCCATTGTTTTTTTGGTGATAGTATTGCTCTTTAAAGTGATTAACGATAAAACTATCATTCAGTTTATTATCAAATTTGCAGGTATTACCTATGGCCCTTTGCTGGGTCTTTTCTCCTTTGGTATTTTAACTACTCGTGTACTCAAAGATTCGTGGGTGTGGTTTGTTTGTGTAGCGGGGCCTCTATGCACACTGGTGTTAGACGTACTCTGCAATCCCAACTACTATGAAGGACTATTGCATACACAGTTGGGAATTGATACGTATTCCCAGCAATTATTTAATGGGTACAAAATCGGACCAGAATTGATTTTACTCAATGGGGTAATCACTTTCTTTGGTCTTTGGTTGATCTCAAGCGCTGCTCAAAAGCCTCGTGATTGAATCTACAAGCAGTACCTTTGTAGTTAAATTACTTTTGTGGACATCCTGCATCCGCTTGCGCAACTTTACGCTGAAAAGCATAGTTCTCCTCAAGACAGCTTGCTACAGGAACTGGAGGAGTATACGCGTTCCCATCATCCGGCCTCCCATATGATCAGTGGATTTTTGCAAGGACGTTTTCTTCAATTGTTTAGTGCTTTACTTCAACCTAAGGCGGTGTTAGAGATTGGAACAATGACGGGCTACAGTGCACTGTGTTTGGCTACAGGACTGGCACCCACTGGGGAATTGCATACGATTGAAGTGAGAGAGCAAGATGCGGCCATTGCGCAGTCTTTTTTTGATCGCTCTGCATTGGCTGCCCAAATTCATCTTCATTGCGGAGATGCCCGTCAGATTTTACCAGGGATACAAAAAAACTGGGATCTGGTTTTTATTGATGCAGACAAGATTTCTTATTTAGACTATTTTAACATGGTTTTTCCTGCAGTTCGTGTGGGCGGCTATATCTTAGCTGATAATATTTTTTTTCACGGACAGGTTTTTGACAAGGAGCCGCATGGGAAAAATGCCAAGGCCATAGCCGCATTCAATGAGGCCCTTTTAAAGAGAGTTGATGTGGAAGTAACGGTTGTTCCTCTTCGGGACGGATTGAGTGTGATCAAAAAAGTTAAGTAGTATGCGTATTGCTGTATCATTTTTTTATTTTTTCATTGCAGGGGCCGTTTTTGCACAGCCTGCGGCAACTATACAGGAGTATATAGATCAGTATAAAGATCTTGCCATTAAAGAGATGAAACGCACGGGCGTTCCTGCCTCTATAAAATTGGCACAGGGCATTCATGAAACAATGGCGGGTCAAAGCCCTTTGGTATTAAAATCCAATAATCACTTTGGGATTAAATGTAAAACGGGTTGGAATGGCCCATCCGTTCGTCATACCGACGATGCACGCAATGAGTGTTTTCGGAAATATAATTCTGCGGAAGAGTCTTATCGGGATCATTCTAATTTTTTAAAAGCCAGCGGTCGCTATGCACCTCTTTTTGAACTAGACCCAACCGATTATGAAGCTTGGGCTAAGGGACTGAAGGCAGCGGGTTATGCCACTAACCCCATTTATGCCCAAACGTTGATCCGATTGATTGAGGAATTTGATTTACAACAATACTCCATGGTTGCGCTGGGATATGAAACTGAGGAGGATGGAGAGGAGGGTAGTACTACAGCAAAGGAACCAGCAAAGTCAGCAGTTGCTGAACCAACCGATCCTGCTGCTGCGATGGCACCCGTGGTAGCTGCAGATGTGGTTATTGAGAAGGAACCTGCTAGCGAGGAGCCCCCAACAACTATTGCCTCTGCACCACCTAAGGATAACCGCTATCCTAGTGGTGTATTTAAGGAGCAAGGTTATCGAGCTGTTTACATATCCGCAGGCACCCCTTTTTTAGTGATTGCGCAGCAATACAAAGTACCTCTTGCCCGTCTCTTTGAATGGAACAATTTAGCGCCCACAACAGAGGCGCAGCTTTCACAGGTACTCTTTTTGGAGAAAAAAACTAAAAGTGTATTGCGTTTACCAACCTTGCGCTCGAGACTGTAACTTAGCTGTCAAATTCTTTTATGGAAACAATTCGCGTTCATGATAAGGTATTTCAAGAATACCTCTCCGCGGATTCGATTCAGCAACGTGTTAGCGAGTTAGCTGCACAGATAAATGCTGACTATGCCAATAAAAGACCTTTATTCCTCGCAATCTTGAACGGTTCTTTTATGTTTGCCGCTGATCTTTATAGGCAGATCAAATTAGATGCTGAAATATCCTTTATAAAAATTGCCTCTTACCAAGGGATGCGTTCCTCGGGTCAGGTGATGACAGCAATTGGAATGGACCAGGATTTACATGGACGTGAGGTAATTATTGTAGAGGACATCGTCGATACAGGAAAAACATTGCATCATTTTCTGCCCTCACTTCGGCAACAGGAGCCTGCTTCGATTCGTATCGCTACGTTCTTGCATAAGCCAGCGGCAACAAGTTTTTCCGTGCCCTTAGATTATGTTGGATTTTCCATTCCAAACAAGTTTGTAGTGGGATACGGACTTGATTATGATGGGCTGGGGCGTAATTATGGCGCATTGTATCAATTGGTATAACGCCACTAGCTTAGGTGGTTTCAATAATGAAGGTTATGCGGTGTGGAAGGATTTTACTGTTCTTCTTATTTTTTTATACAGCTACGGGTGTGGCACAGGAATACTATGTGCGAGGGGAAGTAAGAGATTCAACCGGGCAGCTCTTGCAAAATGTTCAAATTCGGCAAACTTCAACGGGGCTCCTATTTAAAACTGGTGTATTAGGCAGTTTTGGATTTTCTTCCCGGATTTATACAGATACTTTAGAGATCTCATTCAATGGATTTCGCACTGAAAAAATCAGCACAGCCGGCGCCACACCGCTTAAAATCATACTTCGTCCTTTGCCCATTGGGCAGCGAATGAAGGAGAGTACTCGTTTGTCTTCTCGCACCGCTAATATGAATAGGGATCAACGTAAAGGTTGGTTTACCGGTGATGAAACCTATGCTGACTTGTTGGAAAATAAATGGGTCAGTACAGCTGCGTTTCCCACTACCGGGTTGTCGTTGACAGTAGACCAAGCGTCTTATTCCAATATTCGTCGCTTTATATCAAGAGGCACTTATGTGCCCACTGATGCAGTTCGAATCGAAGAAATATTTAATTACTTTCCTGCTACGCATATTCCTCCCCCTGATTCTGCCGTCTTTGCTGTTTCTTCTCGGGTGGGACCTTGCCCGTGGAACTGGAATAATCATTTGTTGCAAATAAATTTATCGGCTCGTAAATTAAATTTAGACTCACTTCCACCGGCTCATCTTGTTTTTTTAATTGATATCTCTGCTTCAATGGATATGCCCAACCGATTGCCTTTGCTGCAATCTGGGTTTCGCATGTTGTTATCTAATCTTCGCGAAAAAGATTCAGTTTCTGTAGTAGTATATGGTGGTATGACAGCGGTATTAGTTCGTGCGCTTGCTGGTTGCGAAAAAGATAGTCTTACTAAAGTAATCAATGGATTGGTTCCTGGTGGTGCTACACCCGGCGAATCCGGTATTCGGTTGGCTTATCAAGTAGCCAAGCAACATTTTATTGAAGGTGGGAATAACCGAGTTATCCTGGCTACAGACGGTGATTTCAATGTGGGCTTAAAGACAGAGAGCGAATTAGAAGATTTGATCAGTATCCAACGTGCCCAAGGTATTTATCTGACTTGTTTGGGAGTGGGTATGGGAAATTATAAAGATTCAAAAATTCAATTGCTAGCAGAGCGGGGTAATGGCAACTTTGCTTATCTCGATCAGGAAAAGGAAGCAGAACGGGTGTTGATGACGGAATTTACAAAAACGCTCTTTGCAGTAGCAGATGATGTGTATATGAATGTGTCTTTTGATCCGGCACTGGTAAAAAATTATCGATTGATTGGGTTTGATAACAAGGCTGGCGCTTTGTTGGACTCGTTGGCGCAGCTGGAAGGAGGGGAGGTGGGATCCGGACATACGCTAACTGCATTATTTGAAATAGAGCCTTCAGCAACATTTGCTTCGGTTGCTTATAAAAAACAGGAACCTGATTCAATTGCATGGATTCAATTGCAATATCGTATTCCCGGCGATAGCGTGCAACGTAAGGAGCTGATTCGTATTCCGCTTTATTATGTTTACCTAGAACAAGAATTGAAGCAATCTATGTTTATGGCTGCTTTGGCGCAATTTGGAATGTTACTGAAAGGCTCCCCATTTTTGAACAAATCCAGCTGGGACAATTTGGTACAATTGGGGGAACAAGTGGTGGATATTAATAGTCCGGCACAAGTAGAATGGCTTGCCTTGGTACAACAAGGCCGGGAACTCTACGATAAAAAGAAAAAAAGAAATTGGAAGCGGCTACGTCGATAGTTATTGAAAGATATCCTTGATTCTGTCAAAAAAGTTTCTCTCTGATTTATCAGGTTGTGGTTGCATGTTGGGAGCGCCACTAAGTTTTTCGAGCGCCTCTTTTTCATCGGCACTCAATTGTTGTGGGGTCCAGACACTCACCTGTATTAACTGATCTCCCTTTTCATAGGAATTCACAGCGGGAAATCCTTTCCCCTTTAGTCTAAATATTTTTCCACTTTGTGTACCGGCAGGAATCTTGATTTTTGCTTTTCCATCGATGGTAGGCACTTCCACTTGTGTACCAAACACAACATCAGTGAAAGAGAGATGTAATTCGTAGGCAACATTAAGTCCCTCGCGATATAGTTCTTTATGTGGCTCTTCCTCAATCAAGATGATCAGATCTCCCGGTGATCCGCCTCTTTCTCCTGCATTACCCTTGCCTGTAACATTCAGCTGCATGCCTTCTTGCACACCGGCAGGAATTTCAATGTTTACGGTTTCCTCTGCATAGGTTCTTCCTTCTCCTTTACAAGCGGTACATTTTGCCGTAATCGTGGAGCCCTCTCCATTACAGGTTGGACAAGTAGTTACCGTTTGCATTTGCCCCAGGAAAGTATTTTGTACTCTTCTAACTTGACCACTTCCGTTACATCCGGTACAGGTTTGAGTACTTCCTTTATCTTTTGCTCCGCCACCACCACAAGTGGTGCAGGGAACATATTTTTTTACTTTGATGTTCTTGCTAACTCCATTTGCAATCTCCTCGTAATTCAGTTTTAATTTAATTCTGAGATTGCTACCTCGTACACCACGTGCTCTTGAACGACCACCGCCACCTCGCTGTCCGCCACCAAAAAATCCTCCAAAGAGATCATCGCCGAAAATATCTCCAAACTGACTGAAAATATCTTCCATGTTCATTCCGCCACCATATCCTCTTCCACCAGCACCGCCCACACCCGCATGACCAAATCGGTCGTATTGTGCGCGTTTATCAGTGTCGCTTAAAATTTCATAAGCCTCAGCCGCTTCTTTAAATTTTTCTTCCGCAGCTTTATCGCCAGGATTTCTGTCCGGGTGGTATTGCATGGCAACTTTACGGTACGCTTTTTTTATCTCGTCCGCCGAAGCTGATTTGCCCACGCCCAGTATTTCGTAAAAATCTCTTTTGCTCATAACTTATTTTCCAACCACCACTTTAGGATGGCGGATTACTTTATCGTTGAGTAAATACCCCTTGACCACTTCATCTATAATTTTTCCTTTGAGGTCTTCATGCGGCGCAGGAATTTCGGTAACAGCTTCATGGAGATCTGCATCAAAAGCCTGGTTGATTACATCCATGGCTTTCAATCCTCTATTTTGCAATTTTGTTTTGAGTTTATTGAAAACCAACTTGACTCCTTCCCACTCTGCCGCTTCAGCAAGTCCTGCCTTCTCCAAGGTTTGTTTCGCCCGTTCGCAGTCATCCAAAACATCTAATAATTCGGTGATCACATCGCGTCCGGCTGTTTGCATCAGTTCAATTCGTTCTTTAGCATTACGGCGTTTAAAATTATCAAACTCTGCAACGGTCCGAATGTATTTGTCTTTGTAAGAGGCCAGTTCAGTTTTTAATTTTTCAAGTTCGGACTCCGCTGTTGCATTTTCCTCTTGTGCAGGTGAATTTGTTACGGTTTCTTCTCCGTTAAGGTCCATTTCTTCCGAATTCTTTACTTGATCTTCCATAGACGGTTCTAAATTGGTTGCAAAGGTAAGACCGACAATTTTACGGCCAAGCAAAAACTACTTGACGCTTATGCGTTTTTAAGGACAAAATGGCTTTAAATACAAGCGGGTAGCGCCTTTCTGTCTGTCCTTGAAAGGCTATCTTCGCCTTCTATGAGTCGAGTTTTTCTGCGTCGAAAAATTGCGCCCCGTGTTCAAAATGGACATCCCTGGATCTTTATGAATGAAGTAGACAGGGTAGAGGGTTCTCCTGCGCCTGCTGATATCGTTGAAGTGTATACGCACGAGGGTAAGTGGATTGGAAGCGGTTACTATAACCCCCAATCCCAAATTGTAATTCGGATACTCTCTAGGGAAAAGGGACAGCCCATTGATGCTACTTTTTTTAAAGATAGGATTCGTGCTTGTTGGCAATATCGTCAGCAAACCGGCTATACTGAAAACTGTCGTTTGGTTTTTGGAGAGGCTGATGGATTACCGCAATTGATCATAGATAAATTCAATGATTATTTTGTTATCCAGACACTTGCCTTAGGAATTGATCGTTGGAAGCCCGTTATTGTAGAGGCCTTGCAGGAAATATTTTCACCCCAGGGTATTTATGAAAGAAATGATGTGCCCGTTCGGGAATTAGAAGGGCTCCCTCAACAAAAGGGATTTTTAAGTGCTCCATTTGATACAAAAATTATTATTACAGAGAATGGACTGAAGTTTTATGTTGATCTGGCCAATGGTCAAAAAACGGGTTACTTTCTAGATCAACAGGATAATAGAACCGCTATTCGTTCAATTGTAAAAAATGCAACGGTGCTGGGTGCTTTCACTTATACAGGCACTTTTGAAGTACATGCGGCACATTATGGAGCAAAGTCTGTGTTGGGGCTGGATATATCTGCTTCAGCTGTTGAGCAAGCCAACGAAAATGCAAGATTAAATGGGCTGCAGGATCGTTGTATTTTTCAGGCGGCCAATGCCTTTGATTTATTAAAGCAGTGGACAAAAGAAGGAAAGCAATATGATGTGGTCATGTTGGATCCGCCTGCTTTTACAAAAAGTCGGGCTACCATCCAGAAGGCAATCACGGGCTATAAGGAAATAAATTTAAGAGGGATGAAGTTGGTAAAGCCTGGAGGATTTCTGGTTACTTCTTCCTGTACTAATCTGGTTCCGCCTCCACTTTTTTTAGAAATCATTGCTATGGCCGCAAAGGATGCAAGAAGAAAAATCAGACAGGTTTATTTTAATACACAGTCTTCCGATCATCCCATCGTGTGGGAAATGGAGAACACGCAATACCTTAAATTCTTAATTGTACAGGTTTTGTAGAAATCCTATTTGGTAACTTGAAATTTTCCGGATTCAATAATCTTGCCGGAATTTTCTACCAGGTGATAAACATATACACCACGGGTAAAATCATTGAGGGAAAGTGTAATTCTTTCAAGGGTAAGTTTGGTATCGATCATCTTCTTACCAAGAATGCCATTATAAACTTGTAAGCTTATGTCTTTTCGTCCTGAATTTTTTAATTCAAATACAATGTAGCTGACCGCCGGGTTAGGATAAAGTTTTACCAACTTCTCCATGGCTCCAGTCGAGGGGGTAGTAGGCGCTTGCTGCGCCTTCAAGGAAAAGGACAGTACCATCAAACCTACTGATATCAATAACTGCTTGAGCATTGACTCAAATATACTTTAATAATTAAAAAAAGGCCATAACAAAATGCAAAAGCCCAAGAACTTGGATTCTTGGGCTTTGATGTTCAGCGAATTAAGTATAGCTGTTTATGCTAACGATTTCAAGGTTTCATTGATTTTTTCAAAGTTGGGAACCTCTCCGGGGTTTTCCAAGACCTCCGCATACTGAACTGTTCCGTTTTTGTCGATTAAAAAGGCCGAACGTTTTGATACACCTTTCATATCCAGGATCCAATCCTGATAAATACATCCATATAACTCAGACACTTTTTTATTGAAGTCGCTGAGTAAAGGGAAATTAAGTTGTTGTTCCTCTTTAAATTTTGCCAGTGTAAATACAGAGTCTACCGAAATTCCCAACACGGTGGCATTGGCTCCGTTATAAAGAGCAATGTTGTCGCGCACTGAACAAAGTTCCTTGGTGCAAACTCCTGTGAATGACTGCGGAAAAAATAGTAGTAACACGTTCTGTCCTTTCAATGAAGAGAGCTGAAGCGGGTTCTTGTCAGAATCAAATAAGGTAAAATCGGGGGCCGTTTGTCCAATTTGGATGCTCATAGTGAATGGTTTTAATTGTATTGATAAGACAATTCAGTTTCAAAAAAGTTCCCGCAAAGATGCCCAAAATGCACGTATTTTTAAATTTCACAACAGAATTACTATGCAAGTCCGTGACATCACAAATTTTTTAGATACGCTGGCGCCCTCCTCGTTACAGGAGTCCTACGACAATGTTGGTTTACTGGTGGGAGACGCACATAGTGTATGTACTGGGGTACTTTGTTGTTTGGATGTAACAGACGCCGTGCTGGAGGAGGCTATACAAAAGGGCTGTAATTTGATAGTGGCACATCATCCAATGATCTTTGGTGGCGTAAAGCAAATCACTCCCAACGATGGAACTGGACAGTTGATCATTAAATCCATTCAAAACAATATTTCTATTTATGCTATTCATACTAATCTTGATAACATGCTCGATGGGGTGAATGGTAAGATGGCCGCCATGCTGGGATTATCAAAATGCAGTGTTTTATTACCTAAACCTGGTATTTTAAAAAAACTGATCACCTTTATTCCTGAAGCTCAAGTGGAGCAAGTTCGTAATGCACTTTTTTTGGCGGGGGCTGGCCAAATTGGTCAGTACAGCGAGTGTAGTTTTTCCAGTAGCGGTCAAGGTACTTTCAAGGCCGGTACGGGTACTAATCCTTTTGTTGGGAGTGAGGGGGTCAGACACACCGAAAAGGAGGTGAAACTGGAGATGATTTATCCTGGATATCTGGAAGCCGCATTATTATTAGCTCTAAAAAATTCTCATCCCTACGAGGAAGTAGCCTACGACTTGATGGCGCTGGGTAACACGTACAAGGGTTTGGGTGCGGGTATCCTCGGAGAATTGGCCGCTCCGATGATGGCCGATCAGTTTTTAAGACGGCTAGCTGAGGTTTTTAAGACGCCCGTGGTTCGTCATACTACCTTATTGAGCCAGCCTATTCAAAAAGTAGCACTCTGTGGAGGGGCTGGTAGTTTTTTAATAGAAACAGCCTTACGCGCTGGTGCTCAAGCTTTTGTGACGGCAGACTTGAAATATCACGATTTTTTCAAAGCTGCCGATAAACTAATATTGGCAGACATAGGCCACTTTGAGAGTGAACAGTTTACGATTGACCTTTTACAGGAGCGTTTAGCCGAAAAATTCCCTACCTTTGCCGTCCTCAAAACAAGCGTTTCCACCAATCCGGTCAACTACCTATGGCACAAGTAAAAGATTACTCGATTCAGGAAAAGCTGGTCTCCCTGGTGACCCTTCAGCAGATCGACAGCAAATTGGATGAAATCAAGATCCTGAAAGGGGAGCTTCCTATGGAGGTAGCTGATCTGGAGGATGAAATCACTGGTCTGAATGCACGTAAAACCCGTATTGAAGAAGAGATCAACGGCGTTACTGAGTTTATTGAGCAACGCAAACTCTCCATTAAGGATGCTGAGGCCCAGATCAAGAAATATGAAAAACAAAGTGAGGACGTAAAAAATAATCGCGAATACGAAGCCATCAACAAGGAAATTGAAATGGCTCAGTTGGATATCAAATTGGCTGAAAAGCATATCAAAGATGCCACTGATGAGATTGCAGAGAAAGCAGTTTTGTTAGACAAAGCCAAGAAAAATATTAGCTCCAAAGAGGGTGTTTTAACCAGCAAAAAAGAGGAACTGGAGAAAATTATTGCTGCTAACGAAAAAGAAGAAAAGCAATACAACAAAATGGCCGTGGAAGCAAAAGAAAAGGTTGATCCTCGCTTGCTTTCCAGCTATGAAAAAATTCGCGGTAACTACCGAAACGGATTGGCGGTAGTACCTGTTGAACGCGATGCTTGTGGCGGTTGTTTCAATGCTATTCCTCCTCAAAAGCAAAGTGAAATTCGTCAGCACAAAAAAATCATGATTTGCGAAAACTGCGGACGAATCCTGGTGGATGAAGAATTAAAGAACACAGTGCAATTGTAATATTGCAAAAGAAATAATCGAATCCCGTTCAATTTCGAACGGGATTTTTTTTGGAATAAAGGGTTGAAACGGGGGGAGAACACTTTGACACTCTAGTAATTCGTACTAATTTGTGAACATGCTTCGGCGTCTTTTTATACAGAACTATGCCATCATTGAGGAGGTTGAGATTGAGTTCACAGCCGGGTTTGTTGTGATTACCGGCGAAACTGGCGCGGGTAAATCAATTCTTATGGGCGCCTTGGGTTTGATTTTGGGGGAACGTGCAGAGACCAGTGTGCTAGTCAATAAAGAAAAGAAGTTGATTGTTGAGGGTGTATTTGATTGTGCCCATAACAAAAGGGTCGCTTCTTTTTTAAAGGAACAAGAGTTGGAGGAAACTGATTCATTGCTTGTAAGACGCGAAATTAGTCCACAAGGAAAATCTCGTGCTTTTGTAAATGATACACCTGTAAACCTTTCGCAGTTGCAGGAATTGTCCTCCTTGTTAGTGGATCTGCATCAGCAGTTTGATACGCTTTCTCTCGGTCAAACTAGTTTTCAACGGGAAGTATTGGATACATTGGCACAGCAGCTGGATAAAGTGGAGGAATACAGATTACTTTATCATCAATGGGCTGTTGCAAAAAGTGAATTAACAGATTTGTTGGCCAGACAATCCCGTGCCGAAGCGGAAGCGGCCTATGTGCAATTTCAGTTCCAGGAGTTAGAGGAAGCAGGATTTCGAGAAAATGAAATGGAGGAATTAGAGCAAGAGGTAAAATTATTATCCAATGCCGAAAGTGTACAGCAATTTTTAGCGCGAACTACTACGTCGCTTTCTACAGGGGAGGAGCCTTTAGTAAGCCGTTTAAAATCTTTATTGAATGAATGGAGTTCCTTTAGTTCCTTTCATGCTGATTTTCCTGCGCTCGCTGAACGCCTTCGGACTGCTTATGTTGAAATTCAAGAATTAGCAAGAGATATTGAGCGGGTAGCCGACACGGTGCAATTAGATCCACAACGACTGGAAGAAGTAAATAACCGTTTATCCCTGGGGTATAAGCTCTATAAAAAACATCAGGTTAATACAACTACTGGATTGCTTGCCATTCAATCCAATTTGGCAACGCAATTAAGCGGAATAGAGCATTTGGGTCAAACTATACAGGCGCAACAAAAGCAAGTAGAATCGTTGGAGCAAAAAGCAATTTCCTTAGCAGCTTTATTGTCAAAGGGAAGAAAAAAGCAAGTTTCATCGCTTGAAACGAAGGTTCAGCAATTACTTCATCGCGTTGGAATGCCCGCCGCACAATTAAAAGTAACTATTGAACCGGGATCGATGGGAGCCGAAGGAATGGACCAAATAGAATTTTTATTTGATGCAAATCGCAGTGGTCAATTCAGTCCCTTACGCAAAGTGGCTAGTGGGGGAGAACGCAGTCGGTTGATGCTTTGTATTAAATCGTTGGTTGCAGAATCTATGCAACTTCCTACGTTGATCTTTGATGAAATTGATACCGGCATTGCAGGCGAAGCCGCCCGTCAAGTTGGACTTTTGTTAAAAGAGTTAGCGCAGCACCGACAGGTGGTTTGTATCACGCACCAGCCACAAATTGCAGGTAAAGCGCACACTCATTTTTTTGTTTTTAAGCAAGCAGGCTTATCGACTACTGGGGCTGTTCAAACCGGGTTACGATTGCTTGGCCCAGCGGATCGGGTTGAGATTATCGCTCAAATGATTGGAGGGGAACATCCTACCCCTGCCGCTTTGGCTAACGCCCGGGAGCTTTTAAGCTAATTGTGGATAACCTTCAATTTTGCGTGCAGAAATCGTGAAGAAAGAAAAATTTTTTCCATTTTCTTTTTGGGGCTTATTTCGTTGTCCAACTTTCAGTCAATTCTTTAAAATCACCTGCCATGGAGCTACCTAATTTGAATAAAGACAGACAGCGCAAACGCAAATCCGCGGTTGAACTGGGAACCATGGTCTATGGAAAAGTACCCCCACAGGCCAAAGAGTTGGAGGAGGCTGTTCTGGGTGCCATGATGCTGGAGCGTGGTGCATTTGACATAGTGGTTGAAATTCTAAAACCCAATTGTTTTTATGTAGAGGCACATCAGCGCATTTTTGCTGCGATGCAGTCATTGGCTAATAAAAGTCAGCCCATTGATCTTTTAACGGTAGCAGAGGAACTTCGTACTAAGGAAGAATTGGATTTGGTGGGAGGGCCTTATTACTTGACTCGTCTCACTAACGCTGTTGTTTCTGCAGCTAATATTGAGGCGCATGCCAGAATTATTCTTCAAAAGTTTATACAACGCGAACTGATTCGAGTAAGTGGGGAAATTATCAATGATGCATTTGAAGATGCTACTGACGTATTTGATTTATTAGATGATGCAGAAACTAAGTTATTTGAGATTACCAATAATAACCTCCGTAAAAATTTTGAAACTATCGATTCTGTGTTGGTCAATACCATCAAGCGTATTGAAGATTTACGGAATAAGAACGAAGATCTAACGGGAGTAGCCAGCGGATTCCCTTCTCTGGATCGTGTAACGTATGGATGGCAACGTACTGATTTGATCATTCTTGCCGCACGTCCTGCCGTAGGTAAAACGGCATTTGCCCTAAATCTTGCACGTAATGCTGCGATGCAAGCCGGAAAGCCTACTCCTGTTGCCTTTTTCTCCTTGGAGATGAGTGCCAGTCAGTTGGTTCAACGTATTCTCTCTGCAGAAAGTGAAATTTGGTTAGAGAAAATCAGTCGTGGTAAAATGGAAGAACATGAGATGAAGCAGTTGTACGCTCGAGGTGTACAACGATTGGCTCAGGCTCCATTATTTATTGATGACACACCCGCACTTAATATTTTTGAATTGCGTGCCAAGTGTCGTCGATTGAAAAACAAGCATGATATCGGCTTAGTGATCATCGACTATTTGCAATTGATGAGTGGAACGGGAGATGGTCGTAATAGTAATCGCGAACAGGAGATTAGTAATATCTCCCGAAACCTGAAAGCATTAGCAAAGGAGTTAAGTATTCCAATTATAGCCCTCTCCCAATTAAGTCGTGCAGTTGAAACGCGCGGCGCAGGTAAGGATGGTACTAAAATGCCACAATTAAGTGACTTACGTGAATCGGGTGCTATTGAACAAGATGCCGATATGGTAATGTTTTTATACCGCCCCGAGTACTACGATATTACGGCCAATGAAATGGGGGAGAATAATCGTGGCGATACATTTGTACGAATTGCGAAGCACCGTAACGGTTCTCTAGAGACCATTAAGTTGCGGGCCTTACTCAATATTCAAAAGTTTGTAGAAGATGGCGGAGGAATGGGTGTTACCGGAATACCCGGTAATTGGAAACCCGTTCGAGACGAAGATGGCAGTGGAAGTGCCCGCGTGTTCGTGCAAACAGGAAGTCGAATGAACGAATTAGATTCCGATATGGATGATCTTCCGATCTAGTTATGTCTGCTCCATTATTTTATACTCCTTCCTTAGGTCAGTCAGGTTCATTTTTGGAATTAGATTCCGATAATAGCCGTCATGCCATTCAGGTATTACGGTTAGTACAAGGGAGTGCCCTCTCCATAACGGATGGTAAAGGAAATTGGGCAGATGCAACGGTATCTATTGCGGATCGAAAAAAATGTCAGGTTCAGTTGCAAGCTGTACAAATTGTACCACCGCCCAAACGTTCCATCACGCTTGCCATTTCATTACTCAAAAATAGAAATCGATTTGAGTGGCTCCTAGAAAAAGTTACGGAGCTGGGTGTATCATCCATCATACCGCTACGATGTGAGCGAACTGAAAAAGAAACGATTCGTATGGATCGCTTGGAGTCTATTTTAATCAGCGCAGTTCTGCAAAGTCGACAGGCCTGGTTACCCGCTTTATTACCTCCTCAGTCTTACACAGAATTGCAGCAATGGAAATTAAAGCAAGGTGTTAACTTAATTGCACATTGCGAAAATTCAACCCGCCGTCCTCTCTCTCTCTTATCCTCCTCGTTAGCTGATGATGTACTCATAGCCATTGGCCCAGAAGGGGATTTTACTCCCGACGAAATTGAGCAAGCAGTAGCGGCTGATTTTATTCCCGTTCAATTAGGGAACACTCGATTAAGGACAGAAACGGCTGGTATAGTAGCGGTTTCGTTGTTGGCCTGTTGATGACAATCCTTACATAATTCCTTCGGAAATATTTTTTGCTATGGCAGGTCCCTCATACACAAATCCGGTCCAGACTTGTACAAGCGATGCTCCTGCTTTGATTTTTTCAGCTGCATCCGCTGCGGTAAATATTCCACCAGATGCAATGAAGGGAATTCGACCATTTGTTTTTTGATGTATGTATTGGAGTAAAGCAGTGTTTCTCTCTTTGAGGGGTGCGCCGCTGAGTCCACCTGCACCCATTCGGCTCACTGTGTTGGGCTCCGTTTGCAATGCATCTCTACGTATAGTAGTGTTACTGACCACCAACCCATCTAATCCAATGGCCAGTACTAACTCAATAACTTCATCTACTTGTGCCCATTCTAAATCGGGAGCAATTTTTAGGAAAATGGGTTTTGCCTTTTTCATCTCCTGATTTCTCTTTTGTAAACCGGTTAGAATTTTTTCCAAAAAGCTACGGTCTTGCAATGCTCGAAGTCCTGGTGTGTTGGGCGAACTTACATTGACTACAAAATAGTCCACCCACGGGTGCAGTCTTTCAAAACAAAACTCATAATCCTTCCAAGCTTCCTCATTGGAAGTGCTTTTATTCTTTCCGATATTTCCGCCAATGATTAACGGTTTTTGCAAATCAACATAGGGTTGCACTTCTTCTCTCCAATGCTTTAAACGCTTGGCAATGGTAACTACGCCATCGTTATTAAAACCCATTCGATTGATTAGTGCATGATCCTCGGGTAATCGGAATAATCGAGGTTTTTCATTGCCTCGCTGCGGCTGTGGTGTTACTGTACCAATTTCCACATGTCCAAAGCCTAAACAACTTAGCTCTCGAAGATGTAATGCATTTTTATCAAATCCGGCAGCTAATCCAACTCGATTCCTAAAGTGAAGACCCGCTATTTCAATGGAGGAAACTTTTGCGGGTTCAAAAAAATTGCGAAGTAGTTTTCGGGTCAGCGGGGTACTGCAAACTAATTGTAATAAAAAAAGAGAAATCTGGTGCGCCTCTTCGGGTGGGAGCAGGAATAAAATTTTTCGGATCAGTTTATACATGGACCGGGCAAATATATTGCAAGAATACGGGCCTTGCCAAGTTTGGTAAGAAGCATTTCGGGTGTAAATTTGGAATAGAAGGTTGCATAAACAACTAAATAACTTCTCATGCAAGATGCATTTATTGTAGCAGGGTTTCGGACCGCCGTCACAAAGGCAAAAAAAGGAGGCTTTCGATTTACCCGACCTGACGATTTAGCCATCGATGTTATCAAGGGACTGCTTGCTTCGCTGCCAGCATTGAATCCAAACCAAATCGATGATGTGATAGTGGGTAATGCAGTTCCCGAGGCAGAACAAGGACTCCAGGTGGGACGTATTATTGCGGCACGTGCCTTGGGTATTGAAGTTCCTGGAATTACTATTAATCGATATTGCGCATCAGGGTTAGAATCCATTGCTATAGCAACGGCCAAAATTCGAGCAGGCCTGGCTTCTTGTATTGTTGCAGGAGGAGTAGAGAGTATGAGCATGGTGCCTGCTGCTGGATGGAAAACAGCACCCGCCTATTCTATTTCAAGTGAGGAGCCCGACTATTATTTGAATATGGGATTAACCGCCGAGGCGGTTGCAAAAGAATATGCCATCAGCCGTGAGGATCAAGATCAGTTCTCTCTTCAATCTCATCAAAAAGCTTTGTCGGCTATTGGGCATGGTCATTTTAAAAAGGGAATACTTCCTATTACCGTCGAGGAAATTTATTTAGATGAAAAACAAAAAAGACAAAAAAGAAGTTTTGTGGTGGATACAGATGAAGGCCCCCGTGAGGATACATCGCTGGAAGCTTTATCCAAACTAAAGCCCGCTTTCGCTGTAAATGGAGTGATTACGGCAGGTAATTCTTCTCAAACATCAGACGGAGCTGCTTTTGTTGTGGTGATGAGTGAATCGATGGTCAACGAGTTAGGCCTAACACCCATTGGTCGTTTGGTTTCTTGTGCCGTGGCAGGAGTTCATCCCAGAATCATGGGAATTGGCCCGGTTGTTGCAATCCCAAAAGCACTGCAACAGGCGGGTATGAACATGTCGCAAATTGATCTGATTGAATTGAATGAGGCCTTTGCCGCTCAAGCTTTAGCCGTAATTCGGGAAGCAGAACTGGATTCATCAAAAATTAATATCAATGGTGGAGCTATCGCTTTGGGGCACCCGCTAGGATGCACCGGCTGCAAGCTTACTATTCAAAATCTTAATGATCTTCAACGACTTAATAAGAAATATGGAATGATTACAGCTTGTGTGGGAGGGGGTCAGGGAATAGCTGGCATAATCGAAAGACTTTAATTTACAAGAGAATCCCCTAAAATTTTACCGTTTTTTACCTTGGTAATTGAGTTTTTTTATACCTTTTCGGTATGGATCGCCGTGGTTTTTTTAATGAATTAACTGCAGGAGCAAAAAGCACTACACCCACCGTTGCAGTTGGACGGACTCAATCAGGTTTAAATCCCTACACGGGTCCCTGGACTGAGGAAGAAGTATTGCACTTATTAAGACGGGTACAATTTGGCGCAAAACGCAGTGATGTAGCTTATTTCCGAGGCCGAACAATGAATCAGTCTATTGATGAATTGTTGAATCCAACCGCTCCTGATCCAGCACCCCCCATCAAAGAATATGCTACTCCCACCACGGTTGGAGTGGTTCCTGATCCAACAGTAATGCAGGGAACTACCTGGATTAATAATGTAAACAACGACGGAACTATCCAGGGTTTGCGCAGAGCCTCCTATAAAAAATGGTTAACGGGTAATATGATAAACCAGGATCGTAGCATCCGCGAAAAGATGATACTGTTCTGGACGGATCATTTTGGTAACGAATCTGTTGATGTTGGCACTGCCAATCTGATTTATAACCAGCATGATTTGATCCGTAGACATGCATTAGGAAATTTCAAAAGCATGGTGCGTGATATCACGATTGATCCGGCCATGCTTCGTTATTTAAATGGTTATGTAAACCTTGCCACAGCTCCTGACGAAAACTATGCTCGGGAATTAATGGAGTTATTTACGCTTGGAAAAGGCCCTGACTCCAATTATACAGAGACCGATGTGAAAGAGGCAGCCAAGGTGTTAACCGGATGGACGATCAATTACAATACCTACCAGCCCAGCTTTGTGACCACTCGTCATAGTACAGTCAATAAAACATTCTCCTCTTTTTTCAATAATACAGTAATTACTGGGCGCACAGGGACCACAGCTGGTCAATTAGAAATTGATGATCTGCTGAATATGATTTTTGCGCAGCAAGAAGTGGCCAAGTTTATAGCACGTCGATTTTATCGCTGGTTTGTATATTATCAAATTGATGCAGAAGCGGAGCGGAATGTAATTACGCCACTTGCTGATATTTTCCGTAGTTCAGGCTATGAAATAAAGCCCATGCTCTCTGCTTTGTTAAAGAGTGAACACTTCTTTGATAAGATGAACCGGGGTTGCTATATCAAATCACCTGCAGACCACGTGATTGGTTCATTGCGTGAAATGGATGCAACTTTTGCACCAGCCTCCGACTGGGATACCAATTATGGTTTATGGAATACGTTTTATTCTTGGATGGTCAATATGGGTCTGAACTTGCATGATCCTCCCAATGTTGCTGGTTTTCCTGCTTTCTACCAGGAACCTTCTTATCATGAATTATGGATTACCTCGGATAGTCTTCCCAAGCGGAATCAGTTTACAGATATCATGATTAGTACCGGGTATTTACGCAACAATGTACGCGTACAATTCAACTGTGTGCAATGGGCACGTAGCTTACGTAACCCCGGCAATCCCAATGATCTGCTCAATGAGGCTCTAGCATTTTTATATCAAAATGCATTGAGTCAGGTTTCAAAGGATCAAATCAAAATGCAGATTCTGTTAACGGGTCAGCAATGGGATTATTATTGGACCAATGCGTGGATGGCGTATGAGTCCAACCCAACCACGGCCAATTTCAATATTGTTAACAACCGACTGAAATCACTTTTTCAATATTTGTTTAACCTTTCCGAATACCAGTTGATCTGAGTATGCAACGTAGAGACTTCTTATCGGGGGCCTTACCCATGGCTGCACTTCTGCCGGAGTTGATCAATGGCTACTCCGTCAAGGCATTCAATATGAATTCGCCACTGGTGCAGGCGTTGCTGCGTGGTAATACCCTCACGGATCATGTGTTGGTGATTGTACAATTATCCGGTGGTAATGATGGGTTGAATATGGTGATTCCCATTGCAGATTATTCCAAATATTATAATGCCCGTACCAATATTGCAATACCTGAGAATGCAGTGCTTCCTATAGCCGGAGTTACAGGAACAGGGCTTCACCCCGCCATGACCGGATTACAAAGTCTTTTTGCAGAGGGTAAAGCAAATGTGGTGCAGGCCGTTGGATATCCTCAACCGAACTTTTCACATTTCCGTGCAACGGATATTTGGATGAGTGCATCTAATAGTCGTCAGGAAGTTTTTAGTGGTTGGGCCGGTCGTTATTTAGATTATGAATATCCCAATTACCCAGTAGGTTATCCTAATGCTGATATGCCCGATCCATTAGCAATACAGATCGGTGGATTAACTTCTTTGACTTTACAGGGTCCCACCCGTAATATGGGAATGAGCATCACTAACCCTACTTCATTCTATAATTTGATTTCAGGCACGAACGATTACGCGCCCAACACCCGTGCAGGTAAGGAGTTGACCTATGTTCGTAATATCAACCGTCAAACACAGGGTTATGCTACCGTAATTCGTGCTGCTGCTAACGCTGTAACGGTTCAGTCTCCTTATCCAACTGGAAATTCTTTGGCGGATCAATTAAAAATTGTAGCCCGTTTAATAAAGGGCGGATTAAAGACACGCGTATACATGGTTAGTTTTGGTGGATTCGATACGCACTCCGTACAAGTAAATGCAGACAAGGTTACTGGATCTCACGCTACCTTATTGGGTCGTGTATCTGCTGCAATCAAGGCTTTCCAAGATGATATTAAATTCTTAGGAGTAGAGGATCGTGTGTTGGGCATGACTTTTAGTGAGTTCGGTCGTCGTATTAAATCAAATTCTAGTACAGGAACTGACCATGGTGCTGCTGCGCCTCTCTTTTTATTTGGTAAACAAGTAGAAGCGGGTATGCTGGGTGTTAATCCTACAATACCGACCAACGCATTGGTGAATGACAACGTTCCCATGCAATATGATTTCAGAAGTATCTATGCTACGATATTGGAGAAGTGGTTTTGTTTGGATAAATCTATTGTTCAGTCTTTATTCCCTCCTGATATCAACACACAACTTCAAGTACTTCCCTTATTAAAGCCGGGAGCTTGTAATGGTGTTGCGCCTCCACCGCCTCCAGTAACCAACACTGATTTATTAGTCACGAATTTCCCGAACCCTTTCACGAGCCGTACTACCGTGCAGTTTACTACGGCAGGGGGTCATACTTTATTGCAAGTTTTTGATACGTTAGGCCGATTGATTACTGTGTTGACCAACCAGGAATATACCGCTGGAACGTATCGGATTGACTTTGATAGTGAAGGATTGCCTGCTGGATTATATTATGCTCGATTCCAAAATGGAATTACACAACAGGTGCGGGCCATGATGAAAGTGCGCTAGAAAGTAAAATTAATCAGTGAGCCGGTGCCCGGCATTCACCCAATCTGTAATTTTTTGTTTATCCAGTGCGGTCAGCTGTCCATTTTGTGGCATAAAGGTGGGGAGCCCATTTACACAGCGTAATCGAATCCGGTCCCAACTGGCTACAATACTAGAATCCGTATCAAGATTTTTTCCACCGCTGGATCCGCCATTTAAGTGACATGGTCCACAGTAACCCATCATCAACTGACGAACGGCTGCATACTTAGGCCCATATGCGGAAATCATCACATGAAGCGTATCGAAACACCCTTTTTGATTAATCACTTTCACAATATTATTTCCAGCTGCCAGACCCGTTAAATAAGGGCTTTGTTGTGGCGTGCCATTATTGACCGCGTATTTTAGAGTATCTCCCCGAGGAGTCAATACGGTTATACTGCCATTGTTGACGCCTCCTATTGCTGCGGTCTTTACAATCTGAATATCATAGGAGGTGCCGGTACAGGGATCTGGGCCTTTGTCCTTATTACATCCCAGGATCGTAACCCCCATAATTAGCAGGGCGGCTAGTAAGTAGCTGGGTTTGAAAAAAGTTGATTGAGCAAGCATATCCGAATATAAAATAATTTTTTTTGTAACATTGTTGCATTTTATATTTGCAACGTTGTTACAAAATTTATTACCCATGCTTAGAAAATCTGGTATTATTCTTTTTGTTTTCTTTTCAATGCTTACAGGTAGTTTGAAGTCGGCTGGCCAGGGTCAAAATGGCCTGCAACTCAAGGGAACAGTGATTCATGCAATTACCAAGGAGCCATTGGCAGGCGCTACGTTGACTTTAGCAGATCTTCGAAGGAGTATACAAACTAACGAAAATGGATTCTATAGTATAAGTGGAATTGGGGCAGGCCACCATGTGATTGAAGTAACCTACACAGGTTATGCAACACAGGTGATTCATTTAGAAATGACACAATCACAGGAGCAAAATTTTTTCATGCTTCCTGTATTCCTGGAAAATCAAGGTGTTGTGATTACCGGGACCACAGCACCTACCAGCATAAGGAAGACGCCCGTTCCCATCACAATATTTCGTCAGACCGATTTAATGCGATCCGTTTCTGCCAACATTGTTGATGCATTAAGTCAGTTGCCGGGTGTATCTCAAATCACCACAGGGCCTGCCATTTCCAAACCCTTGATTAGGGGCTTGGGCAGTAACCGGGTAGTAGTGGTGAATGACGGAATTCGGCAAGAAGGACAGCAGTGGGGGGATGAACATGGGCTTGAAATTGATGAACTCAGCATTCAAAAAATTGAAGTAGTGAAGGGACCTGCTTCACTCTTGTATGGTAGTGATGCCCTAGCTGGAGTAATTCATTTTCAGTCGGCTCCTCCGGTTGAGGAAGGCACTATCAAAGGCCGAATTTTATCGAATTATCAAACCAATGGCGGACTGATTTCCTCTCATGTTCGGTTGGCGGGTAACAACAATGGGTTTAACTGGAGTGGTTACGGCAGCGCTAAGTCCTCAGGGGACTATAAGAATAAAATGGATGGGCGTGTTCTCAATTCAAGATTTCAAGAGAACAACTGGGGAGGGCAGCTTGGTGTTAACAAGAAATGGGGTTATTCTCAATTACATTTTTCAAGCTTTGATCAGCGATTGGGTGTAGTGGAAGGAGAGCGAGATGCCAGTACTGGGCAGTTTATTCTTTATGGAGGATCACCACTTGAACGAATCGCAACCGCTGAAGATTTAGCGGACCGTGCTGTACTGGTGCCTAACCAACGAGTACAGCATACAAAATTAGTTTCTGATAATTCCTTCCAAATTGGGCAAAGTCGACTCAAGTTAACCGTAGGCGCACAGCAAAATAGAAGACGGGAGTATGGAGAGGCAGAGGCTCCGGACGAAGAAGAATTATTCTTTGATTTAAAAACATTGAACTATAATTTTCAATGGCAACTTCCCGAGCGAAAGGAGTGGCATACCACAATGGGAGTAAATGGAATGCGTCAGGCTAATCAAAATAGGGGAGAGGAAGTTTTGATACCTGCGTATCAGTTATTCGATGCTGGAATCTTCATGTATACGCAGCGTTTTATGAAGTCAGTAACCTGGAGTGGAGGGGTACGGCTCGACAGTAGATCTATACGCGGTGTGGCCTATGAGGAAGGAGGACAGCTCAAGTTTCCTGCTTTTAAAAAGCAATTTTCAAATTGGTCAGGAAGTCTTGGATTTAGTTATGAACCTTCTAACGATGTGGTTTTAAAAGTAAATCTTGCCAGAGGGTTCAGAGCTCCTTCCTTACCGGAGTTAGCCAGTAATGGAACACATGAAGGAACCAATCGTTATGAATATGGAACCTTAGACCTCCGATCTGAAACAAGTTGGCAAGGAGATGCGGGCTTGGATTTAGAGTACGAACACTTTGGTCTTGCTGCCAGTGTGTTTTACAATCGTATCAATGATTTTATTTTTTATCGAAAACTGAGTGCGCTTTCCGGTGGTGATTCGCTGGTGCAAGTTGGCGGCGAAGAATTAACTGCATTTGTTTTTGAGCAGCAGAATGCAAGTTTGGCAGGGTTGGAGCTCACATTAGATATTCATCCCCATCCACTTCATTGGTTGCATATTGAAAATACTTTTTCGTTGGTGAGAGGACGTTTTTCAAAGGCGATTGATCCTAATACACCAGGAAGTGAGCACTTACCACTGATACCAGCCCCACGATGGAATGCAGAAGTCCGGGGTGATTTTGAAAAGGGATTTGGTGCGTTCAGACAAGTATACTTCCGTTTTAACACACAGACCGTGTTTACGCAAGACCGCTTTTTTAGTGGATACCAAACAGAAACCGAAACCCCTGGCTATTTATTAATGGATCTTGGTGTTGGAGCCAATTGGGTGGACCGGAAAAAAAATACACTTGCATCAATACATCTGGCTGTAACAAATTTGGGTGACGTTGCCTGGCAATCTCATACAAGTCGATTAAAATATACTGCAGATAATCCAGTTAATGGACGGATGGGTGTATTTAATAGAGGACGAAATGTTTCGTTACGTGTCTTGGTGCCTTTTGGGTGGAAGTCAAAAAATTAGGCAGAAAGAATCGGTTGTTTACGTTCTCCTATTTGCTGGCGCCACATAGCATAGTAAAGTCCTTTTTGTACAAGTAGTTCTTCGTGTTTGCCTGTTTCTACAATTTCCCCCTTCTCCAGCACGTAAATTCTATCGGCGTGCATGATGGTAGAAAGTCGATGTGCAATCAGGATGGTGATTTGTGTACCTGCTTTTGAAACTTCTCGAATAGTAGTGGTGATCTCTTCCTCTGTCAGGGAGTCTAGTGCTGAAGTTGCTTCATCAAATAAAAGCAGTTTTGGTTTTCTAAGCAGGGCTCTTGCAATGGAGAGGCGCTGTTTTTCTCCGCCAGATAGTTTAAGTCCTCCTTCTCCAATCATTGTATCCAATCCATTTTCGGCACGAGTGAGTAAATTTTGACAGGATGCTTTATGTAAAACCTCCAATAGCATGGCTTCCGTAGCTTGTGGGTTTACAAAAAAGAGATTTTCCCGAATGGTGCCAGAGAATAATTGTGTATCCTGTGTAACAAATCCAATTTGATTTCGCAGATCTTCAAAATGAATACTGTTCTCGTCTATTCCGTTATACAAAATCTGACCACTGTCAGGTCGATACAACCCCACCAGTAGTTTCATCATGGTCGTTTTACCCGAGCCGGAGGGTCCTACAAAAGCAATGGTTTCTCCCGCCTTCACCTTAAAGCTAATGCCATTGAGTGCTTTTTGAAGTGCAGTAGGATGTTGAAAGCCCACGGCCTCAAAGGCGAGTGTTTCAATTTCTCCGAGCGGCGAAGGATTGACAGGAACCGGTTCAGGGGCTTTCTCCATCAATTGATTAAAATTCTCCAACGATGTTTGTGCTTCCCGGTAAGTGAGGATGATATTTCCAATTTCTTGAAGCGGTCCAAATACAAAGAAGGAAAATATTTGCATCGTCACTAATTCCCCTGCATTCATTTCGTTTCGAAATACCAGGAAAAGCAACATAAAAAGTATGATCTGGCGTAGTGTATTGACAAAAGTTCCTTGCAGAAAACTGATGCTTCTGATTTTTTTGACTTTAGTAAGTTCCAGTCCTAAAATTTTGAAGGTATTTCGATTTAGTCGTGCTACTTCTTGTTCGGTCAGCCCCAGACTTTTAACCAATTCAATATTGCGGAGGGATTCGGTAGTAGCACCGGCCAGCGCAGTCGTCTGTGCTACAATTTTTTTCTGAATTACTTTGACTTTCTGGCTGAATTGATTTGAGAAGTAAACTAATAAAAAGATACCTCCGAAATAGAAAATGGGAAGACGCCAGTCGATGGCAGTGGCATAGACTGCTACAAATACTATTCCAATGATCACAGGAAATAATACATTGATAAATGAGGACACCAATCGTTCTGTGTCAACTCGAACCTTTTGTAAGATACTTAGCGTTTCTCCGCTACGGGCATCTTCAAATTCTCGGAAAGGAAGTTTCATGGCATGTTGAAGTCCCTCGGTGAATACGGCTGCTCCAAATTTTTGAGTAATTAGATTCAGTGTATAATCTTGGAATGCTTTTGCAATTCGACTTACCATGGCTACAGAAACAGAAGCGAGTAATAAAGCTAAGACCCCATAGTGGGGGTTTCCTGTAAAGGAGAAAAAGAATTTTTGGTGCGTGTATTGGTCCCGGTGTTGTGCAAAATGATTAGCCAGATTAACCAGTTTTCCAAAAATGATAGGGTCTACTAATGAAAAACCTATATTGATTGCTGATAACACTAGCACCAAACTAACCAGCCAGCGATGGGGCTTTAAATAGCGAAATAAAATTTTCATGCCTGCAACTCTCTTTTTGCAAAAGTCGTTTAAATTGGCGAGAACTTTTCGCTGAAAGTAAACAGCGGTTAAATGATATTTCTAAACTGAATGGCTTCTGCAAAATGCCCGGGGAGAACGGCGGTTTGTTCATCCAGGTCGGCTATGGTCCTTGCCACTTTAATCAGTCGGTCCAACACACGCGCTGAGTAACCAAACTTGGCCGCCGCTTTTTCCAATATTTTTAGACCTTCCTTTTCAATTTTTGAAGTGGCTCTTATTAATTGCCCCGTAGCTTGTGCATTACAATAGTAGTTCGGCATATTTTTCCATCGCTCTGTTTGGATATTCCTTGCCTTTTTGATTCGGTTTAATGCGGCAAGTAGTGCCGTATTTTCTAGTTGGTCTGATTGAATTAAGTGATTTGCTGCCAGCGGCTTTACTTCAACATGCAAATCGATCCGGTCTAATAATGGACCCGAGATCCGATGTTTATACCGCTGGATCATCCCTGACGTACAGGTACATTGGATGGTAGGATGACCATCATACCCACAGGGGC
>BJGL01000002.1 GCA_014190475.1 Bacteroidota bacterium
AAGCCTCTTTGATAAATACTTTTTCTATTGCTAACGCAGCAGAATCATTTCTGGCTATGCGGATGCCGTAATTGTTTGACAACACTTGCTCGTGTACGTCCTCAAGCCGGAGTAGGGGCAGATTATTTTTTATTGTTTGCTGACCCGGATGCTGTGCTTGGGAAAACGTGGATAATAATAGTAAGATTATAAGTGCGTAGGTATTCATCCGATTTGATTAAGTGGGGCTAACTAGTGTTTCAATTTCACTTTTCTTTTTAGTTCGGGACAAGTAGGCATACATCGCTGGAATTACAAACAGTGTAAGTACCAGTGAAAATATAATTCCTCCTACAATAACTATACCCAATGGAATTCTACTTGTGGCAGCCGCTCCGAGCGAGAGTGCAAGCGGAAGTGCTCCTAAGGCCATCGCCAAACTGGTCATTAGAATAGGACGCAATCGTTGTCCTGCCGCATCTAGCACAGCTTCTTGCCTTGATAAACCGCGAAGCTGATTTTTATTGGCGAATTCTACAATTAGAATTCCATTTTTTGTAACCAGACCAATCAACATGATCATGCCTATTTGGGAGAAAATATTGAGGGTATGATCAAATGCCCATAAGGACAGAACGGCCCCTGCAATGGCAAGCGGAACGGTGAACATTATAATCAGGGGATCAATAAAACTTTCGAATTGTGCGGCTAGAATTAGAAAAATCAATGCCAAGGCTAGCACAAACGCATAAAGTGTGTTACTGCTGCTCTCTTTAAAGTCTCTTGATGAACCTGATAAGGCTGTCGCATAGGTTTCGTCCAGTACCTTTTTAGCTATTTTCTCCATCTCGTTTATCCCGTCCCCAATTGTATATCCAGGTTGTAAGCTGGCTGAAATGGTAGCGGATTTATACCGGTTAAAATGGTAAATGGAGGGCGGGCTATTGATCTCCTCTGTTTTGATCAAATTATCCAAGCTAATGAGTTCTCCTCGGTTATTACGAACAAACAATAAACGTAAATCTCCGGGGTCGTCCCGTTCAGCTCTACTGACTTGGCCCACGACGCTATACTGTTTCCCATCTTTAGTAAAATAGCCCATTCTGCGATTGCTATAGGCTAACTGTAGTGTTTGCGATACGTCTGAAATACTGATACCTAATGAGGCTGCTTTGATTCGGTCAATTTCAATCTTAATCTCTGGTCTGTTGAATTTCAGATCTACGTCAGGATTTAAAAGCACTTTACTATTTCTTGCTTCCTCAAGCAACTTGGGTAAGGCCTTTGTCAATTTTTCAAAATTGTTGTGCTGGACTACAAAAGCAACGGGTTGTCCTCCTCTTCTATTGACTGAGATAGTTTGTTCCTCAATGACAAAAGCACGTCCTTCATTGAATTGGGAGAGATTCTTGTTTACCGCTTTCACAATAGCGGACTGACTACGTTTTCTTTCTGGTGGATCAACGAGCATGATCCGCACATAGCCAGTGTTGGAATTTCCGGTCCCAACAAAGCCAGGTGCAGTAATACTAAATAGCATCCGCTTCTCTGGAACAGAGTCTATTACCATGTCGGTTACATTAGAAATGTAGCGATCCATGGCGTCAAATGAGGTGCCTTCAGGCGCTGTTAGTTGAATACGAAATTGACTGCGATCTTCAAGTGGAGCAAGTTCAGATTGCAGGCCTGATCCAATAAAATAAATTGAAGCTAAACAAACCGCAATAATTACTAGCGCCACCCACTTCACCCGCATGAATGCCTGCAATAATTGTTTGTAGGTTCGATCCATGCCCTGAAAAAAGGGCTCTGACCATTTATAAAAGCGGGAATGATCAGAGGGATTTTTCCGATTCAATTTAACGTTCAATACTGGTGTTAGCGTCAATGAGACAAAGGCCGAAATCAATACAGCACCTGAAACCACTACGCCAAACTCTCGGAATAGTCGGCCTACAAAACCTTCTAGAAAAATGATAGGAAGAAATACCACAGCCAGTGTGATTGAAGTTGCGATTACGGCAAAGTAAATTTCCTTTGAACCTTCCAAAGCCGCTTGCCACTTATTCATTCCTTTCTCGATACGCTTATAGATATTTTCTGTTACTACAATCCCATCATCCACTACAAGCCCTGTTGCTAGAACAATGGCCAATAAGGATAAAACGTTAATGGTGAATCCCATTAAATACATGATGAAAAAAGAACCAATTAGCGAAACGGGTATATCAATGAGCGGCCGTAATGCAATGATCCAGTCCCTGAAAAATGCGTAGATAATCATGACGACCAAAAGAAATGAGATCATCAAAGTTTCTCTAACTTCTAAAATAGATTTTTTGATAAATCTAGTTTGGTCCATACCGACGTTGAGTTTAATATCTGTCGGTACATCTTTCTTAATTTGCTCAATCCGTTTATAAAATTCATCGGCGATGGCCACATAATTGGAGCCTGGTTGTGGGATCAGTGCAATTGAAATCATCGGGATGCCATTTCCCCGTAGCAGTGTTTCTTCATTCTCTGGACCGAGGGTAGCTTCACCCACATCGCTCAATCGAACTTCATTTCCCTCTGTATTTCTAATAATTAGATTATTGAAGTCTTCTTCACTCTCTAGTTTTCCAAATGTTCTTACTGAGAGTTCTATTGAGTTGCCATAAATTTTTCCAGCTGGGAGTTCGGTGTTTTCACGCGATAGTGCTTGTTGTACATCATTGACAGTGATGCCTCTGGCTGTTAACTTGTTGGGGTCAAGCCAAATTCGCATGGCATACTTCTTTTCCCCCCATATCTGCACACCGCTTACACCTGGAATGGTTTGAAGCCGCTCTACCAAAACATTGGTCGCAAACTCGGTAATCTGGAGCGGGTTTCGTAGTTCACTCTGTACAGTCATTGAAATAATTGACTCTGAGCTGGCATCCGCTTTTGAAACTACGGGTGGAGAGTCCAGGTCTGATGGTAATGAACGAACGGCTTGTGATACTTTATCGCGAACATCGTTTGCTGCCGCTTCCAGGTCAATTCCCAACTCAAACTCTACGTTTATATTACTGGTACCATTACTGCTAGAGGAGGTAATATTTCGTATACCGGCAATTCCGTTAATTGCCTTTTCAAGTGGTTCAGTGATCTGCGTTTCAACAATATCTGGGTTAGCGCCGGGGTAGGAGGTTCTAACACTAATATTTGGGGGATCGATAGCCGGGTAATCCCGGACGCCTAGAAATTGAAAACCGATTACCCCAAAAAGGACAATCAAAATATTCATGACCACGGCCAATACCGGCCGACGAAGGCTTAGCTCGGCAATATTCATGGTTGAGGATTCAAGACGTTGCGAATAGTGATTTTACTTTCTGGGCGAAGGCTCATCAGTCCGGTTACTACGATGGTATCTCCAACAGTGAGACCTTCGGTGATTTGAATTTTTTCAGCACTTCTCACACCGGTAGTTACATCCTGAAATTGGGCTATCCCGTTTCTGTATACAATAATTTTTTTCCCTCTTGCTTGCGGCAGAATAGCTTGAGCAGGTACTAACAGCGCATTGGGGTCTGGTTCAAAACTTATTCTAATTTTTGCAAAACTCCCAGGTAAAACTAATTTGGAGGGGGTAATTAATTGCGCTCTTACTAACAAACTTCTGCTGTTCTCAATAATGCTGGGATCCACTGCGGTAATTTTTGCACTAATTCCCTCTGCGTTGCTGGCGGTAATTAGGTTGATCACTTGTCCTAATTTAATTCTTGCACTGTATTTCTCAGGAATTGAAAAGTCTACTTTGAGGATATTGGTTTGATTGATTCTTGTCAGCACAAGGGCGGGGGTAACATAGGCACCAACACTGATATTTTTCAATCCTATTTGGCCACTAAATGGTGCCTTGATCTCTGTTTTTTCCAAGCTCGTTTTAATAATGCCGATATCTGCTTTAAGATTATTTACTTGTAATAAGCTAATGTCATAATCCTGCTGACTGATCCCTTGCACTTTGAGTAACTGTGCTTGACGCTCCTCCGTTTTTTGGGCTAATTGGAGCTGTACTTCAAGTTTTCTTAGCTGGGCTACCAGGTCGCCATCATAGAGTTTTGCCAGAACGGTTCCTTTTTCAACTGTTTTCCCTTCTTGCAGGTTCAGGGCTACGATCCGTCCAGAAATTTCCGGGTGAATTTCTACTGTTTCATTGGCTAGAATATTTCCGGGAACTTCCAACGTTTCAGCGAACGACTCTGGCCGAACAATGTAAACCTGAACACCCATTGTCTTGTTCTTTTCATTACCCCCTTTATCATTTTTGGCAGCGCTTGGGGAAGGATTATCACATGCGATCAATGTAAATGCCAACAGCAGCAGGGTAGACCCGTATTCAAGTTTCATGAGCTAATTAGTTAAGTAAGTTCAATGTAACGTTATTAAATTAGTTTTCTTTTGGATTAGCGACGGAGCGAATGGTTTTTTTTATCCAATCTGCCTCTGCAGCAGCTTGTGATGCTTCTACATTCAGGACAGTTACGTGTCCCATTTTTCTGCCTGGTTTTGTTTCTGCTTTACCATACCAATGGATAAAATAGTTGGGTTTAGTTTTTGTTTTTTCAAGTCCCTCCAGTTGTGCCATTCCACTATGTCCACTGGCTCCAATGATATTAACCATGATGGAGGGAGCGAGGATTTCCGTAGTCCCAAGTGGTAAATCTAGCAGCACTTGCCAAACTAATTCAAATTGGGAGGTGGCTAATGCTTCTATACTATGATGACCGCTGTTGTGTACACGGGGAGCAGTTTCATTGACAAGAATAGTGCCGCTTTTATCTATGAAGAGTTCGATGGCAAAGATCCCAGGGGAATTAAATGCATAGACTAGATTGGTAGCTATACTAATTGCTTTTTCAGCAATGGTTGGATCGAGCTGTGCTGGACATAATTGATAATCCAGCAGGTTTAAGTGGGGGTTAAATACCATTTCAACCGGTGGGCAAATCGCTATTTCACCTGTTGAAGAAACTGCAACCTGAATGGCTATCTCTTTGTCAATCTCAGCCATTTTTTCCAAAACGGCGGGTGCATCAAAACCCAATTGTAGGTCAGCCTCCGTTTGCATGAGCACAACACCTTTGCCATCATAACCGCCTATTCCTATTTTATGAACAGCCGGTAAAAAATGAGCCATCGATACTAATTCCTTTTTCTGTGTGGTGAGATGATAGGCTGATGTTGGAATCTGATGTTTTGTGTAAAATTCCTTTTGTGTGATTTTGTTTTGTATTGTTCGCAAAACCACTGGGCGTGGAATTACAGTAACCCCTTCTTTTTCGAGTTTTTCTAAAGCCTCCACACAAACCTGTTCAATTTCAATTGTGATACAATCCAGGTCTTTGCCGAATGCGTATACGGTATCAAAATCCCTAATATCGCCAAGCGTGAAGTGATCACAAAGTGAACGAGCGGGACAGTTTTCCTGATTTTCAAGAATATAGGTCTCAACCTTGAATTTTGTGGCCGATTCCAGTAACATGCGTCCTAACTGTCCCCCGCCAAGTATCCCGACTTTGGTCATCCAACAAAGATAACTGAGCGGATAAAATAAATTACTTTTGCTTTATGAAAACAACGCTTGCAAGCCCTTTGAACTCCTCTCAAACAGTCGACTTTCTTCCGCTGGAAGGAACAGACTATGTTGAATTCTATGTCGGAAATGCCAAACAGGCTGCACATTACTACATGAGTGCCTTTGGTTTTCAGGCGTTGGCTTATGCTGGTCCCGAAACCGGCGTGCGGGATCGTGCCAGTTATGCAGTTCGTCAACATAAGTTAACCTTTGTGCTAACCACCCCCTTGCGGGGAGATAATCCCATTGCCGATCATATTTACAAACATGGCGATGGGGTAAAAGCCCTCTCCTTGCGTGTGCAGGATGCAACCCGTGCTTGGGAGGAAACTACAAAGCGAGGCGCTCAATCTTTTATGGAGCCAAAACGCTTGGAAGACAAAGATGGAGAGGTAGTCCTCAGTGGTATTCATACCTACGGTGATACGGTCCATTTATTTGTAGAGCGAAAAAATTACAACGGTGTATTTATGCCGGGATATCGTGCCTGGTCCAATCCCCATTTTCAGCCAACGGATTGTGGGTTACTTTATGTTGATCATTGCGTAGGAAATGTAGGTTGGAATCAGATGAACAAGTGGGTTACTTTTTATGAGGAGGTACTTGGTTTTAAGAATATTTTATCCTTTGATGACGAAGATATTTCTACAGAATACTCCGCCTTGATGAGTAAAGTAATGAGCAGTGGCAATGGTTTTGTCAAGTTTCCCATCAATGAGCCTGCGGAGGGAAAGAAAAAAAGTCAGGTAGAGGAGTATCTTGATTTCTATAATGGTGAGGGGTGTCAGCACGTGGCTATGGCCACCAGTGATATTGTCCGCACGGTAACTGAGCTGAAGAAAAGAGGCGTTGAGTTTTTGCAAGTTCCTACTACTTATTACGACACATTGCTTGATCGGGTTGGCTCTATCGATGAGGATTTGTCCCCTTTGAAAGAACTTGGGATTCTAGTTGACAGAGATAATGAAGGGTACCTCCTCCAACTCTTTACCAAGCCAGTTGAGGATCGGCCAACATTATTTTTTGAAATTATCCAGCGCAAAGGAGCTACCAGTTTTGGGAAGGGTAATTTTAAGGCATTGTTTGAGGCAATTGAGCGAGAACAGGAAGCAAGGGGAAACCTCTAGTTGTTTACAGGATAACTACAATTTCCCAACCGATATTCCCTTCGTACATTCGTAGTATGCAACGCTGCAAGTTTTTGCTGCTTTTGTTTTTTTACTGTTCACTACAGGGTTGGACACAGCCAGGTTATAATCTTGGCGCAGGTCCGTCAGCGCCTTACCTTTCTTTTGTTGATTACCAACGTAGCTTTCCGCGTCCACAGGAAGCAATGCAGCGTAAATTAGATACCTTAAAAAAACAATTTGCTGCAAAAAAAATAAAATGGCCTGCTGCACAGATTTATATCCGCTCTTTTAAGTACGATAGTCAACTTGAAGTTTGGGTAAAACAAGAGTCCGAATCTGTCTTTACCTTGTTTAAAACCTATGCTGTTTGCGCGTTGGCTGGTTCATTGGGGCCAAAGCGTGTACAGGGTGATTATCAGGTTCCTGAGGGATTCTATTATATCAATGAGTTCAATCCTTTTAGCAATTATTATTTATCACTGGGCTTAAATTATCCTAATGCTAGTGATCAAATTTTGAGTGATGCTAGCAAGCCGGGTGGTGATATTTATATTCATGGTAGTTGTGTTACGGTGGGTTGCATTCCTATCACCGACCAACAAATTGATGAACTTTATGTGCTTGCAACATTTGCTCGAGATGCAGGGCAAGACTTTATTCCCGTTCATATTTTTCCATGTCGGTTTGATGTGCCAAGGAGCAAATCCTATTTAGATGACTTAGTGAAAGATGATCCTATATTGAAAAACTTTTCTGATAAGTTGTCAGATGCTTATTTCTATTTTGAGAAAAACAGAAAGTTGCCCATTGTATTAATCACGGGCGATGGGCAATATCACATCAATGAAGCTCCGCGTGCTGCTACCAATTCCCGCTCCGCTTTATCAGCTACACTTCCGAAAGAGGAGTTATCTACTGCCTTGCCAAGGGCGGTGCCTTCTAAGCGTGTAAGAACCATCGCAAAGCTTTCCGAGGTCGTAGATCAATGGCCCCAATTTCCAGGGGGAATGACTGCATTCAATGATTTCATCGATCAGGTTTCTTCCTCACTACGCACTTCTTTACCTGCAGATTTTGCTAAGGTCTATGTGCAGTTTGAATTTGTAGTAGATCGAGACGGTACGCCTGTCAATTTCAAGATCATCAAGGGACTGACCGAATACCCCAAATTACAATCGTTACTTATTGAACGGTTAGAGCAAATGCAAATTTGGACCCCTGCCAAACTCAATGCGATGCCCGTTGCTAAAAAGCTCACTCAAACGCTCACCCTTCAAAAATAATTACCACATGCCAGTCAATCGTAAAGTGCAGACGTTGGACGAATTTACAATACAACAGTTGCGTGATTTTCCACATGCCACCGGTGAATTGTCAAATCTACTTCGCAACATCGGGCTAGCGGCAAAGCGTGTGAATGTTGAAGTTAATAAAGCGGGCTTGGTTGATATTTTGGGTAATGCAGGAACGGTTAATGTGCAAGGCGAGAAAGTGAAAAAGCTGGATATTTTTGCAAATGATCAATTTATCAGAGTATTACAACATGGGATTAGCTGTGCCGGTATTGCCAGTGAGGAATTGGAGGATTTTGTAGCCTTCGACGACGAGAAGAGCATCCATTCTAAATATGTTTGTTTGTTTGATCCACTAGATGGAAGTGGCAATATTGATGTAAACGTTTCAATTGGCACCATTTTCGGTGTATACCGACGTGTTACGCCTGTGGGCACCGTAGTTACAAAAGATGATTTTTTGCAAGCGGGAAGTCAGCAAGTTGCAGCAGGTTACATTGTTTACGGTTCTTCAACGATGTTCGTATACGCTACCCGCAGAGGGGTGAATGGGTTTACTTTAGATCCTTCGATAGGAGAGTGGACACTCAGCCATCCTGACATTCGTTGTCCTGAACGCGGGAAGATTTACTCAGTCAATCATGGAAGTTATTTTGAGTTTGAAAAAGGAGTACAGGAGTATATTAAAGCATGTCAGTCCCGATCTCATGCGGAAGGTGGACCCATGCGACAGCGGTATATTGGAAGTATGGTGGCGGACGTTCACCGTAATTTGATCAAAGGTGGAATTTTCATGTACCCGGGCACTACTTCTCGTCCGGAGGGAAAACTTCGGTTATTGTATGAATGCAATCCATTTGCTTTTATAGTAACGGTAGCGGGTGGAAGAGCCACCAATGGACATATTCGTACATTGGACATAGTTCCTCGTTCCCTCCATGAGCGTTGTCCGTTTTTTGTAGGCAGTGCAGGCATGATGGATGATCTTGAAAAAAAATTATTACATGGCTGAGCCAATCATTACGGTAAATAATCTGCAGAAGCGGTACGGAAATTTTGAGGCGGTCCGTGGACTCAGTTTTACGATCCATCAAGGGGAGATCTTTGGATTACTCGGTCCTAACGGTGCTGGAAAATCAACTACACTGGAAATTATCGAAACCTTACGTGATAAAACTAGCGGTACTGTTCAGGTTTGTGGTTATGATTTGGACTCACAAGCGGAATTAATAAAGCAAGTCATTGGTGTGCAATTACAAAGCAGTGGCTATTATCCGGGGCTAACCTTAACTCAATTATTGAGTTTATTTGCCGGCCTTTACAATACGGTTGTAGATCCTTTACAAATTCTTTCTCTTGTAAATCTTGCGGATAAGGCTTCTGCAAAGGTTAAAGAGTTAAGTGGCGGTCAGCGCCAGCGATTTTCTATCGCTACCACATTGGTCAATCGCCCAAAGGTTATTTTTCTGGATGAACCTACAACCGGCTTAGATCCACAAGCCCGCAGGAGTTTGTGGGAGTTGATCCGGACTATTCGTGCTTCCGGTACAACGGTAGTGCTCACCACGCATTATATGGATGAAGCAGAATACTTGTGTGATCGGATTGCAATTATGGATCAGGGGAAGTTAATTGCGCTAGATACGCCCGATGCGCTCATTGATCAACTTTTGGAAAAAGGGTTTGAACGAAAAAAGGACGTGAAGGCCGCAACTTTAGAGGATGTGTTTATTGCGCTCACTGGACACACCTTAGAGCCAATTTAATAATACTACAAAGTCCACCGTTCTCTATCTACTTCCGCTACCAGAAAAATGCTGCCACAAACAAGTAGTAATTCATTTGGCGCCGCTTTTTGTTGCGCAGCTTCAATCGCAGCGTTTACATTTTCATGGGTTGAACCCGTAATACCCCATTCACTTGCCAATGCAGCTAGTGCAGCTGCAGGTAAGGCTCTGGGAAGCTGTGCTTGTGTAAAATAATAGGTTGCATCTTTAGGAAGTAAGGCTAGTACTCTTCCGCAATCTTTATCTTTTACCATCCCCATGATGAGGTGTAGCTTTCCATACGCTGTTTGTTGCAAATGTCGTAGGACCTGCTCAATTCCTTCAGCATTGTGCGCTACGTCAAGTACCAGCGCGGGGTGGCTACTTAACTGTTCCCACCGCCCCAGCAATCCAGTGTTTTTCTTGGTATTTCTAAGTCCCACTTGTAGTGCATTATGACCAATCGAAAAACCAGTTTTAGTGAGTTGATCTATTGAAGCTAAGACGGTAAGAAGATTCTCGCATTGATATACTCCGCAGAGGTCAAGTTCAAAGGTGTTCTGACGGCCCTCGCTGTTTGTTTTTATCAGAAATTTTTCTTGCTCCCAGTGGTAAGCAACAATTGACTGTTTTTCGCCAGCCAGCAATATGGGGGCATCCATTTCATTTGCTTTACTGAGAAAAACCGGCCAAGATTCCGCTTGTTTTTTCCCAATCACTATGGGCACCTGCTTTTTTATAATGCCCGCTTTTTCAAAGGCAATTTTTTCAAGGCTATCGCCCAGTAATTGCATATGATCCCAGCCAATGTTTGTAATAATTGAGAGTACCGGCGTAATAATGTTTGTGCTGTCTAAACGGCCCCCCAATCCTGTTTCGATTACCGCAACATCAACTTTTTGACGGGCAAAATAATCAAAAGCCATTGCAACTGTTACCTCAAAAAAACTTGGATTGATTTGGTCAATCAAGGGTTGGATGCTATGGGTAAAATCAACTACTTCATCTTTGCTGATCATTTCTCCATTGATTCGTATACGCTCTCTGAAATCGTACAAATGCGGAGACGTGTAGAGTCCGGTTTTATAGCCAGCCTCCTGTAATACGGAAGCGAGCATATGGCTTACGGAACCTTTTCCATTGGTTCCTGCAATGTGAATCGATTTGAATGCTTGCTGCGGGTTATTCAGCGCATCACAAAGCGCAACCGTATTATGAATATCTTTTTTGTAGGCTGCTTCTCCAATTCGGGTAAACTGAGGAAGTTTTTCGTACAAAAATTCCAATGTTTCTTGATAATTCATTATGCAGTCAGCCAGCTTGCTAATTGATTCTAAAATTGAATTGTACGGTTACCATTGATTCGTGATCACTTACATCAAAGCGAATTCTCTCTAGGTATTGCACGATAGCTTGGCGATAGGCAGCACCGGTAGCGGTAGATCCTTTTGCAAAATTCACAAACTTTCCAATCCCTTCAGGAGATACAGCGATGTTTACATAAAGAGTAGCCTTGCTTAACTCTCCCTCAAAAGCGTAACTACGAGTAATTCTTCTATCACCCCTTGTAACACGCGGCCCGCTTCCTGCTCCAATTCCAGTTCCATTTCCTCCGCCAGTGCCTTCACCAGATCCTCCTCCTGCGCCATCACCTTTTCCTACACCTGATCCATTTCCTGTACCCCCTGTTTTTTCAAAATCGCTAATTCCTGCTCCACCAGCTGCGCTTCCTCTATTTGTTTTTCCCATTACCGCCTTGGGAGTTGGAGGAGAGGGAGGCTCTATATTATTTTTAGGTTTAGTCCTTAGATTGCTGGATGCCAGCACTTTGGCATTTTTATTTTTGGAAGTTTGGCGAACTGTTTCCGGCTGCTTACTGAACTGATCCGTTTCAATGACTTTTGAAGGTATTTGTTCGCCAGGTTCTTGAGTTGCCTCCACAGATGTTCCTGCCTGATCGGGCGAAGATGCCGTTTGACCACCCCCACCGCCACCATCTTGGTATGGAGCCGGTGGATCAGGGGGCCAGTTTACTTCCACATCTACTCCTCCATTGTTTGTCTCTTTTTCAAACGAGGGTAGTTTCCACTTTAACAAAAAAAGTATAATCAATAAAAAAGCAAATACCAAGGCCGTGTAACTGGCTGCTTTTTTTGAATAAGTATACTGCTGTTTCAACATGTTTATAGCGTGCAAGGCGAAAATAAGTGATATGGCAGAAACCTGCTTAAAACTGTTTTCAAATCTGTTTAGTAGAACGAACGCAGTGTAGATACACTACTCCTCCATTCACTAAAGTTTGGTTAAAATATCAATGCGCAAAATCAAGCTGGAAATTTCCCTTGATTCTTTCAATGGGGGGATTAAAATAACCAAATTGAAGGGTAGGGAATTCTTGTTGTAATAAAAGCTGCATATTTTTTACACCGATAGCTTCCCCTGTATCGGTTACTCCAATTTTCCCCAAGTACCAATCCGGATCAATATTGAAATTTCTCCATTGGATCATTTTCAAGTCGGTGTTTCGAATTAGTTTTCTAAGTGCTTCCACCTCCTCTAATGAGTCAGTCATACCCGGAAATACAAAGTAGTTGATAGAAGTCCAGCCGCCAAAAGAGCTCATCACTTTTAAGCTTTCTACAATATCCTCGAATTGATAATTATTAGGACGGTAATAAGCGGTGTAGATATTTTTTCTTGCAGAGTTTGTGCTAACGCGGATCGAATTCAGTCCCGCTTTACAGAGGGCACGTACTGCATCAGGATTTGAACCGTTGGTATTGATGTTTATGCTTCCCTTATCTGTGTGCTTACGAATTTCTATGATCGCTGCACGAATGGTTTCCCACATCAAAAGGGGTTCGCCCTCACATCCTTGCCCAAAACTGATAATAGGGAAAGGGGCTGAGGCAAGATGAGGTACTGCAAATTCTACAATCTCTTCAGGGGAAGGTTTGAATTGTAACCGATCCTGCGTTGAAACAATGGGTTCTTCATCGGGTTGTAGTGAAATACAGCCCACACAATTGGCATTACAAGCAGGAGATACGGGAATTGGACATTCCCATCTACCCAATGAAAAATTACGGGCGGCCGGACAGTTATATGTCTGACAACAATTTTCCATCAAATGCTTGACCAAGCGGTTATGAGGATAGGAATCCAGTAATGATTGGGCGCCTCGTTTAATTTTTTTATCATCGTAGCCATCACAATCCTGTCGTATGTCAGGCTCTATTCGAATGGCGGGGACCCAAAACTGATCATTTTGCCAACCAGCTGCTGTATAACAAAAAAGAGGAAGTGTGGGTGCTTCTGGTGAAGTTTCATAAGCGGCTAAATAAAATCCGGTATGTGCAGGTGGAAGAAAAGCGGCAACAGCCCATCCCTTTTCACAGAGACGCATTTGACCAGTTTCTACATCTATGCCAATGCCTTTTCTGCCCGGTAGCTCATATAGGGAACCGCCGGAGGGTAGTAGTATCCAGTCTTCATCCGGCACAGGCATGGCATCCCAACCAGATCTACCCGTTGCATACAAGGTTTGATCTTCGAAGATATTTCCCTTTCCATCTGAGTAGAGCAGATATGGCGTTTTCATAATTATTTGATTTGTTCTAGATGGCGAAGACAAAATTGATTGAATGGGTTAGGATTAAAATCACGCTCAACCAGGATTGGGTGTTGTATAAACCGATTATTGGCAAAGTTCAACGTTAAAATTTGATCTCGCAGTATAACCTGATCAAGTTCCTTCCAAGTGTAGGACCGGGTAGGGAACGAATTGATCTGGATATAGTCCGTATAAAAATAAATCGTAATCGGGCGAATGGCCTGTACAAATAGAAAAGTAACGCCAATCATTCCAATGCCTGGTAGCCAATAAAAATTTGCCAACCAATTGATAGCAAAGGACAGCCCAAGGACTAACAGTAACTTTGACCGAGGATCGATGGGGGTTAGCTTCCGGTTTTTCAGGGCGTATGAAATAACGAGTAGCGAAAAAAAGGGAAATGTCAGTAGCGCAATTTTCTCCAATTGATCAGCAACAAGCATGAGATAAATTAGAAATATGGCATTGATCAAGAGCAGTAATAGTTGTATTCCTTTGACTAGTTGCTTGCTGCCTGACTGAAGCGTGAACGTAAAAAGAGCTTTGTCTTTCACAAGAGATTACGTTTCGTTTAAAATCAAATCGTGTAAGCTACGTATGCCAATTGTTTTATTGCTGGTAAATCCTTCAGCATAATCAACACCTATTCGTTTTCCTAAAAGTCTTGCCCTTGCTACGATAGCATCTAGAAAACCTTTTTTTGAGATATAAGTTTCTGGCCCCTCTATCTGGGTATCTGGATTGTGAAATTGTGTTCCATAGGCCTGAATTGCTTTCATTCGTTGCTCAAAGACCGGACTGATGTCAACAATAAAATCAGGCTCTTGGAAGCGATCTTGAATATAGTGAAGAACATAGGAGGGGCGCCAGCGAGCTTGGGGGAGGTTATTGTCGTCTTCTGTTTTTATCTTTTCAAGTCCTGCTAAAAAACAACTATCTGCTACAAGCTGACTTGCTTTTCCGTGATCTGGATGACGATCTTGTAATGCATTTGCCAATACAATGGTCGGTTGATATTTACGAATCGCTTGGATCAACTGGAGTTGGTGTGCCTCATCATTCAACAAAAACCCGTCTCTCATTCTTAGATTTTCCCGTCCATGAACTCCCATAATCATAGCTGCGGCAGCAGCTTCTTCATAACGGGTTTGAACTGTTCCCCGTGTTCCCAATTCGCCTTCGGTAAGATCCAGCACAGCTACTTTTTTCCCAGATTTAATTTCTTGTATAAGCGTGCCTGAGCAGCTTAATTCCACATCATCTGGATGTACGCCTATAGCAAGTATGTCAACTTTCATAAAAAGTATTTAGCGTCGGTAAGGATTGTTATACCAAGTTCCATCAATTTCCCGAATAATGCTCTCGATATCTCGATCTGTTCTGTTTTTGGCAAGGTCCCAATCTTGTTTCAAGTTCCCCCCAAAAAAGAATGCAACGGTTTGGTAGAGTCGGGCATTGATGCTCCCTTTGAATTCCTGAAGGATTTCATAGCAGTTATTACCCGTTTGTCGATTAATTAGCTTCATTAATATTTTACCCTGGTACACGGAAAGGTTGGTGAGAGGTTCGGTAAACTGATTACGAAGTTCTTTTTCTCGCTCTTTAATTAATAGTTTCCTTTTGCGTTTGGCATCCACTCCCTCCAATTGGGAATTGATTTGATTGATGGTGGTTCCTGCCACCCGGGCGTAGGGGTAGGTCACATATACGGCATTCCGTAAGCGATTCCAGGCTTCAATATGTTTACGTAGTTCCTCCGGGGAGAGGTTAGATATCCATACCATGTCCTCTTCTCGGTAACTCATAATCTCGTTGCGGTACCAAATAGCAGGAACCAGCACGGTGTCATTGGGTCCCCATCTTTTCATGATTTCTGTAAGCGGGGGTACTGGTTTAATTGAATCAGCTTCAGGAAATTTTGGATATTCTTGTCCTGTCAATCTTTTATGGAATAAAAGACTTGCACCTACTAACAAGAATACTAAAAGCTGTTTTTGTAACATGTAATTACGAAGACGTAGTGGCTGTTCGATTTTTTCTAATTCGATTAATCATACTCAGCAACAGCCCGATGGCTGTTAACCAGACGCCATACCATAACACTTTAATAAATGGGTATCGATAAGCCTTTAGCGTTACGTACTTCAAAAGGGCGTCACTTTCTTTAATTCCTAGCCGTACTGTACCATTTACATCCGCTTCTTGAACTTGCAGAATCAAACCTTCTGAAACAAGGGTATCTGACAGGCTAATCCACTGGTTTTTTACAAAGGCCGCTCGTCCCACTATCGAATAGCTGGTTCCTGTCTTTGATTGTACTCTAATAGGCACTTCGTATAACTTGCCTTTCTCGCCAAACAGTTCTTTAGGTAAATCACTTCTGGTTTGTATCGAGTCTATGGTCATAAAACCATTGGCATAGAAAAGCGTGTCGCCTTGTTTTTGTAAATATGATTTTAATGTGGCTGTATCTTTTTGATTTTCGGGATCTGGTATCGAGGTGATGTAGGTGAATACGTCATGATCCCAATAATGTCTCGCATCAGGATTAGCCATCAAGCCCTGGTTTCCTTTGTAGTTGACAAAGGCATTTGGAGTTAATACAAACTCTTCCTTTTCTTTTTGATTCTTGAACTGTATTTTGTAATACCACAATTGTTTTTTGGGGTGAGCCGAATCTTTTAAATAAGTTAAGGTATAGTTACCCATCGTAACGGGGAGGCCTTGTACCAATGTTAGATTTTCTCTTGGATTTTCCCCTTCACCAAGCGGAGCAGGAATACCATTGATATTGTTTGAGATTACTTCTTTATTGGCTGACGATAACAGAATTCCGGTCAACACAAGACCAAAGCCCACATGGGCAATGGAGCCACCCGCTTCTCGGATTTTTCCCTTTGCGCCCAACCAGATATAGCTTGCATTAGCAATGACTGTATAAAAACTGAATAGAATCGTGAGTGTAATTGAATATTGAAATACAGGTCCCTTTTTTTCGTAATTGACTTCGCCAAAAATCATAAATGCTGCACCTGCAACTACTGAAAGCACCGCTGGGATTAGCATTTTTTTCCAGAAAAAAGATCGGGTAGTTGATTTGTATTTTAAGTAATGACTAATAGCAGTTAGTACAGCAAGAATTAGTGCAACATAAAGCTGTATGCTATTATAGGAGAACTCAACATCCTCCGGAGGAGCAAGTGTAGTTCCAAATATTTTATTGAAAACGGGTAACGAAGTTTGTCCGCTGATTACTATTGCGGAAAGAAAGAAAACAAGCGATCCTATAAACATCCAAAACTCACGGCTGCTGATTTCCTCTTCTTTTTGAATGGCAGGGATTTTTTTAAATGAACGGAGTAAGAAAAAAAGTGAGGGGATTGTGAACACCAGTAAAAAGGCTAGCAATTGCCAGTTCATTCCTAAGTCTGTGAATGCATGAACAGAGGTTTCTCCAAGTATTCCGCTTCTAGTTAAAAATGTTGAATAAAGAATAAACAAGAAAGTTAGTATAAAGAATAAGTAAGTTGCTCTTAGCGAATGACCCGTGGCGCGATAAATTAATAATGTGTGTAATCCTGCAACTCCGGTCATCCATGGCACCAACGAAGCATTCTCTACGGGATCCCAGGCCCAATATCCTCCAAAGCTCAGCGATTCGTAAGCCCACATTCCTCCCATCATAATACCCACCCCTAATACGGCAGTGGAGAATAAAGACCAGGGAAGTGCCTGTTTGGTCCAGTCTCCATATTTTCCAGTCCATAGCCCTGCAATCGCGTAGGCAAAGGGAATCAGCGTAGAGGCAAAACCCATGAATAGCACAGGAGGGTGTATCACCATCCAATAATTCTGTAAAAGCGGGTTTAAGTCATTACCGTCTTTGATTGAAGAAAGGTAATCGGGCCGAAGTGATTGTGTGATATCGAAATTCAAGTGGAGTGCAGGGGCATTATCCAAAACACCACTGTCTCGTAACAATATAAAAGGGTTTGATCCCATTTTCCAACCAGCAATGTATAAACCCATTACCATGGTCGAAAGGGCAAATTGAGCAAAACTAACAGTGGTCATCACGGGTGATTCCCATGTTCCTGCACGCCGGATCAGCAGTAAACCCAATATTGATTGGCAAAGACTCCAGAGCAGGAAACTTCCTTCTTGACCTTCCCAAAAGCAAGCGAGTAAATATTTAAACTCCAACGAGCGACTACTATGTTTCCAAGCATAGTGGTATTCGAATAGATGGTGTTGGATTATATAAAACAATAGGCTAAAAATGGCAACTATCGAAAGCGCCTGTATGCCAAAGGATATCCTTCCCAGTTTTTTCCAATTATGGCTGTCAACAGATTCTGGTTGTCGTGCAGCAAAATAATAGGAGAGGGTGGACAGCCCCGAACTGATCAAGGTTAAAATGATAAAAAAGTGACCAAGCTGGCCAGGTAGTAGGTTTTCGCCAATGTATTTCATGGGGGCGTTATGCTTAAGGGGCTGTTCTTGGATCAGGTACGTTGCCAGGATGTTTTAAACCTTTAGCCTCCTCTTCCTTGTATTTAGAGGGGCATTTGGTTTGAATTTCCTCACATTGAAATGTTCCATCTTTATAACGTCCTTTTAAAACCAATCGTTCACTCATCTCAAGGTTTTCAGGCTTTGCATTGTTGTACACAACAGGCACAGAAAGTCCTAAAGAATCAACAGCGGTAAAGCGTAGGTAGTTTGGGTTTTTGATGGCATCATACTCCAAGGGAACAGTTTTATCTAACTTGGCCATTAAGTGAACATATTTTCCGGGTTTTGACATGGCCGTGCCAATGGTATCATACGTGCTGGTCGTATTGGTAAAACTGATCAATATACCTATGGACACAGCAATGAGAACTAGTAAAACAAGGTGTATTTTTTTCATACAAAAAAATGATGGTGCAAAGTTAGTTCAAACTACGTGGGCATTGGGAACTATCTCGTTAATTGATTCAAAATAAAAAGCTAGTTCCTGTATATTTGCAAAACTAACACTTGTTTGTATAAAATCAATCTGTATGAATTTCCAACTTACCGAGGAGCAATTAATGATTCAACAGGCAGCCCGGGACTTTGCACAAAATCAATGTTTACCAGGTGTTATTGAACGCGACGAAAAGCAGCAGTTCCCAAAAGAGCAAATTCTTCAATTGGCCGATCTTGGCTTTATGGGAATGATGGTAGACCAAGCTTACGGTGGTAGCGGGTTAGACACGGTTAGTTATGTGTTAGCAATGGAGGAGATCAGTAAAGTAGATGCTAGTACCAGTGTTTGTATGAGCGTAAATAATAGTCTGGTTTGTTACGGCTTGCAAGAGTTTGGTACGGAAGAACAAAAACAGCAGTACCTCGTACCGTTAGCACAAGGGAAAAAGAATGGTGAGCTCTATATTGGTGCTTTTATGTTGTCGGAGCCGGAAGCAGGCAGTGACGCCACCTCACAGCGTACCACGGCAGAGGATAAAGGGGACTACTACTTGCTTAATGGAACGAAGAACTGGATAACCAATGGTGGCAACGCATCTGTCTATCTTGTAATCGCCCAAACAGATCCAGCCAAGGGTTCTAAGGGAATTAACTGTTTGATTGTAGAAAAAAATTGGCCCGGTGTGGTAGTTGCTGCGAAAGAAAATAAAATGGGTATTCGTGCCAGTGATACACATACGGTTATGTTCAACGATGTAAAGGTTCCTAAGAAAAATCGGATTGGTGTCGACGGATTTGGTTTCACCTTTGCCATGAAAACATTGGCAGGAGGAAGAATTGGAATAGCTGCACAGGCACTAGGTATTGCTAGCGGTTCTTATGAACTATCAAAAGCCTATTCCAAAACCAGAAAGGCATTTGGTACGGAAATCATGAATCACCAAATAATCGCTTTCAAGCTAGCTGATATGGCTACCCGTGTTGAGGCTGCTCGTTTGTTCTGTTTGAAATCTGCCTGGGAAAAGGATAATGGATTAGATTATACAATAAGTTCTTCCATGGCAAAAGTATTTGCCTCTGAAACAGCCATGTGGGCTTCCACGGAGGCCGTACAAATTCATGGTGGTTACGGATATGTCAAAGAATATCATGTGGAGCGATTGATGCGTGATGCAAAAATCACACAGATCTATGAAGGTACCAGTGAAGTACAACGAATTGTTATCAGCCGAGGAATTTTGAAGTAGTTTTACAATATGGCTGTTTCTGTAGCGAATTATGTAAGAATCAAAAAAGAGTTAGAAGAAGCTGGTGCTTTATTAGTAGCAGTTTCTAAAAAAAAATCCGTTGTGGATATACTATCACTGTATGAACTTGGGCAGCGTGATTTCGGTGAAAATTATGTGCAGGAACTCATGGAAAAACAGCCCCAATTGCCAGCAGATATCCGGTGGCATTTTATAGGGCATCTCCAGCGTAATAAAGTCAAGTATATTGTTCCCATTTGTTCCTTGATTCAAGGGGTGGACAGCCTTTCGCTCTTGGATGAAATTAATAAGCAAGCGATTCGCTCTAACCGAATAGTTGACTGTTTATTACAAGTACATATTGCCCGTGAGGAAACAAAGTTTGGCTTCGATGAGTCTGAGTTAGCGGCTGTTGTTCCCTTAATCGCTGAGCGGAAAAATGTACGCGTGTTGGGTTTTATGGGAATGGCTAGTTTCACGGCTGACGAATTGCAAATCCGTTCAGAGTTTCGACACCTGAAAAAAATGGTTCAACAGCATGCCTCCAATTTTTCGAGTCCGGAAAGTCCCGTTATTTCAATGGGAATGAGTGGAGATTACTCCATTGCATTGCAAGAGGGTAGTACACTGGTAAGAATCGGTAGCCTTTTGTTTGGGGCACGTCAATAATTCAAATAAGGCTTTATATTCATTTTATGGTACCCTCGGATTTTATCAAGCGATTCTCCATGCAGCCCCATCCTGAGGGAGGCTATTACTCTTCCACCTACCAAGCTTCTTTACTGATACCACAACATAGTCTACCGGATTCCTTCCAAGCAAGCAGGCCTGTTAGCTCAGCTATTTATTATTTACTGGAACAAGGGGATTTTTCTTCCTTTCATCGAATTGCCAGTGATGAGTGTTGGCATTTTTATGCTGGAGAGCCATTATGGATTCATGCATTAGCACCTGATGGCTCTTATACCCGCACCACGTTGGGGCCACATCAGGGGATGACTTTTCAATATGTTGTAAAAGCGGGTACTTGGTTTGCGAGCGAGCCAGCAACAGGTTCAAGTTTCAGTTTTGTCGGCTGTACTGTTTCGCCTGGATTTCATTTTGATGAATTTGAAATGGCTGAATCTGATTGGCTGATTTCCCAATTTCCTGAACAAGCTTCGTTGATCAAACGACTGTGCCGCGGCCCACTTTAATTTGCGTTATCTTTGCGCATCTACTTGGAATTATGGCTGAAGAAAAGAGTTTGAATTTTATTGAGGAAATTATTGATACGCATTTGCGGGAAGGCGTCTATAGTTCCATTGTTACTCGATTCCCTCCAGAGCCTAATGGTTACTTGCATATTGGGCATGCCTCTAGTATCTGTTTGAATTTTGGCCTTACCAGACGTTTCCCTGGGTATACCAACTTACGCTTTGACGATACAAATCCTGTAACGGAGGATACGGAGTATGTGGAGAGCATAAAGGAAGATGTACGTTGGTTGGGTTTTGAGTGGAAGCATGAACGCTATGCCAGTGATTACTTTGATCAGTTATATGCATTTGCGCTGACCTTGATTGAAAAAGGCCTAGCCTATGTGGATGATTTAACTGCTGAGGAAATAGCTAGCCAGAAAGGAACGCCCACAGAGCCCGGGACAAATAGTCCTTACCGAGCTAGAAGTATTGAAGAAAACCGGGATTTATTTATCCGAATGAAGAATGGTGAATTTTCGGATGGGGCCAAAACGTTACGTGCTAAAATAGATATGGGGCATATCAATATGTTGATGCGTGATCCCATTTTATATCGTATAAAACATGCGCATCATCATCGTACGGGAGATAAATGGTGTATCTATCCGATGTACGATTTTGCACATGGTCAAAGTGATTCCCTTGAGCAAGTAACGCATTCCATCTGTACAATGGAGTTTGTTCCCCATCGTGAGTTGTATGATTGGTTAATCAAGCAGTTGGAAATTTATCCTTCTCACCAATATGAGTTTGCACGTAGGAACATTAATTATACGGTCACCAGTAAACGAAAGCTTTTACAGCTAGTACAGGATAAAAAGGTTGCAGGCTGGGATGATCCTCGTATGCCTACGATCAGTGGACTTAGACGACGTGGTTATACACCAGAGAGTATTCGAGAGTTTTGTGAGCGCATCGGCGTTGCAAAGCGTGATAATCTGGTGGATGTAGGTTTACTTGAATTTTGTGTACGAGAACATCTCAATCGAATTGCACTACGTCGAATGGTGGTATTTGATCCGGTCAAAGTAGTATTAACTAATTATCAAGGAGAAGAATGGTTAAGCTCTGAGAATAATCCTGAAGATCCAACAGCAGGGCATAGACAAATTCCATTCAGTCGTGAGATTTATATCGAGCGTGAAGATTTTATGGAGAACCCGCCTAAGAAATATTTTAGGTTGGCTCCCGGACAGCTTGTTCGTTTGAAGAGTGCTTATATTATCCGTTGCGAGGAGGTCATCAAAGATCAACTAGGCGCTATAACTGAAATTCGTTGTACCTATATTCCGGAGAGTAAAAGTGGATCGGATACCAGCGGAATATCAGTGAAGGGCACATTGCATTGGGTAAGTGTGGCACATGCAGTCAAAGCGGAAGTTCGGTTGTATGATCGACTTTTTAATGTTGAGGACCCCACTGATGAATCACAAGATTTTATGCATTACCTCAACCCGGCATCGCTGGAGGTATTACCCCAGGTAATGGCTGAGCCCTCTCTGTTGGAGGCAAAGTCTGGTGATCGGTATCAATTTGTCCGCAAAGGTTATTTTGTTCTAGATAAAGACAGTCATTCTTCCCAGTTGGTATTCAATAAAACAGTGGGATTGAAAGATGGGTGGAGTCCTTCAAAAGGTTGATATACCCCGTTATTGATGTTCGCCAAATACGCCTCGGAGGGTAGTGGCGATTTCTCCTAAAGTGCAATAGTTTTCAACTGCTTCCAACACTGCTGGCATCAGATTGATCCCTTCTACTGCATGGCTATGAATTTGCTTCAAACAGACAGCTACTTTATTGGAATCTCTCCTGGCTTTTAAATCGGCGATACGGGTTATTTGTTGTATACGAATGGATTCATTGATTCGCAGTAATGGAATTTTTTTCTCCTCTTCAACTTGGTATTGATTCACCCCGACAATTATCTTTTCTTTTTTCTCGAGTGATTGCTGAAACTGATAAGCACTGCTGGCGATTTCCTCTTGCATATATCCTTGCTCTATAGCCGCAACGCTTCCTCCCAGCAGATCAATTTTTTTCATCATTTCGAGTGCTTCCTTTTCCAACGCATCAGTTAAATACTCTACATAGTACGATCCCGCCAAGGGATCTGCCGTGGCGGTAACTCCACTTTCATGCGCAATAATTTGTTGTGTTCGAAGAGCGATTCTGGCCGCCTCCTCAGTGGGAAGGCTTAGTGCTTCATCGTATCCATTTGTATGCAAGGATTGTGTTCCCCCTAATACCGCTGCAAGGGATTGTAACGTAACACGCGCAATATTGTTGAGGGGCTGTTGGGCTGTGAGTGTGCTTCCTCCAGTTTGTGTATGGAAGCGCAACATCATGGCTTTAGGATCTTTTGCTCCGAGTTCTTTCATGATGGTTGCCCAGATTTTTCGAGCAGCTCTGAATTTGGCCACTTCCTCAAAAAGGTCGTTGTGGGCATTAAAGAAAAAGGAAAGTCTTTTTCCAAAAACATCAATATTTAATCCTTTATCAAGGGCGGCTTTCACATAGGCTTTGCCATTACTAAGTGTGAAGGCGATTTCCTGTGCTGCGGTACTTCCTGCCTCCCTGATGTGGTAGCCTGATATTGAAATAGTATTCCATTTGGGTATTTCCTTACTGCACCATTCAAAAATATCAGTGATGATACGCATGGATGGCTTGGGCGGATAAATGTAGGTTCCCCTCGCTGCGTATTCTTTCAGAATATCATTCTGAATAGTCCCATTTAGCTGTCGAATATCACATCCCTGTTTTTTGGCAACAGCCGCATACAAGGCAAGTAGGATATAACCAGTGGCATTGATGGTCATCGAGGTGCTCACTTCATCCAGTCGAATTCCTTTAAAAAGAGTTTCCATGTCCTCTATGGAGTCAATGGCAACCCCCACTTTACCAACTTCACCTTCAGCCAATGCATGATCACTGTCATATCCAATCTGTGTCGGTAAATCAAAGGCAACACTTAAACCACTTACCCCTTGAGAAAGCAAGTAGTGATAACGTTGGTTGCTCTCCTCAGCTGTGGAAAATCCTGCATATTGACGCATAGTCCACAAACGCCCTCGATACATATCGGGTTGTATTCCTCTGGTAAATGGAAATTCACCCGGAGGTGGCGCTGGCTCATGCGTTGCGTCAGTGGAAGTATAAACTTTCTTTATGGGAATCCCTGCGTCAGTAAATTTTTCTGAATTTTCCATAATCAAGGGCTTACATAATTTTTTTAGCCTCACGGTTGAGCGTCTGCGTTACTATTTCACGCAAAGATCCCTCTGGTTGGGCCATCTCCAATTCAAGTATCTTTTTTGTAAATGTGGAGGCAGGATCCGTGGGAGTAACCGAGCTATATACCTGGTTAATCAGCATAATCTCTTGTTCTTTGAGATTTCGAACTGCATCCCAGGCTAGTTGGCTGACATATAGTTGTTGGGATGTATTATAGGCGAATTCCTGCCTGATATTGTCTAGTAACAGTTGTTTCATTTCCAGAGAACTTAAACCTGGCTGGTATAGCCTGTTAATGAGTTCAGACAAAGCAATACGTTCGGTTAACAATACCAGTCGCTCATAGGCTTGAAGCTGTAGCGGAGTTGATTCAAATTGTTTTCCATTAGCGATTGCTTCAGTTTTTTGGTTGTTGAGCTGAAAGGCTCTTGCACTTAGTATTACGGCCAGTACGGAGAGGGCGAAGCTGAAGGTTACCAGATCTATTGACATATAGGATAGTTCGGAATGTCAAAAGTAGTTGATTCCGCAGCTTTATCTAATTTTGCAGTATGGAAATGACCACAACAACAGTTCCGGTATTATTTACAGCAGGAGCCGTGAAAGCCGTTCAGAAATTGCTACAAGAGGATGCTACTGCGTCCAACAAGGCACTACGTGTAGGGGTAAAGGGCGGAGGTTGCTCCGGAATGACTTATGTGCTGGAATTTGATGTTCCTACTGAAAAGGACATCCATTTCTCTATAGAGGGTATTTCTTGTGTGATGGATCGGTCCCATGAAATTTATCTATTGGGGATGGAAATTGATTGGCAGGATGGTTTGCAAAACAGAGGATTTACGTTTACAAATCCCAATGCTAGTAAAACTTGCGGCTGTGGAACCAGCTTTGCTGTATAGTTAGTTTGTAATGGCATAAAAAAACCGGAGTAATTATATGCTCCGGTTTTTTTATGTGTTCAGATGAAGTTTTACGATCTGTTTTTCTTCTTTGATTTTCCTTGTAAATCCACCAATATAGGGGCTGCTACAAAAATTGAAGAGTAAACACCGGTCAGTACACCGATTAACATCGCAAAGGCAAAGCCTTTAGTTACTTCTCCACCCAGCAAGAACAATATTAAAATAGTAAGGAATACTGTCAATGAAGTCATGATAGTTCTGCTCAGGGTTTCATTGATGGCGCGATTGATGATTTCTCCCATTGGAGCACCAGGCATCAACCTTGAATCCTCACGAATACGGTCAAATACAATCACCGTATCATTCATAGAGAATCCAATTACTGTTAGTACCGCAGCAATGAAGTGCTGGTCGATCTCGAGCGGGAAGGGCACTAGGTCTTTCGCAAATGAGAAAACAATAAGGGTTACTAATACGTCGTGTAATAGTGCTACGATGGTACCGAGCGAATAGCGCCAATCTCTGAATCGAATAAATATGTAGAGGAAAATAACAATCAATGCGAATAAAGTTGCTTTTACTGCACCAGACTTCAAGTCGTCGGAGATGGTTGGCAATACCTTTTTAGTCTGCGGAATGTATCGATCTGTTTTAAACTCCTGGAAGCTGAGGTTAGTCGGTAAATATTTTTGCAAGCCCTCATACAAACGATATTCGACAATTGAGTCCGCTACAGGACCTCTAGTGTCTTTGATCAGGTAGGAAGTAGTGATATCCAACTTTGAGTTGTCGCCAATTGTTTTGATGATGGTATTCTCACCTTCAAAACTGCGGTTTAGATCCTGACGTACATTTTCAACATCTACCTTGGTTGGGAATTGTACGGTAAAACTACGGCCTCCATTAAATTCAACCCCATAGTTGAAACCATTGAAGAAGGACCCAATTCCACCTACCAACACCACTACAGAGATGATATAGGCAATCTTTCTATACTCGATAAACTTGTACTTGGCATGTTGGAAGATGCGCGTAGAGATGCCAGTAAAGTACTCTACATGCTTTTTCTTGTTGGTGAATAGATCACTCACCCAGCGACTCACTAGAATACCACAGAAAAGAGAGAGCAGTAATCCTAGAATTTGCGTGGTAGCGAATCCTTTTACCGGACCTAATCCAAAATAAAACAAAATGATTGCTGTAAGAAGGGTAGTAATGTGTCCATCTAATACCGGAGGTAAGGATCGGGTATATCCATCTGTAATAGCCGTCAAGTAGCTTTTGCCACGTTTTAATTCTTCTTTGATACGCTCGTAGATTACCACGTTTGTATCAACGGCCATTCCGATGGTCAACACTAGACCAGCAATACCCGGAGCGGTTAGCGTTGCGCCTAAGCCAGCTAGAATTCCTACCGTGAAAAGAAGGTTGAGTATAAGCGCAATATTTGCGATCCATCCGCTGGTGTTATAATAAACCAGCATTAAAGCGAAGATCACTACAAAGGAAACGATAAAGCTGAGTGAACCTCCTTGAATAGCTTCCTCGCCAAGGGTTGGACCTACTTGCTGCTCTTGTACAATTTTAGCAGGAGCGGGTAGTTTACCAATTTTTAAAATATTGGCCAGGTCAGCAGCTTCTTGTTGTGAATAGTTGCCCGTGATAGAGGAAATTCCATTCGGAATGGGAGTAATTACATTGGGAGCAGATTGCACCACATTATCCAATACAATTGCAATGGGGCTTCCAACATTTTCCTCGGTCATTCTTTTCCAAATTGCTGCACCAGCAGGACGCATGGTCATTTCAATTTGAACTTTCCCATATTGATCAAAATCTTGTCTGGCATCCGAAATGGCATCTCCCTCCAATTTAGCTGTAGTACGGTTGTAGGTTTTAAGTGCATGCAGGGGAACAATTGTGGCAGCAACCCCTTTATTGTCCTTATCAGGAACTCCATAAGCCCAGATTACGTCAGAAGGAAAGTTGCCTTTGAGTTCATCCAAATAACTTCTTACCAGCGCAGTGTCCTTTACGGCTACCATGGCAGTGGCGCCAGGATAAACCACATTCCCTTTTTCATCTTGATAAGGCTGTACGAACTGTAAATAGTTATTTAAGCTAATGGTAGGGACTGTAGCGTTTGTTGCTTTTTTACCCGTATCAGCTCCTTTGCTTACGATAGCCTCAGAAAGTTTTTTGGTGCTACTCGTATCTTTTTTTGCAGTTTCAGGTGCTGCTTTAGTGGTGACAAGGGCACTGGTATCTTTTTGAAGTGTAGAATCAGCTTTGCCTGCATATTTTACATTAAATGCATCGATAGCACGTTGCCAGCTGCTTGCATAGTTGGCATTCTTAAGCGTGTATATCTCCCAGAATTGAAGATTGGCAGTGCTTTGCAATAGTTTGCGAACACGCTCCTTATCTTTTATACCAGGTAATTCTACGGTAATCAATCCACGATTTGGAATTGGATTAATGGAGGGCTGTGCAACACCAAATTGGTCGATACGTGTGCTGAGACGATCAAAAGTTAGATCGAAGGCGGCTCGAGCTTGTTCTCTGATATAAACTTCTACATCAAGATCGGTTGTCTTGATGTTCACTTGATTACCGCTTGCGCCGGAAAATAGAGTAGCTAATGGTCTGCTGGGTTCTAATTTCCTATATTCTTGTATGAACAGTGTAATGAAGTCCGCATCGCTATTAGCCTTCCGTTTATCAGCATTTTGAAGAGCGCTTAAAAAGTTGGGATCCGTTGTATTATTGGCAAGGGAACGAAGCAAACCTGACATTTCTACTTCTAACGTAACGTTCATGCCCCCTTGTAGGTCAAGACCGAGGTTTAACTCTTCTTCTTTCGCTTTTTTGTAGCTCATGGCACCATTGATGCCATAGGTTACTGTTTCATTTTCACTTGCTCTTAGAACACTGTCTCGGTAAGTAGCCTTTCTCTTATCTAGAAATTCCTGCCAATAGGATTGTGAGTCCTTGTCATTGGGGTATTTCACGGAGGCGGCGGGATAGGACTTGCCGACATACTGACTGGCCTTTTCGTCCGCCTTTTTTTCAAAGTTTTGAACCAGCCACGTAAAGGAGAGCTGGTACAGCGAATAGATGATCAGCAGGACAGTAAAAAAGCGAACCAAACCTTTCAGTTGCATATGGATTGATTTACAGAATTTTTCAAGGACGGCAAATATAGCTTTTTCAGGGAATTTCGGGCATAAAAACAGGCTTAGTTGAGCTTCTGGTTAGGAGCTTTATTGTAATTTGCCGCACTAGTACTTTAAGCCTATGACAGCCCTTTCCTCCTTGCTGAGCCGTTTTAATGAACCGGAAACCCTGAAAATGGCTAAGCTGGGCCGTGAACTCAGGGCCCGTGGCGTAGATGTGATTGATTTGAGTCTGGGAGAACCTGATTTTGATACCCCCTCTCACGTCAAAGAAGCTGCTATTAAGGCCATACAAGAGAATTGGAGCCACTATACTCCTGTACCGGGCTATCTTGAATTACGAGAGGCCGTTTGTACAAAATTGTTACGCGATAACGGACTAATCTATAAACCCACACAAATAGTAGTTTCCACGGGTGCTAAGCAAAGTTTAGCCAATCTTATTCTTTCATTAGTAGACGAGGGGCAAGAGGTAGTCATTCCAACTCCTTATTGGGTTACCTACAGCGAGTTGGTAAAAATTGCAAGAGGAAAAGTTGTTGAGATAAAAACAACTGCAGCATCAGGTTTTAAAATTTCGCCTCGTGAGTTAGAGGATGCTATCACAAAAAATACTTCCGTTTTTCTTTTTTCTTCTCCATGTAATCCGAGTGGAGCCGTATACAGCAGACAGGAATTGGAGGCATTGGTTCATGTATTTGAAAAATATCCTCAAATAACTATTATCTCCGACGAGATTTATGAGTATATCAACTACGTGGGAGAGTCTTGCAGTATTGCAGCTTTCCCCTCAATTGCCGATCGTGTGGCAATTGTAAATGGGTTGAGTAAGGGTTTTGCAATGACCGGTTGGCGCTTGGGGTATATAGCCGCCAACGAAACAATTGCTAAAGCTTGTGAGAAAATTCAAGGGCAGTTTACCAGTGGAGCCAATTCTATTGCACAACGTGCTGCTATTGCTGCACTCACAGAGGACCTAAGGCCAACCCTACAGATGGTAGAGGAATTTGCTGCGAGACGTGAACTGGTTTTGAAATTAGTCGCAGCAATACCAGATATCAAATGCCCAATTCCTGCAGGTGCTTTTTATATTTTTCCAGATATGAGTGCTTACTACGGAAAGTCTGATGGTAATAACATTATAACGAACGCTGCAGATTTATCTATGTATCTCTTAAATACAGCACATGTTTCCTCCGTGATGGGAGATGCCTTTGGAGAACCAAGCTGTATTCGTTTTTCCTTTGCCAACAGCCGCGATAAAATTGAAGAAGGCTGGCATCGAATCAAGCTTGCCTTGGCTCGGTTGAAATAGCCCTAAGCTTTTTATCCAGCGCAACTACTTGCATCAATAACGGCTGGGTATTATCGTTTAGCAATAAAAAGTTACATTTTTTATTACGAGCCTCTTCATCCAGTTGATTAGCCATCCGCTGTTTGATGGCAGCAGGGCTTGCGCCATCTCTTTTAATTACTCTATCCAACCGAAGGGAGATCGGAGCGGAAACGCCCACTACATAATCCAAACCTTTATCTGCACCACTTTCAAATAGTAGCGCCGCTTCCCGAACTGCATAGGGAGCCTTCTGTTCTTCAAACCAGCGATTAGCAGCTTGGATGGTAGCCGGATGAATCAACTGATTAAGCCAAGCAAGCTTTTTCGGATCAGAAAAAATTTGTGTAGCAATTAATTCTTTGTTTAAATGGCCATCCAGGTAAGCAGCCGCACCAAACTTTTCTTTGATGGCAGCTACTAACTGAGGGTCTTGTGTCATTAAACGTTTCGCAACCTCATCCGCATAAAATACGGGAATACCCAGTGACTCAAAAATATGAGCAACTGTGGTTTTCCCACTCCCTATACCACCGGTCAGTCCAACCCGTAGCATGTTTATTTTTTTTCTGCAGCGGCAGGCTTGTTCAATGCCTGTGTCCAATCCATACTAATGGCAGATTTTTCGATTTTGAGATAACTGCCAGGACTTGTTTCAATCTGTAAAGTGCCGTCTTCATTTACCTTGTTGATGCTAGCATGAATGCCTGCAATTGTTACAATCTTTTCTCCCTTTGCAAGATTGTCAATAAACTCTTTTTGAGTTTTTGCGCGTTTTGCTTGCGGTCTTATAAAGAAAAGCCAAAACACTAAAATCATCAATCCTAAAAAAATGAACTGAAATCCGCCAAATCCAGGTTGAGCGGCTTGTTGTAGAAGGTAAAAAGTATTCATAGTATTAATTATTGATTTTGTTCAGGAATTTGACCAGAAAAACTAAGGGTATGGTTTTTAGAGGGGTTGGTATTGGCAACTACATGAACCTGCTTTACGATGTAGCCGCTGCCACTTCCATTGAATTTAGCCTTGATGGTCCCTTCCTCGCCGGGTAATAATGGTTTTTCAGGCTTTTCAGGAATAGTGCATCCGCAGGAGGCTGTTACTCCTTCAATAATTAAGGGGCGTTCACCCGTATTCTTGAATCGCCATTTAATCTCAATTTCTTTACCAGGTTTTAATTTCCCCAGTGATTGATCCGTGGTGTCTAACCAAGTTATGCGCGTGAATTGGGAGGTATCCTCTTGTGGAATTTTTTCTGCAACTGCAGCTGTATCGGTGGCCATCGCTGCATCGGTGTTTGTGCTTTCAGGTAATTCTTTACAACCTGATAGGAGTAACACAGATGATACAAGCAGTATTAAAAGTTGCTTCATAGAACTATTGATTGTTTACTTTTTTGTTTTTTTAAAATCAATTTTATTGAGTTTTCCTTGTTCTTCCAACTCTTTTCGAACATTATCCAGGATTCCATTCACAAAATGACCGCTTTGAGCCGTGCTATATTCCTTGGCCAAGTCGATATATTCATTGAGTGTTACTTTGGGCGGGATCGTTTCAAAATACAGGAATTCGGCAACACCCATTTTCATCATGATCATGTCTAACACCGCAATTCGGTCTGGATCCCAATTTTTTAGTTTAGGGACAATCAGCGATTCAAGGTGTTGGTCCTTCTCTACGGTTGTTCGTAATAATTCGCGCGCAAACTTTTCTTTTTCAGGGTCTATTAATGTATCCAGTGAAAGTGCATGTGGTTTTTGAAGTAAGGTTCCTATCAATTGCACAACAGATTCTCCATCGTCATCAAAATTTCCAAATAATTCGCTAATGTGAGAAAGGAAAACGGGGTTTGCCAGAAGCAGATCATTTAGAATAAATTCCATGATCTTTTTTTCTTCTTTTTTATCTCTTTTGTTATTTGAAATGTACTCCCTGTAAGCATTCGTTTCCAACAGCTGAAGGTGAATTTTACGAATTAAATCTGGTTCGGTTTTGCTTTCAGGTTTTAATCGATTAACCTGTTTCTTGAAGTCCTCCTTTTCAAGAATCTGCCAAAGCAATTCATTGCCGGCCAATTTGGTATTAATATTAAGATCAGCCTCTGTGGGGAGATGTTTTGAGGCTTTCTTGTGTGCGTAGGTTTCCGTGTAGCGAAGTACCTGTGTCAGGAACCAGGTTAAATAGGTAAATAGGTCCCGGGTTTGTTCAAAATGTTGATCCAGCTGTGCTTGTAAACGGGTAGGTGTGGGTATTTCCTCTACGGTGGATAGGGTATAGAGTACCTGCATCACTTTTACCCGGATATTTCTTCTGCTGATCATGTTTCAATGAGCTGTTGCAGGGGCAAATATAGATCATAATCCCTTGCCCTGCAAGGAATAAAGTGTACTGAAAAAATGGCAGGATTATGTTCTAATAAGTTAACAATGAGCAGTTTTGTCGTTTGTTTTCTGACAAAAAATGCAGGTTGAATATCAAAAAAAGTACTGGCATACAATTTACGGTAACTTCGCCGCCCGCCGGTGGGTGGGCATTGAACCTTTAAAAACAAAATCAAAACAAGCTATGGCCAAGAAAGTAAACGTAACTCCGCTTCACGATCGAGTGATTGTGAAAGCTGCAGCTGCCGAGGAAAAAACAGCCGGTGGTATCATCATTCCAGACACTGCAAAAGAAAAACCACAGCGTGGTACGGTGATCGCAGCAGGTCCTGGTAAAAAAGATGAGCCGGTAACGGTAAAGGCAGGAAACACTGTACTCTATGGCAAATATGCCGGTACAGAAATTCAGATTGAGGGAGAAGATTACCTCATCATGCGTGAATCCGATATTCTAGCAATTGTTTAATTGCGCTATCCTCAACAACTTAACTACAAATTAAAAGTATATGGCAAAGCAGATTTTTTTTGATATTGAAGCAAGAAACAAAATGAAGCGTGGTGTTGATACACTCGCCAACGCAGTAAAAGTTACATTAGGCCCTAAAGGACGCAACGTAGTAATTGAAAAGAAATTTGGCGCTCCTCAGGTTACAAAGGACGGTGTAACAGTTGCAAAAGAAATTGAATTAGAAGACCCTATTGAAAACATGGGTGCTCAAATGGTAAAAGAAGTAGCTTCCAAAACAGCCGACATTGCTGGAGACGGAACTACTACTGCTACCGTGCTGGCGCAAGCTATTATCGGTGAGGGCCTCAAAATGGTTGCTGCGGGTGCCAACCCAATGGACTTAAAAAGAGGAATTGATAAAGCGGTAAGTATTGTTGTAGAAAGTCTAAGAGATCAGAGTCAGACAGTTGGAAGTGATGGTAAAAAAATCCAACAGGTTGCTACCATTTCTGCCAACAACGACGAAACCGTTGGTAAATTAATTGCTGAAGCGTTTGCTAAAGTGGGTAAAGAGGGGGTGATCACTGTGGAAGAAGCAAAGGGTACTGATACTACAGTGGATGTGGTAGAAGGTATGCAATTTGATCGTGGATATATTTCACCATATTTCGTTACAAACAGCGAAAAAATGGAAGCTGAATTGCAAAATCCCTATATCCTGATCTATGACAAGAAGATCAGCAGTATGAAGGACATTTTGCATATCCTCGAGAAAGTTGCGCAGGGTGGCCGTCCATTACTCATCATCGCTGAGGATTTGGAAGGTGAAGCATTAGCAACGTTAGTTGTAAACAAATTACGTGGTACCCTCAAAGTAGCTGCTGTAAAAGCTCCTGGATTTGGTGATCGTCGTAAAGAAATGTTGCAAGACATTGCTATACTAACAAAGGGTATCGTGGTAAGCGAGGAGCAAGGTTTCAAATTGGAAAATGCTGATATCAGCTACCTGGGTCAAGCAGCCTCTGTTACTATTGACAAAGACAACACAACAATCGTAGGCGGTAAAGGAAAGAAAGAAGATATCACAGCGCGTGTAAATCAGATCAAAGCGCAAATCGAAACAACTACCTCTGACTACGATAAGGAAAAATTACAAGAGCGTTTAGCAAAGTTAAGTGGTGGAGTAGCGGTTTTATATGTAGGAGCTGCTACAGAAGTGGAAATGAAAGAAAAGAAAGATCGCGTGGATGATGCGTTGCATGCTACTCGTGCGGCCGTGGAAGAAGGTATCGTGCCTGGTGGTGGTGTGGCATTTATCCGTGCCATCGAAAAGCTCGAGGCAAAAGTGAAAGGTCAAATCGAAGATGAACAAACCGGTATGGCAATTGTACGTCGTGCTTTAGAAGAGCCCGTACGTATCCTGACAGCTAATGCTGGCATTGACGGATCTATCGTGGTACAGAAAATTAAAGATGGCAAGGGTGATTTCGGTTTCAATGCCCGCACGGAAACATATGATAACATGTTCAAGGCTGGTGTGATTGATCCTACTAAGGTTAGCCGCGTAGCGTTGGAGAATGCAGCATCGATTGCCGCAATGCTTCTAACTACTGAATGTGTAGTAGCCGACAAGCCTAAAAAAGAAGAACCTCATGCGCACCCCGCACCTGATATGGGGGGTATGGGAGGCTACTAATTCCTGCCGTAAAGCTTCAAAATCAATTTACAGTCCCGTTTCTGACCGAAACGGGACTTTTTTTTGCCAATTCCTGTACAAACGGACTGTTAAAATCCTTATTTTTAAGGCGCTGGCGGGGTTTCATACCCTTGCCTGACAATCATTTATTAAAACAAACCACTTCACATGCGCAATTTTTACTCGAATTTGCTCATCCTTTTGTTCGCTGGTTTATTCAGCCTACCTGCTTTTTCACAGGAACAATACTGGACTTCTCGTCCCAGTAAAGAAGGAATTGTAACACACAAAGCTGTTGCAAGACAATCTTACCCCAAGGAATTTAAATTGTTTGATTTAAATGTGGCACCATTGCGTCAGCAATTGCTGTCGATTGTGGGAGAAAATCCTCAACGAAGAACTACTGTTATTACGGTACCGAATGCTGCCGGTAAATTGGAGCAGTTTGAAGTGGTAGAGGCTTCCAATTTTGAGCCGTCTCTTCAACTTCAGTTCCCTTCTATTCGTGCTTATTCTGGTAAGGGTATAGAAGATCCTGCAGCGTTGCTCAAAATCAGTTATTCTCCAGAAGGGATTCAGACTATTGTTTTTCGTGCTGATGCCTCCAATGAATATGTAGAAAAGTATTCTCAGGATGGAAGCACTTATGCTGTTTTCCAAACTACTCGTCGTAAAGGAGATTTACCTTGGCTTTGTTCTACACCTGATCAGCAGTTAGCGTTGGGTGTAAATCGTCAGGTATACCTACAACGTCTTGAGTCAAACACAGGTGAATTGAAGACCATGCGTTTGGCGCAATCTGTTACAGCAGAATATTCCAACTATTTTGGTGCAACTAGCGCCGCTCAAGTGAACTTGGTTCTCGCTGCTGTTAATGCCACCATGACTCGTACCAATGGTTGCTATGAAAAAGATTTGGCATTGCACCTCAACCTTGTCTCCAATACTACCAGCGTATTTTATTATGATCCTGCAACAGATCCTTATTCACCTCCTGCGCAAATGAATCTTTGGAATAATCAGTTGCAAACAACATTAACGGCTGTTATCGGAGAGGCTAACTATGATATCGGACACTTATTTGGTGCATCAGGCGGCGGTGGTAATGCCGGTTGTATTGGTTGCGTATGCGTTGATGGTCAAAAGGGTCGGGGAATCACTTCTCCTGCAGACGCTATCCCGCAGGGAGATAATTTCGATATTGACTATGTAGCGCATGAGATCGGACACCAGTTGGGAGCTAATCACACCTTCTCCATGAGCATTGAAGCGGGTGGGGTAAACAACAAAGAGGTTGGTTCAGGTATCACTATCATGGGATACGCTGGTATCACATCACAAGACGTGGCTCCGCACTCAATAGATATTTTCCATGCCAATTCAATTCAGCAGGTTCAAGTTAATCTAGCTACTAAAACTTGTCCAATCACTACTTCATTAGCAGGAACCAATGCAACACCAGTTATCGCAGCATTGACTCCTTATACTATTCCTATCTCAACACCATTTGAATTAACTGGTTCTGCTACCGATGCAAACACAGGGGATGTTCTTACTTATTGTTGGGAGCAGGATGATGCAGCTAATTCTACAGTTACAGGTGTTAATAGCGTGGCTAGCCCAACCAAACTGGTGGGACCAAACTGGTTAACTTTCCCTGCTACTACCAGCCCAACCCGTATTTTCCCTCGTTTGGCAACCATTCTAGCTGGTCTATCTGTAACGGGTCCATTGCCCGGTGGTGACGCTATTGCAAATACAGAGGCATTGAGCAGTGTAGCAAGGGTATTAAACTTCAGATTGACTGTTCGTGATAACGCGCCCTATAGCTCTACGGCCCCCATTCGTGTGGGTCAAACTGCTTATTCAGACGTAGCTATTACAGTTTCTTCAGCAGTGGGACCATTCCTAATTACATCACACAACACTGCTGCTACATTAACTGCCGGTACAACTGAAACGCTTACTTGGTCCGTAAATGGTACTACTGGTGCGCCAACCAACACCGCTAACGTAGATGTATACATTTCTACCAATGGCGGTACTACATTTACACTCTTGATTCCTAACACTCCAAATGATGGAACCGAGAGCTTCACTGTACCCAACACTCCTTCTACCACTGTTCGTTTCAAAGTAAAAGCTACCAACAATGTTTACTTTGATATCAATAATGCAAACCTGACAATCATTCCTCCACCGTTTGGTTTCACATTTAATACTACAGTTCCTGCAACGGCTGCTTGCCCTGCACCTGCAACAATGGATATTACATTAGGTACTGCCTCCAACGGTGGTTTTACGGGTAATATAGCATTAAGCGCTTCAAGTAACCCAGCTGGAACAACTGTAAGTTTCTCCCCGGCTACAGTTGCAGTAGGCGGTAGTACTACGGTTACATTATCTGGTGCTAATACGCTGAATGCAGGTACCTACACCATCGTAGTTACAGGTGTAAGCACTGGAGCTTCCAACCAAACAGCAAACTTGTCCTTTACAGTCAACGCTGGTAGTGGACCTGCTATTACAACTCAACCTGCAAACCAAACGGCTTGCGTTGGAGGTAATGCAACCTTTACCATTGCTTCTACCGGTACCTATCAGTGGCAGGTAAATACAGGTTCTGGTTTTGCCAATATCACTGGTGCAACCGCTGCTTCCTATACGGCCTCTGGCGTTACTGCCTCTATGACTGGTAATACTTACCGTTGTATCGTGGCTGGACAATGTGGTACCACTACTTCTTCTGCCGCTACTCTTACGGTAAATACATTACCTGCAGTGGTTACACAGCCTACTAACGTGGCACAGTGTACCGGCACAACCGTTTCCTTCTCTGTTGGAGCAACTGGAACGGCATTGACTTACCAATGGCAAGTAAGCACAGATGGGGGTTCTACTTATTCAAATATCACGGGAGAAACTGCGGCAACATACACCATCGCTTCTACCGTACTTTCTCAAAATAATAATCGCTATCGTTGTGTAGTATCGGGTGCATGTAGCCCTGCTGCTACTTCCAATGCTGCAACTTTAACCTTGAGTGCTGCACCAACAATTACAGCACAACCTTCACCAACGGCTGTAATTTGTGAGGGTGCTTCGACCAGTTTTGTGGTAGCTGCAACAACGCCTGTAGGAACACTGACTTACCAATGGCAAGCAAGTGCCAATGGTGGTGCAACTTGGGCTCCAGTAAATGGTGCAACAACTGGTACCTTTAACCAGTCTAATGTACCTGCAACACAAAATGGTTATATCTTCCGTTGTGCTGTAACCACAAGTTGTGGAACCATTTACTCAACAAATGTTGCACTGACTGTAAATACTTACCCAGTGATTTCATTCAATACGGTTAATGAGCTTTGTCTTTCTGACCGTCCTGTTTCCTTGACTGCTACTCCTGCTGGTGGTGCCTTTAGTGGAACAGGAGTTTCCGGTAGTGCATTTAACCCACGTACTGCTGGATTGGGTGTAAAAACAGTTACTTACACAGCTTCTAACGCGGGATGTCAATCTACCTTATCTCGTTCTATCATTGTAGACCAATGCGCTGAACGCCAGGTACCATTGTCCAACCCTTCTTCCTTGACTTTATATCCAAATCCTAATACTGGTAAATTTGGTATCCGCATCAACACAGATCTTTATACCCGTTTCTCGGTTAAGATTTTCAATAATCTTGGACAGCTGGTGCGCACACAGGAAATTTCCAATGTGTATTATGGACAGGTTGTAAATATGGATATGTCTTCACTTCCAGCTGGAACCTTCCATTTGCTCTTCGTAAATGACGAGGTAACTCCTGTTGAGAGCAGAACCATAAGCATGGTTATCTACAAGTAAGAAAAGCCTATTCGATTTCAAATCCCGTTCGGTACCCCGAACGGGATTTTTTTTGGTACCTTTGCCGCCGCAATCAATTACATATGATCAGTGTTCGTGATTTAAAACTCGCCTATGGAAAGCGGGTCCTTTTTGAAGAAGTAAATCTCAATTTCACCAAAGGAAATTGTTATGGGGTAATAGGGGCCAATGGCGCAGGCAAGAGCACATTTTTGAAGATCTTAAGCGGCGAAATTGAGCCGAATAAGGGAAAAGTAGAGTTTACACCTGGGGAAAGAATGGCCGTTTTAAAGCAAAATCATTTTGCCTTTGATGAGGAGACTGTTTTGAACACGGTGTTAATGGGTCACTCCAAACTTTGGCAAGTGGCCAAGGAGCGGGAAAAGATCTACGCACTTGCCGATTTTACCGAAGAAGACGGTATAAGAGCCGGGGAGTTAGAGGCAGAGTATGGAGAGATGGGAGGTTATACCGCCGATAGTGATGCCGCTACCTTATTGGGAGAATTAGGAGTGAAAGAGGAATTGCATCAATCTAAGATGAAGGATATTCCAACTAATTTGAAAGTCCGCGTGCTTTTAGCGCAGGCTCTATTTGGAAATCCGGATATTTTATTGTTGGATGAGCCTACCAATGGACTCGATATAGAAACCATATCCTGGCTAGAAAATTTTCTGGCTGATTACGAAAATATAGTACTAGTAGTCAGCCATGATCGACACTTTTTGGATGCTGTGTGCACGCATGTCACTGATGTGGATAGACAAAAGATTAAAATATTTACAGGCAACTATACATTCTGGTATGAGTCCTCTCAATTAATGGCTCGTCAGTTGGGAGATAAGAATAAGAAAATTGAAGAGAAGAGACAGGCACTCATTGATTTCATTGCACGGTTTAGCGCTAATGCATCAAAAAGTCGTCAGGCAACTTCTCGTAAAAAAGCCCTTGAAAAACTGACCATCGAAGAAATCGAGCCCAGCTATCGTAAATATCCTGGAATTATTTTCCAACCACTTCGTGAGGTGGGCAATCAAATATTAAATGTTGAAAAGCTACGAAAGGTTGTAGATGGACGTGTTTTATTTGATCAGGTTAGCTTCACCATTAACAAAGGTGATAAAATAGCAATCTTAAGTCAGGACCCTTTAGCAGTTACTGCTTTTTACAATATTATTGCTGGGGAACTAATGGCTGATGGTGGGTCTTTTGAATGGGGAACTACCATCACCTGGGCTTACTTGCCACAGGAAAATTCAAAATATTTTGCGGGCGAACTTAACTTGATGGACTGGTTACGGCAGTATGTTCCTGAACATGTAAAAGATGTGGACGAACCTTTCCTAAGAGGGTTTTTGGGAAAGATGTTATTTAGTGGAGAAGATGTCATGAAGAAAACAACGGTGCTGAGTGGGGGAGAGAAGGTTCGTTGTATGCTTAGCCGAATGATGTTGCAAAATCCCAATGTAATTTTGCTAGATCAGCCCACCGATCATTTAGATCTAGAGAGTATTCAAAGTTTTAACGAGCAATGCACTGATTACAAGAGTGTGGTTTTATTAAGTAGTCATGATCATACTTTTATGCAAACTGTTGCTAATCGAGTAATCGAGCTTACGCCCAAGGGAGTTATTGATCGCTTAATGACCTTTGATGAATATTTGGCGGATGAACGAGTGAAATCACTCAAAAACGAAATGTATTGTTAAATTACAGGGGTGGATTGTTGATTTTTTGTTCAACATCTACTTTCGAACAACTGTTATAAACACACAGGCCCTGTACAATGAAAGAAACAATACAATTGAATTTGACAAATCCGGCCAAACTGGAAAGTTTGTATCGTTCGGACAAATCTGGATTTCGAAAAGCTTTTTTCGAGGTATTCCCAGCCAAACCTGCTGATCCTATTGCAATATGCTGGTATGAGCGCTTACAAGAAGAATCCTCCTCCATTTCTTGGGGAAGGGGGGCTGACTTATTGGTTATTTTAGTGGCCACTGCCATTGCAACTTTAATCGCAAAAATTCCTGATTTTTTTTCGCTGAAACCGGAGGAATTTTTTCCCCGCAATATCAGTTTTATTGTACTGCCTGTATTAGCGGGATATTTTATGTGGTTGCACCGACTTAACAAGCAAATCATCTTTGGAGTCCTGTTCCTATTTGCAGCCTGTGCGGCTTATATCAATTGGTTGCCAGGTAATTTTGATAATGACACGTTTATACTAAGCTGTATACATCTCCCGCTAGTTGGATGGTCCTTACTTGGATTTGTATACGGGAAGGGTCAGTTGCATGATTGGGCGGAGCGTCCTGCTTTTTTACGTTTTAACGGCGATCTTATAGTTATGGGCTCCTTGATTGTTAGTGGGGTGATGGTACTATCTGGAATTACCATGGGTCTCTTTAGTTTAATTGGTCTTTCTATCGAAGATTTTTACACCCGGTGGATATTGATTGCTGAATTATCGGCCTCCCCCTTGATTGCTACCTATGTAATTCGGTATAATCCTCAATTAGTGAATAAGGTCTCTCCTGTTATTGCCAGAATTTTTAGTCCGCTAGTGCTGGTCACATTGGTGGCCTATTTAATTGGGATTTTGATTGCTGGAAAAGATCCTTATACCGATCGCGATTTTCTAATGCTATTTAATGCGCTCTTAATTGGTGTATTAGCGATCATCTTTTTCTCTGTGGTCGAAATGAAGCGTGCTGCAGAAAATAAGCTAGCACATTGGATTATCTTCCTTTTGGCTCTCGTAACGATCGTAGTAAATGGAGTAGCGCTTTCTGCCATTGTATATCGTATCGGATCTTGGGGCTTTACGCCAAATCGATTAGCAGTACTGGGCGGAAATTTATTGTTCTTCATTAATTTGATTTTACTGGCTCGTCAACTGTTTCGACAACTACGCGGCCAGGTAGCCTCCACTTCAGTAGAGGAAGTTATTGCTCGCTATTTGCCTGTTTACTTTATTTGGGCTGTCTTGGTTACCTTTTTGTTCCCACTTATCTTTAGGTTTCAGTGACAACCAATCATGCTACAAGAATATAATAAAGGGCAGCTTTCCGGAAAGGCTGCCCTTTCTCTTATTGTAGGATCAATCATTGGGGCTGGTCTTTTTATGAAGCCAGCCTCTATGGCAACACAATTAGGATCGCCTGTGGCTATGACCCTAATATGGGTGGTGGCCGGTTTTTTTACCTTATGCGGGGCATTGGTTATAGCAGAGTTGGGGGTGCGTATGCCTACCACAGGCGGATTATTTGTGCATTTTACGAAATGCTATGGACCCCGAATTGGATTTTTATACGGTTGGTCTGCATTTTCGGTTATCAATACAGCCTCTGTAGCTGCGATTGCTTTCATTTGTGCTACTTATCTGAATGCTCTTTTAGCTATTCCTGATTTTTTGAGTCCTGGCTGGAGTTCATTTTCCATTTCTATTTATCCGCTAGGTTATCTATATCCTTTTCGTGACTTTACTGTCAAATTGATTGCCATAGTACTGGTGCTGTTTATTACGTGGATTAATACAAAAAGTTTGCAAGCGGGTGGTCGGCTTCAATTCTTTTCAACCGCTTTGAATATTTTTATTTTATTGTTCTTATCAATTTTGCTTTTTTCAGCTGCAAAGGGGAATATTACTAATCTAACGTTGCCGGGTTTGAACGTCGCCATGGATCGTGGCCTTGTGGCATGGATACCCGCTTTGACGGGTGCTTTTTTTGCATTAGATGGATGGATCAACATCATTTCAATGGCAGGGGAGGTTCGATCCCCATCTCGTAATATCCCTCGTGCTTTACTTTTTGGTGTGGGGATTTGTTTATTCCTTTATCTGCTGTTGAACCAGGCCTATCTTTTTGTGATGCCTGTAAATCAAATCGCTACTACCAAAGTGGTTGCTGCCGATGCATTATCGCTGGCTTGGGGCCCAATGGCGGGAGGATTAATCGCATTTCTGATTGTATGTTGCACCTTGGGGTGTTTGAATGGGAATATCATGGCTACTTCTCGGATTACTTATGCAATGGGAAGGGATCGAGTTTTTCCAGGGTGGCTTGGCGCCTTAGATCAAAAGAGACAGCTCCCTGTTGCAGCGCTTCGGTTGCATGGGTTTTGGGTAACTATTTTAATTTTATCGGGTTCTTTTGATATGCTTGCTGATATGTATGTTTTTGTTACTTGGATTGCCTATGGTCTGGCTGCAATTGCGGTATTTCGGTTGTCCCGGACTAAACAAGATCAACCGCCATCCTATCAGGCTTGGGGGCAGCCATTTTCGGTTCTCATTTTTATTTTTTTCTGCGCTTTTTATTTAGTGGCTACACTTTATTCAGATATTGTTTCTTTCATGCTGGGTAAACAACCCATCATTCATGCTGGAGCAGGTCTCTTATTGGTGTTAGCTGGATTACCTTTGTACTATTATTGGCAAAAGAAATCACGGTCGGTCCTAAAAGATTAACTATGAAAAACAGTCATTATCTACTTTTCTCTCTTCTATCTGGTCTTTTACTGGCGATCGCTTGTTGGATGCCGTGGATTGTGATTTCTACTCCTTCACTTATTCTGACTGGGATGAATACGGAGGGAACCAGTTTTGGGAAACCTGGCCTTTTTCATCTACTATTTCTGTGTCTATATTTTCTTTTTGTTTTTATTCCTATGGGTTGGGCAAAGCGGTTTAATCTGCTCGTTTCAGCGCTCAACCTGTCTTGGATGATTCGCAATTTCTTCTTGATGGCTTTATGCAGAGGCGGTGAGTGTCCCGCTCGGCAATTGGGATTTTATTTGGTAGCAATCGCCAGTATCGCCATGTTACTCGCAAGCTTTTTTCCTCCTGTTCTCCAACAGGAAAAAAGTCAGTAAAATTCTAATTTCTTTCAGGTATTGATTTTGAGGGGTAGTGACTGTATACTTATGGGGTGCTAGTAGTCCGTTATCTGTCCCAATTTACTATTGTCCTTTTTCTTGCACCCATGGTTATGGCTCAATCTGCTTTTTCCATTTATTGGAATATGCAATTGTCGACTCCCGCTACTCATCCTTCCTCACTACTAACGGCCAGCGATATTTCTCAAGGTGTAAATTTTGGTACTACTTCATTTCTTACTTCAAATTCTGCATCCTTAAATTCATACACTGGCGCTTCGGGTGATAATAATGCTGCTCTAGCCTGCAGAACCGGCCCCTTAAATAAGACGGCTACTGGTTCCTCTTATTTTAGTTTTACTATTTCAGCCGTTTCTGGATATAAGTTTTTACTACAATCCATTGCACTTGGTCTTCGATCTACCAATTCGGGTCCTCAAACCTGGTCTATTTATTCCAGTGTTGACAATTTTACTACACCTATTTACACTAGTAGCCTTTCCAATAACAGTAGCTGGGTATTTCAACAGCATTCCATTTCCTCTTCCTATCAAGAGGTTGTTGCCTATCGGATATACGGATTTGATGGAGTTGGAACTGCCGCTATTAATATCGCAAACTGGCGAATTGATGATTTGGAATTATCGGGACAAGTGGTTCCTGCAACGCTACCCGTGCATTGGCTGTACACAGATCTTTATCTGTTAAATAATCGGGTTATGGTAGCGTGGGCAACCACTTGGGAAGAAAATAATTTGCGCTATCATGTTGAGCGCTCTGCAGAGGGCGAATCATTTTTAAGAATTGGAGAACTTACTGCAGGATTTAGTGGAAATTCTAGTACAGAACAAGTTTATCAGTTTTGGGATAATAACCCCTTACCCGGAAGAAGTTATTACCGTATTGTGCAGGAGGACAAGGATGGCTCCTTAAATTTTAGTGCAGTGAAGTCCATTTTTATAGCGGGTGGTACTTCTTTTTCATTACACCGGTATCAGGTTGACTTATTTTCCCATCGAATATCGATCGCGTGTAAAGGTGTTGGTCAAACAATTTTTCAACTTTTTACGTTGCATGGTCAATTATTGAGTCGAGAATTTCGAAATTTAGTATCTGGTCATGATGAGCTCTTTTCAATCCCAATTTCTGCAGAAATAAAAAGAGGTTCGCTTTTGATTTTGTCAGTTCAACAAAATAACAAACGAGTGGCTTCGCGATTGATCATTTGTAATTAAGCAGGGGTAAACTATCGCGAATGATACCAAGGGCTTCTTCTATTTGTGCCGCCGAGATAACCAAGGGGGGAGCTAATCTGATTTTATCTCCATGAGTAGGTTTTGCCAGTAGTCCTCTGTTTTTCATCTCTATACATAAATTCCAAGCTGCGTTAGGATCAGGATGAGCTATTACAATAGCATTTAGTAATCCTTGACCTCTTACTAACTTGATGTAGGGTGAATTTATTTCTTTGATTCCCGCCCTGAGTTGAATACCACGCTCAGCAGCATTTTCTGCTAGTCTTTCTTCTTCAATAACCTCCAGTGCTGTTTTGGCAATGGCGCATGCCAACGGGTTTCCACCATACGTAGATCCGTGTTGCCCAGGTTTGATGGTAAGCATGATCTCGTCATCCGCTAACACTGCGCTAACCGGCAAGAGGCCGCCACTAAGCGCTTTGCCGAGTATCAGAATATCTGGTCTAACATTTTCATGATCACAAGCCAGCCTTTTTCCTGTTCGTCCTAATCCAGTTTGAATTTCGTCTGCAAGCAGGAGTACTTGTTTTTCTCGGCAAAGTTGTGCGGCTTTGTTCAGGTATCCGAAAGCAGGAACAACAACACCGGCCTCTCCCTGGATAGGTTCTACCAAAAATCCAGCTACATGGGGGTCTGCTAACGCTTTTTCCAGTGCTTCACAATCATTATAAGGTATAGTAATAAATCCTGGCAGGTAGGGGCCAAAGTTTCGTGTTGACTCCTCATCGGTACTGAATGAAATTACCCCGGAAGTTCTGCCGTGAAAATTGCCCTCACAAACAATGATTTTGGCTTTATTGCTGGGAATTGATTTTTTTTCATACGCCCACTTTCGGCATAATTTGATGGCTGTCTCCACGGCCTCTACGCCTGTGTTCATAGGGAGCACCTTGTCATAACCAAATAAGGAGGTTATGAAAGCAGCATAGGGTCCAAATAAGTGGTGGTGGAAAGCTCTGCTGGTGAGTGTTAACTTTTGAACTTGCTGGGTACAACTAGCCACAATTTTGGGGTGGCAATGCCCTTGATTAACGGAGGAATATCCGCTTAGAAAGTCAAAATAGCGTACACCTTCTACATCCCACATAAATACGGACTCCGCTCGTTCTATGACAACTGGTAACGGGTGATAATTGTGTGCACTGAAATGCTCCTCTTGCTCTATAAATTGTTTGGCTAGCGCGCCAGTAGGGGCTTCATACATAATAATCAGATAAAGGGGTGATGGTTAGTGGGGGAGTGAAAACAGCAGAAACAGCAAAAAGCGTTAGTGATTCAATAGATCCAAATGCTTTTTGAGTAGCGGGAAGGAAAATGATGAAATAGAGTTGCTGTTAACCATGTAGCCCTAAAGTTATGGAATTTTTTTCCATTGTATCCAGGGATATGGTTCGAGCGTAGGTCTACTGGCATCCGGTGGAAAAATTCCAAAAATAGTACTACCGCTTCCACTCATTGAGGCGTACAAAGCGCCAGCCTTATAAAGAGTACTCTTTATTTTTTTCAATTCAGGGTATTTTATAAAGATGGTTTCTTCAAATTGATTTTGAACTACCGTTTTCCATTCCTCAATTGGTCGTAAAATTGAATTAGTTAATGGCTCTCCCTCTATCCTGGGGCTTACTCCTCGAAAAGCTTCGGCCGTAGCAATAGAAATGCCAGGATGGATCAATAGAATCTGATAACCTGATAATGACAAGGGTAAGGGCGTTAGTTTTTCTCCTCGTCCTAATCCCCATGCGGCTTGTTGTAGTAAAAAAAAGGGACAGTCACTTCCAAGTTCAAGTGCGATTTGTTCATTCTCTTGCTTTGATAAAGAGAATTCAAACAGTGATTGAAGTGCTAGTAATGTAAAGACCCCATCGGCACTTCCGCCTCCCAATCCAGCTCCCATAGGAATATTTTTATGAAGATGTATGTAGGCTGGGGGTAGATCGGGCTTTATTTCTTGAAGTAGGCGATAGGCTTTAACACAAAGATTTTGTTGCGTGGCGCCCTTAATAGATAAACCGGTTTGTTCAAATTGAAGAGAGCTGTCTTTATCCTTTTGAATGGGTAGTATCTCCAACGCATCATGTACAGGAACCGGATAAAAAATAGTCTCTATATCATGAAATCCATCCTCTCGCTTGCGTAGAATCCGAAGCCCAAGATTGATTTTGCAATTTGGAAATACAATCATAGGTACTGGGTTCGCGCTTATTTATTACGGCTGTTTATTTCGTCGCGAATTGCAATGGCACGAATATAATCCTCGCTCTCCAATACCTCCGTTAAAAGGTGGTTCAACTCCTCTAAGGTCATTTTTTTGAGATCTTCGTGTCCAGTGGTTCTTATCTCTTCGTCCAAGCTTTCTGTTTCAGTTTTTTTGCGCTTCGATTCTTCTGTTTCTTCCAACAGTATTCCAGCGTTTTGTAAAATGTGCTCAAAGGTGTAAATAGGACAACCAAAACGTACCGCCATGGCAATGGCATCAGAAGTTCTGGAATCAATTTCAATGGTGTCATGCTCATTGGAGCAAACCAATTTTGAATAAAAAACACCTTCTTGTAAATCGTTGATGATTACTTCGTGAAGGTCAATTCCAAAGGCAACTAAAAAATTCTTCATCAGATCATGCGTCAGGGGTCTTGACGGATTCATTTTTTCTAACGCCACTGCAATGGCCTGGGCCTCAAATCCACCAATCACGATAGGAAGCCTACGCGAGCCATTCACTTCTCCCAAAACAACTGCATAGGAGTGTGTTTGCGTGATGCTATGAGAGATTGCAATAATTTCTAATTCAATTTTTTTCATTCACCTGCAAATATAGAATAGCAATCAGGGGTATTCCTAACTTGCTTTTACTTTTTTAATTGCTGCCGTAAGCTGCGGGACCACTTCAAATGCGTCTCCCACTATTCCATAGTCTGCCGCCTTAAAAAACGGAGCTTCTGGATCTTTATTGATCACCACAATTACCTTACTGCGATTTACTCCTGCCAGATGTTGTATGGCGCCGGAAATTCCTATTGCTACATAGAGATTGGGTGCAATCGCTACTCCCGTCTGACCAACATGCTCGTGATGAGGCCGCCAATGCGCATCGGCAACCGGCCGGCTACAGGCAAGGGCTGCATTTAATTCACCTGCTAATTCCTCAACCATGCCCCAGTTTTCAGGTCCTTTTAATCCTCGTCCTGCACTGACAACAATTCCAGCCTCTGTGAGGGATAGTGCGCCTGCTGCGCTTTCTATATTTTTACTTCTTACCCGTGTTGGAGGCGCCACTAATGCTGCAGAGGTTAGTTTTGCTACCCCGCCTGTTTGTTTAACAGGGTAAGAGTTGGGATTTATCGTTAATACGCGCACTTCGGTTTTTATTGCAATTTTTGCAAAAGCTTTTCCTGAAAAAACTGATCTTTTAACACTAAATCCATTAGAAAGGTCCGGTTGTGAGATAACACCTGAAACAATCCCCGCTTTGAGACGGGCTGCTGTCAATGGGGCTAATAATTTGCCTCCCAGCGAATGAGAGAAAAGCAACGTATGGGCCTTTTTTTCTGTTGCGAGTGTCGCAAGTGCCCAGGCATCCGTTTCTTGCGGCGTGTTACGTACTATTTCTTTTCCAAGTTGAATCACTTCTTGCAAGCCAAAGGTGCCCAGTTCTTCCAGTTGATCTTGGCAATTTCCTATAGCTACCCCGATTAATTGATCTCCTGTTGCTGCTGCCAAATCCGCACCATACGAGATAACTTCATGTGTTGATTTCTTTATTTTACCGTTGGCAATATCGATATAGACTAAAATACTCATAATGGATGATTGAAATTGTTAAATGACTTTTGCTTCTTCGTGTAAAAGACGAACCAATTCCTCCACTTGATCTGCCGCAATCAGTTTAACACCTGACTTGGGAGCGGGCAATTCAAATTGTATTGTTTCAGTATAAGTGTTGGTGGGAATGGGCTCTACTACTTTAAGGGGTTTTGTTCGTGCAGCCATGATCCCCCTCATATTTGGAATTCTGGCCTCTGCCATTCCTTTTTGTGCACTGACCACAACCGGTAGTTCTACTTCGCAAACCTCCTGGCCACCTTCAATTTCCCTAGTAATTGTCAATGTTTTGTCTTGCCGATCTAATTTGGTAGCCAAACTTATAAATGGCATCTCTGTTTCGCCCGCAATTAAACCTCCAACGGTTGATCCGTTATGATCTATAGTCTCTTTACCGGTTAACACTAAATCATAATTTCCATCCTTTACGATGGCAGCAATTTGGTGTGCTACAAATTGACTTTCAGCAGGAGCAGCATTGATTCGGATTGCCTCATCTCCCCCTAATGCTAATGCCTTTCTGATGATGGGATCCGCATCTGATTCGCCAACTGTCAGCAAGTGTAAAGTAACACTGGGGTCAGCTTCCTTCAATTCAATGGCCCGTACTAACGCGAACCATTCGTCCCAGGGGTTTACTATCCATTGTACTCCATTGGTATCGAATTTCGTGTTGTTGTCGGTGAAGGCTATTTTTGCCGTTGTGTCCGGCGTTTTACTGATACAAACAAGAATCTTCATAAATAAAGTTGATGCTGCTTAAAAGTTGTTATTGCAACTATGCAAAGATAAGTTTTGCCGCATCTCCGGAGAAGCGATTAGCAGGCTTTTTTAACCCTGTAGCCCTTTAATTATGGATAGAATTTCAAAGCTTACTGAAATGCTTGCGGCCAGCCCTGCTGACTGTTTTTTATTACATGCGCTTGGGCTGGAGTATGTTAAAATAGGAGCCTTGCAAACTGCGCAAACTTATTTTGAAAGGGTCTTAGAAACTGATTCATCGTATGTTGGCACCTATTATCATTTAGCAAAGCTATTGGAGCAAATAGGCAATCCGGAGCAAGCGATTGCTATTTATGAGAAAGGAATGGAACAAGCCAAAATCGGCAATGATATGCATGCGTATAACGAACTTCGCTCCGCATGGGAAGAACTAACTTTTTAATCAATGAATCAGCTTTCAGTTAAACAGAATCTCGAATTGATTGCTCCGGTGCTACCCGGCGATGTTTTGCTGATTGCTATCAGTGGGGGATTGGATTCAGTGATGCTAGCCCACCTATGTAAAGAGGAGGGCTATGCAGTTGAATTAGCGCATTGTAATTTTCGATTACGAGGTACAGAAAGTGAACGTGATGAAACCTTTGTTCGACAGCTTGCTGCTTCCTGGGATATGCCCTTGCATGTAAAACAATTTGATACTACTACTTATGCCCTTGAAAAACAGCTGTCGGTTCAAGAGGCGGCACGCAATCTTCGTTATGAATGGTTCGCTTCCTTAATTAATCAGTTTCCTCATATTAAATGGGTTTTAACGGCGCATCACAAGGACGATCAGGCGGAAACGTTATTGATGAATTTTTTCAGGGGCACAGGTCTTCACGGTTTGACAGGCATGCCAGCACGAAATGGTAGTATTCTTCGACCCTTGTTAACTGTAGAACGACGGGAGCTAGAAAAAATAGCCTTAGAAAAACAGGTAAGCTATGTGGTTGATTCCTCGAATCAAAAAGAAGAGTATACCCGAAATTATATTCGCCACACCGTTATGCCGGCGCTTCAGAAAGTTTATCCGGCGGTTGTGAGTAATTTATGTGACAATCAGATTCGATTTACGAAGATTGAAAAATTGTACAAGCAATTAGTCGGTGTTCAGGTAAAAAAAGTATTGAAAGAAAAAAACGGAGAGTATATGATTTCGATCGGTGCTATCGCCCATTTTCTGGGTACCTCTCTTTTCTACGAACTTTTACATCCTTTTGGTTTTTCTGCAGGCCAAATAGAAGAGGCTACGCGATTAATGCAGGCAAGAACAGGAGCGCAACTCGTGGCCAATACAGGAAATTGGAGGTTGATAAAACATCGGAATTGGTTAATACTTTCGCCGCAGCAATCGAAGCACACTGATTTTATTGAAGTTTCTTCTGCTCAAGCGTCCATCGAATTTTCAAACGGGACACTAGCTTTTCAAGAAATCAAAAAAATTGATAGTAAGGATTGGTCTTCGACTTCTGTAGCATTGCTTAATCGAAAACTTCTGGCATTTCCACTACAAGTTCGCCGGTGGAGAGCCGGGGATTACTTCTATCCCTTGGGTATGGCAAAAAAGAAGAAGTTGGCCCGTTTCTTAATTGATCTAAAATTTTCTTTGCCAGACAAGGAAAAAGTTTGGGTACTGACCGCAGGTGATAAAATTGTATGGGTAATTGGAATTCGAATCGATGAGCGTTTTAAAGTGACGCCCCCCTGTAATGATGCGCTTCGTATTGAATACAGGTCCTTACCCCAGTCCTAGTTTTTTAAGTATAATTGAAAGGGGAGCTTTCAATGGGTTCAAGGAATCGTGTTGTAAATAAGTGACTGCAATCGTAAAGGCCCAACCATAAAGTGCTCCTCCAATATGCGCTGCATGGTTTATATTATCTTTTCTCTTTTTACCCATCCAGGCCGATAATATTAAAAAAAGAGGTCCAAACAGATAGCCGGGTATGATCGGGGGTATAATAAAAAGTCCAATTTGGATCATGGGATCCATCAGAATAGCAGAAAAAATTACTGCACTCACGGCTCCAGATGCACCGAGGCTGGCATAATTCGATTTTGTGTGATATCGAAAATAGCTATAGAGTAGCGAGAATGGAATGGAGGAGAAGTAAAGTATTAAAAATAGGGTAGTTCCGTCTTCTGCAAAAAATGAGTCGGATTGGTAAGCGTTTTCTACAAGTGTTCCAAACAAATAGAGGGAGAGCATGTTAAATAAAAGGTGCTCCCAGTCTGCATGAATAAATCCGCTACTCAAAAACCGATGCCATTCTTGATTTTTTTTGATACGGGTTGGTTTGAACAGCATTTTCTCTTTGAGTGCGGGGCTGAAATTAGCAAGGATAGAAATGGCTGTAGTGATAATCAGTAAAAGCTGGGTGGTATTCATTTATGGATGATGATACTTTTCGTTTTTAAGAATTGTTCCCGCTCGGTATAACTGCTCAGCAAGGATTAATCGTACCAACTGGTGCGGAAATACTAGTTTGGAGAGGCTCCAGGTAAATTGCGCTCTTTGTTGTATTGCTTTGTCTACTCCAAACGCGCCTCCAATCAAAAAAACAATTTTCTTTATACCCGTATCTGCTTTTTTTTGAAGAAGCATTGCTAGTTCAACTGATGAAAGATCTTTTCCTTTCTCATCGAGTAATATCAAATAATCCTCTGGCTTAAGCCATTCAAGCACCAGGGCTCCTTCTTTTTTCTTAAGATCCATTTCGCTGAGCATTCCAGTGCTCTTAGGGGTGGGAATTAAAATCCATTCCGCTTTAAAATAGTGATTTAGTCGCTTGGTAAACGCTTCAATCCCTGGTTTTACATAGGGCTCATGCGATTTACCAATTGACCACAACTCGATTCGCATAAACTAAAAATATTAAATATATCCTAACTTTCCAGTATGGTTAAGTCAAATTATCTCCTCTGTTTTATAGCAACACTTTGTATAGCTGGATTGAGCTATGGACAACAACGCCCAATTGGTGTATTTGATTCTGGTACGGGCGGTTTAACTGTGTTGGAAGCTATGCTATCGCTGGATGCTTTTAACAATAAAACCGGAGAGCAAAAGCCAGATGGCGTTCCAGATTTTTCAGGAGAATATTTTCATTATTTGGCAGATCAAGCTAACATGCCCTATGGAAACTATGCTTCAGAGGGTAAAACTGCATTTTTGAAGGAGCAAATACTGCGCTGCATGTCTTTTCTCTACTCGGATACCACGTATGCTATTCGAAAAAATGAAGCGTATTCATTTTCTCCAAAGCAAACTGCAAAAATGATTGTTGTGGCCTGTAATACGGCTACTGCATACGCCTTGCCTGAAATCAAAATGTCTGTAGGTGAAAGTGTACCCGTGGTAGGTGTGATTGATGCAGGTTGTAAAGCGGCACTCACTTATCAGCAAAAAGAAAGAGGAACCATTGGTGTTTTTGCCACGGTGGGTACGGTGGCTTCTGATGGTTACCCTAAAACACTTCGCCGTCTATCTGCGTTTGTCGGCCTCTCTAATTTGTCGATTGTTAGTCAGGGGGGCTATGGTTTGGCGGAGAGTATCGATCGGGATTGGAGTTTTTTAGCTGATCAGGTAAGTAAAATCCGAGCTGATTATAAAGGACCATCGCTCACGCACTCACAGTACCGTATTGACACATCGCTTGCTGCTGTCTATGGATTCAGTAGGAATGGTAATAGTTTGCTATGTGAATATGACGAAAAGGGCAATTGCACGGAAATGCAATTGAATGACCCAGTTAATTACGTTCGCTATCATCTAGTCAGTTTACTGGAAAAAATGAAACGGGAGCAATATCAAGCGCCTTTGAATACATTAATTCTTGGTTGTACACATTACCCTTACATGCGTGATACAATCGCTCAGGTTCTTCTGGAGCTCTATAACTATCAGGAAGGGGGGGCTTACCGCTATCGTAAGGTTTTGGCAAAAACCGTATGTTTAATTGATCCTGCTGTTGAGACTGCAAAGGAAGCTTATCTGGCACTTCGCCATTTACGTAAACTCCAACATAACGAGGCCTCCTTTCAAAATGGAACTAGGCCCGATGCTTTTTTTATTGCTGTTCCCAACTTGGATTTGCCCGAGGTTAAGCTTCAGTCAGACGGATGGTTCACGTATAATTATAAGTATGGTAGAACTGAAGGGGAAAACAAGCAGTATGTCCGGTTTGTACCCTTTGATACCCAGAATATTGCTCCGGCCACCTATGATCGCTTTAAAAGGGCCTTACCCTTTTCCTATGATCGACTAAATCGGTTGGGTATACTTTCTCAAATACGATGAGGGAAATTTAATTGCTCGGATTTTTTATTAAATGTAGTTCGTATGGCCTCTTCTAACTCTATATCCAATAAAGAGGCTAATAAGTCCAAGTAAATTGCTATTCCACCAATTTCTTCTTGGAGCATTTTCTTGTCTATATCGCAGGCTTTATAGCTGCTGCCACCATCTATCCCTCCTTTTTCTACTCGTTGCAGTTTTTTAATCATATTACATAACTCGCCAACCTCACCTGCCAAGGCAGTGGTCCAGTAGGTTAATGGTTGGTTTTGATAACAGTTAAACCCATTAATGGCCCTGTCTACATTGGTTGCTCTAAAGGTTGGGAGGTGGAGTGGCATATAAGCTGGATATTTTATTCTAATTTAGTTCATCCACAGAATTAATCAAGTGCAAAAATCAATTCTTCTTTGTTGTTTGCTTTCCTCCTTTTTTCAGGTGGTGGCCCAACCAATGCAATCGACGTTGCTTTATAAGTTGTACAAGACGCAGGCACCTGTCAATCAAATTTTTGCTCCGAACCTCAATAACTTATTTTCAGTAAGCAAAAATTATACTGATAATAAACAGTATTTAATCAAAACCAGTAAGCAATTGTTCCTGGGAATTGATGGTACGGGGCAGTTATATGAGATTTTTGAAGCAAGTCCTGGGGTACTAGATGCCCAACGCGTTGACTCGACTGTCTATGCAGGAAATAATTTTTGTGCGGCTACTTTTTCCATTGATACAGCAGTTTTCTCATTCGGAGGTTACGGTTTTTGGAAAACAAATGGGACGTTAAAGCAGTATAATTTCTACTCTCGGGAATGGGATGTGGTTCCATTGCTGGAGGAGCGCCCCTCGATTTTTTGTCAGAAGCCATCTGGGGTTAATTGGAAAGGGGATTTAAATGAGGTAAAAAAGCTTGAGGACATGAATACAACATTTGCGCCGTCCTTTTACTGGGTTGATAACGAGAAAAAACTTTTTTATGCAGGTGTGCAACATCTGATTAATCAAACTATTTCCGATAGTGTACAAACTTTCAAAGCTCAATATAATGCCTCGCTGAGTGTGCTGGATCTTTCCACCAAGCAATGGAAAGTACTGGGAGATATTCTTAATTATGGTTGGCATTATACGGTGCAACTTCCCTGGGGCTTATTGGTAGTAGAATCGCCCGAGTCAATTTATTATACCGATTTCGATCATAACCGACTCCTCTATTGTAAAGAGGATAAAATTCCGCAGTATCGTAAATTTTTTCGAAATAGGATTCCAGATCTTTTTTTCTATGCCGATGGGTATATTTATTTTGGAGAAGTTGCAATAAATTCCATCGACAGTATCCCTGTATCTAAAGAGGACTTTGAAGAACGTAATGCACTTCTCTATACCGCAACAAAAAAAGTAAGTAAAATCTCCTTACTCTACGATAATTATCGAATACCATTTTTCTTTGTCTTGTTTGCGAGTGTAGTCGTTTTAATCGTTGCTTTTAGAAGAAAGAGTCAAAACCGGGCTAATAAATCTGCATTCGTATCGCCAACTGTGTTGCCCACTCAATTACCCTTGGTGGATCGAATAGGAATTCTAAACGAAATGGAACGACAGCTTATCCTTTATTTGGTTGAGCAATCTTTACAAGGGAAGCGGGTAACTGTAGAGGCAGTTAATAAATTATCAGGTGTGGCTTTTAAGAATGAACCTATCCGTAGGCGTACCCGAAGTGAGTTGATTAATGCCATTAATGATAAATGGTTGATTATTTCAGGAAACCGTGAACGATTTGTGCTTTCTGAAAAATCTGATTTTGATGGTCGTACCCGCGAATATTTTATCAATGAAAAATTATTAGCCTCTTCACTGTTGCGACAGATTATTCAGCTGATCAAGTAGTTTCATTTCAATAGGCTGTCCAACCCCCATCTACGGTTAGCACAGCCCCATTTATAAAACTGCTTTGTTCTGATACCAGAAACATTGCAGCATTTGCAATTTCAGCTGGATTTCCGTAACGTGGGTTGATTTGAGTTCCCCCTAATATTCTCTCCTTTATTTTAGTAGGTAAAGATTCTAAATCAAATCCCTCCAGAATATTGGTGGTTACTGCGCCGGGCGCAATGGCATTACACCTAATCCCGTCTTTTGCGTAGAAATACCCTGTATTTTTTGTTAGTCCAATCAATCCATATTTACTGGTGGTATAGGCTGCACCTGCTCTGCAACCAAAAAGTCCTCCGACTGATGCTATATTAAGAATGACGCCTCCACCTTGTTTTAAAAATATTCTACAGGCACTTCGCATGGCCTTCATGGGTCCTTCAAGATTTATTTTTAAAATTTTTTCCCACTGAAGATTACTTACATCACTTACTGTTTCGAAATGATCCATTACCCCTGCATTATTGATTAAAATGTGTAAGCCTCCAAAATGTTTCAGCGTTATCGAAATCATATGTTCAATTTGGTCTTCACTCGACACATCTGTGAGGCAGGTGTGAAGTAGGGGGGTAGGATAAGGGTGAAGATGTTTAGGAAGTGCGGCAAGCCGCTCCTGGTGATGATCAGCTGCCACTACACTGCATTCCTCTCTTAGTAGTGCTTCGACAATTGCTTTTCCAATCCCTGAGGCTGCTCCAGTTACAATGGCAATTTTATTTTTTAGATGTGGCATGGGTACGCAAATATGTACTTCTTTGACCCATATCTACATTGACTATGGTGGGGAGTAGCTTGTTTTTAATCAGGGCTATGTTTTGTAAGTTGTCTTTTTAATCTTAATTTGCTTTTAAATATTATTTACCTAATAACTGCTAATTATGAAACATTACCTTTTTGCTTTCCTCATTTCTTTTTCTGCATTGTTGGTGGTACAATTACCCGTTTTTGCACAAAAGAATTCTAAGGGGATAAATATCGAGCTAGGTGGAGGTGTTAGTCTAGCCAGCGCTCATGTAGGAGGTTTCTACGCCCATTCCAGTGAGTCGACCTCTCGTTTCGCATTTGGCTTCTTTGCGGATAAAAAGTTGATTGGGGGTCTCTCTGCTCGCTCCGGGTTCTTTTATAATGGACTTGGTAGGGCGCATAAGGCTGGGGAAATGGAAATGCAGGACGAGTTTAGCTTTTTTACAATTCCCTTACAAGCTAAGTACTCTTTCAAAAAATCTCCATTTAGCTTTTATGCTGGACCACAGTTTTCTTATTTGATTAACGCAACTGCAAGACCTGATGCCAGCACTCGCTCCTTAATGACTGAAAATTTTCAGCGTGTGAATGTATCTGCAGCAGGTGGTTTGCTTTGCGCTTTTACAAACCGCTTTTCTATGGGCTTTGAATATCAAAGCAGCATCGGCAGTAATCTAGATAAGGAATATGCTGCTATTTTACCCGCTGATACTAAATATCAGCTGAATGCGTATTCCCTAAGAGCTTTTTATAAACTATCGAAGTAGTTACACACTTAAAAAAAGCCCTCGGTTAACCGGGGGCTTTTTTTAATACCCAAATCCTTTCCCACCACTTCGACGTAGGTGGTCTTTTTCACTTGGATGCTTGGGTAAGCAAGCTTGCTACGCTCCAAATGAAAAAGCCCCCAACACTTCGTGCTGAGGGCTTTGTGACCCCGTCAGGATTCAAACCTGAAACCTTTTGATCCGTAGTCAAATGCTCTATTCAGTTGAGCTACGGGGCCATCCAAATTCCAACCCGTATGGTTGAAAGGGTGGCAAATATAGGACAAAAAATTAATAAGGATATCGTACAAAGGCCTCCACGGCAGCGTAATGCGTAAGACCAAGGTCGGCGTACAAAGAGGCTGTATGAGCGTTTCGTTCTTCGGCTCTTTGCCAAAACTCCCTTGAATCAGCTCCCTGAAAAGGAACCATATCCTTTTGGGACTGATGAATAAATATTCCATACCGCTTTTTCATGACCTGATCCGGGCTCATGGGTACAGCCATTTCGATATCCTCAATGTTCCACTCCTGCCAGGCCCCTTTGTAAAGCCAGAGCCAGCAATCCTCCACCCAGGGCTCTTGTAAAGCCTTGAGTCGTTTTAAAGCCTCTACAACCACTGTAAAGCAAACTTTGTGCGTACCATGAGGATCTGCAAAATCGCCAGCACAGTACACCTGGTGTGGTTTTATAGCGCGGAGCAAATCCATGGTTTGCTTGATGTCTTTGTCTCCAGCAGGTTTTTTCTGGATTGTTCCTGTTTCGTAGAAGGGTAATTGCTGGAAATGAACATTATTTTCCTGGATCCCCACGTACCGGCAGGTAGCCTTGGCTTCCCCTTGTCTGATCAGCGCCTTTATTTTTCTGATAGACGGTGTATCAATCTGGTTAGACTTTTTTCGAGTTAAAAATCTTCTGGCATCTTTTACAAATTCAATCGACTTTCTGGTAGGGCTTCCCAGTACAGATTCAAAACCAATTGCAAAGTCTAGGTATCGTGTTACAAACTCATCTGTTACAGCAATGTTTCCGCTAGTCTGATAGGCAACATGTACCTCATTGCCCTGATCGTGTAGTCGTTGAAAAGTTCCTCCCATGCTGATAATATCATCGTCGGGATGGGGAGAAAAAATGACCACTCTCTTAGGCCATGGAGTGGATCGCTCCGGATGTGCAGGAATATCCGCATTTGGTTTTCCAGCTGGCCAACCTGTTAGCGTATCACGAAGCATATAATAAACTTGCAAGTTGATTTCATAGGCATCTCCTTTCTCAACCAGCAAGTCTCCTAATCCAAATTCATTGTAGTCACTGTTGGTAAGACTCAATACAGGCTTTTTTAATTCTAAAGCCATATTGACCACTGCTTTTTTTATAAGACGTGGCGTCCATTCGCATTCACCCGTTAACCAGGGAGATTTAAATCGAGTTAATTCCGTAGCAGCATCTTGATCAATCACAAATTGAACATCATCATGGGCCTGAAGAAGGGAAGCGGGTAACGATTCTGTCATTTCCTCTTCCACTGCTTTTTTAATGACTGGAGCTTTCCCTGACCCCCAAGCCATTAATATAATTTTCTTAGAACGCAGAATAGTTTGTATTCCCATCGTTAATGCAAGACGGGGAACCTCGGCAATGTTGGCAAACTCATAGGAATTTGCAAGCCGGGTGGAATTATCCAAGTTAATTAATCGCGTTTTGGAATGCAGGCCAGATCCGGGTTCATTAAAACCAATATGTCCATTATTACCAATGCCCAAAATTTGTAAATCAATTCCACCTGCTGCTTCAATTTTCTTTTCGTACTCGTTGCAATGCTCTTTTATTTTATCTTTTTCGATCTCCCCATTGGGTATGTGAATATTCTTGGGGTTGATGTCAATATGGTCAAATAACTGCTGATGCATGAAGCGATAATAGCTTTGCAAAGCATTTCGCTCAATGGGGTAGTATTCATCAAGATTAAAGGTCACCACATTTTTAAAACTCAATCCTTCTTCTTTATGCAGCTTAACTAACGCTGCGTAAAGCGATTTTGGGGTAGAACCGGTGGCTAGTCCTAATACTAGTTTTTCCTTCTTTTTTTGTTTAGAGCGAATTAAAGCTGCTATTTGTCTGGCAACCCAATCTGAACCCTCTATGGCATTTTCTACAATTTTTGTGGAAACTCTTTCAAAACTGTCGGCAAAATTGGGGGAGGGTTGGTTCTCTGACATGGGTTCTGTTTACTTACAAAAATAATTTAATAAGTACAATGAAGCTCTTGCAATTTCTAATTAATTGCATAAAGTATTGATAATTAATCGACTTGTATTTCATCAATAAAAAGCCAAGGCTTATTGCCTTCGCCCGGATTTCCAGCAGGAATTAGTCCATAATTCTTTATTAAAACTTTAATAAATCTTGTTTTTTCATTGAAAATGAATGGAATATAGCCTATGTTATTATCTTCTGACTCAAACACTAATTTAGTTGCGCTTCCAATTGTTTTGAAATTAATCCCATCCATAGAAATGGAAACTTGCATCTCTTGCGGCCTGTGAATCCAGCTACTGGGTTGATGAAGAAAATAACCTTTGACTGTTCGTACTGGCATGGTTTTGCCCAGGTCGATGGTAGCCTCCATATCTCCTCCATCAAATCCAAGGTAATTTCTAAAATGTACATTTTTGCCAGGTTGGCTTCTTATCCCGTTAACCAAGGTGAATCCACCGTTACCGGGATAGCTTTTGGAAGGTTGAACTTTTAATGTAATATCCTTACCGGTTGCTTTGTTGATTTCAAATTTTTGGAAGTAGGTACTCTTCACCTCTCTGTTTTTATCAATATACTGCGCTTGATAAACGCCAGAGGACTGAACAATAACCGGTTTTTCATAGCTGGATTTTGTAGGAGAAACCCATTGAATTTTTCCCTCTGAAGATTTACTACTCAATGCGAGTTCTATACCATTTTTATTTTGATCGGGACTTACTTTGCTTACCATTTCGAAATAGGCCATACTGGGTTTAATTCCCCATTGCTCATATCTTTTGAGCAATGGACTAATTTTCATTTCGAATTCGGTCCAGTTTTTTTTGTCGAGTGGAGTCCAAAGCAACTCACTCAAGGCTGCTATTCGTGGGAAAATCATATAGGCGATCTTCTCCTCATTTTTCATATACTCTGTCCACACATTTGCCTGTGCCCCAAGCACCAGGTTGGCATTACTAGCAGGAATTTCTGCTGGCAAGGGATTGTAAGCGTATACTTTTTCAATGGGGTTGTAGCCGCCAATGGTCACGGAGTCCTCTGTTAAAGCCTGCGTGTGATCAAAATAAACGGGATTGCCAGGTGTCATAATCACTGCATGTCCTTGCTTTGCCGCTTCAATTCCTCCGGCCTCGCCACGCCAACTCATCACAATGGCATTGGGGGCTAATCCGCCTTCCAAAATCTCATCCCAACCAATTAATATTTTTCCTTTACTGTTAAGATATTTTTCAATGCGCTGGATAAAATAGCTCTGCAATTCATGTTCATCTTTTAGTTGAAGTTCTTTCATTCTTTGTTGGCACAACGAACATTGCTTCCAATGTGTTTTAGGACATTCATCTCCGCCTATATGAAAGTAAGGGGAGGGGAATAGTGGGATTATTTCATCAATTACATTTTGAAGAAATTCAAAAGTGGTTTCCTTACCTGCGCAGAACACATCGTCAAATACACCCCAGGTTTCCTGTACTAATTTGATTTCTCCATTTTTTTGTGCTTCCATTGATTTTTGTGAGATCATATTGGAAGGGATCACGGTTGGTCTACTGGGAAAACAGCTTAAGTAAGGATAAGCAGCTATCGCGGCACTACTGTGCCCGGGCATTTCAATCTCAGGAATTACCTCTACAAATCGTGCTTGCGCATAGGCAACCACTTCTCTGATGTCCGCTTGTGTGTAGAAGCCACCGTATCGAATATTATCATTCCCTCTTCCGGGGTAACGACCTATGATTGTACCATTTCTCCAGGCTCCCACCATGGTGAGTGCAGGGTATTTTTTTATTTCAACCCTCCACCCCTGGTCTTCCGTTAAATGCCAATGGAATTTATTGAGTTTGTGGTAGGATAACCAGTCGATATATTTTTTGATAAAGCTGACGGGGAAAAAATGTCTGCCCACATCCAAGTGCATGCCCCTGTATTGAAAACGAGGAAAATCCTCAATTTTCAGATAAGGTATTACCAGTTGATTGTTATGGCCAAGCGTAATTAATTGCAACAAAGTCTGATTAGCATGATGCAAGGCTTCTGCGGTGTTTACAGTAATCGAGATGCCTTCTTTGTTTACAAGTAGTTCATACGAGGGGGTATTATTCCCCTTTCCAACTTTATGATTGATTTGAATGGTAGCTTGTTGCTTGGAGTTGGCAGCAGCTAGTTGAATATGATATTGCTTTTGTAATTCATCTGCTAGCAAACGAATGGTATTGCTTGAGGATACCTGTTCGTTATCTAAAAAATAAGTACAATTTGTAGGTAAGGAAAAAGTTCCTTCTCCCTGCATCCAATAAGCAGGCGTTGGAACAACAAGTTGTTGGGATATTCCGAGCAATGGAAGAGTCAACAAAAATAAAAGAAGACGCATGCAATTGATTTATGCATCTAAAGTACCAATTAGTCTAATACGCCGAACTTTCCGTTGTTAAAGTCCTCTACGGCTTGTTCAATTTCCTCCCAGCTATTCATTAGAAAAGGACCATAGGCCACAATAGGTTCATTCAAGGGCTGGCCTGATAGAACAAGCAGCGTGGCGCTTTCTTTTGCTTTGATAGTTATGCTAGTGCCATTATTTTGAAATAGTGCAAAGTGATCTGCAGATACTAGTTGATCTTCTATCGTAACGGAACCTTTAATTACAAGCATTCCGGTGTTAAATTCCGCTGGCAATTCCAGGGTTATTTCTTTGCTAGGATTCAAATGAAGGTTATAAACATTCAGTGGACTGAAAGTTTGGGCAGGTCCTTTGATTTCCCTGTATTCACCGGCTATTATTTCCAACATTCCTCCTTCGAAAGCATGCTGCCCCATTTTTTCTTTTTTAATTTCCTGGTAGCGGGGTGTAGTCATTTTATACTGTGCTGGAAGATTTACCCATAATTGCACCATTTGAAAAGTTCCACCTTTTTGCGAGAAATCTTTTTCATGATACTCCTTATGCAACACGCCCGATGCTGCTGTCATCCATTGGACATCCCCTTCACCAATCACGCCATGATTTCCGGCGCTGTCATGATGCGCCACTTTTCCCTGATAAGCAATCGTGACTGTCTCAAAACCACGATGTGGATGAACATCTACTCCACGTTGAGTTTCGCTGGGGGGGAAATGGTAGGGAGAAGCATAGTCCAACATAAAAAATGGACTCATGCGTTGTTTGTTTTGAATACCTGCAGCGGGAAAAAAGTTATGCACTCTAAATCCATCGCCCACCATGTGTGGTGGTGGTGGAGGAATAATACGTTCTAATTTTTTTTGCATGTTGCAAAGGTAACTTTCGGTGTTTAAACATTAAAATATTTATTCCTATCTTGAACACATGTTTAACCGAAGAAATTTTGTCAAGAAAGTAGGGATGCTCACGGCAGGTGTTACTGTGCAGGGTGTTTCTACAGGTTCATCCAACAAATCAATTTTTTTGGATCAAGGTCCAATAGTGATTTCTACCTGGGATGCAGGTATGGAGGCGAATATACCTGCATGGGCTATACTCGAAAAAGGGGGACTAGCCTTGGATGCAGTCGAACAGGGCGTTAGACATACCGAGAACTCTTTAAATTGTTGCGTGGGTTTGGGTGCTAATCCTGACAGAGATGGTCATGTCACGTTAGATGCCTGTATCATGGATCACAATCACAATTGTGGTGCGGTTGCTTTTTTGGAGCGGATTAAACATCCCATTAGTGTGGCTCGACGAGTAATGGAAAAAACGCCACATGTGATGTTAGTTGGAGAAGGGGCACAACAATTTGCCCTTGCGGAGGGATTCAAATTAGAATCAGATCAATTATCACCGGCAGCGCAAGCTGCTTACACGGATTGGTTGCATCAATCACAGTATAAATCTCCTTCGATCAATCGGGAGAATAAAAATGATCATGGACCCTTTGCACCCACCCGTCTGCAAAATGGTGAATGGAATCATGATACCATTGGAATGATTGCTTTGGATAAACAAGGAAACTTAAGCGGAAGTTGCACAACATCAGGAGCAGGGTTTAAAATGAGAGGTCGTGTGGGAGATTCTCCCATCATTGGAGCAGGACTTTTTGTCGATAATCAAGTTGGAGCTTGTGTTGCTACCGGACAGGGAGAGGATGTGATACGTGTGGCTGGAGCCTCAACAGTAGTAGAGTTAATGCGTCAAGGAAAAACACCCCAGCAGGCTTGTGAAACAATTATCCAGCGAGTAGTTCAAATAAAAAAGGAGCGCGCTAAAAATATTCAAGTTGCTTTTCTAGCGTTGTCGAATCGAGGTGAGGTAGGGGCTTTTGCCATCCATCCTGGCTTTTCTTTTGCTTACAAGGATTTACAACGAAGTGAATTAATAAAAGCGGCAAGCTGGTTTAAATCAAATTAGAATATGTTGATCGAAATTGCCACGACTGATTTTGTAACCACACAACTTGCTGTAGAAGGTGGCGCTGACCGGATTGAATTATGCGCCGGATTGTCTGAGGGAGGTATTACACCAAGTGTTGGGTTGTTGGAACTATGTCGGCAAAAATTTACGTTACCTATTTATCCAATCATTCGTCCAAGGCCGGGGGATTTTCTCTACAGCCAAGCTGAACTCGAGATTATGCTAAAAGATATTTTGCATTGCCGTGCGCTTGGTTATGAAGGTGTGGTGTTGGGGTTGCTAAATCCAGACGGTTCCATAGATCGAGACAGAACGGCCAAGCTAATTGATGCCGCTTATCCGATGGAAGTTACTTTCCATCGAGCATTTGATCGATGTGTTGATCCTTTTGAAGCCTTAGAGCAATTGATTGATTTGGGTTGTGAACGAATTTTAACATCCGGGCAACAGCCAACGGCTCCGGAAGGGATAAAATTGATTACTTCATTACAGCAGCAAGCTGCCGGTCGAATTATAATTATGCCAGGTAGCGGTGTTCGTCCTGATTCTTTAGTTGAATTGGCAACACAAACTAAATGTGTGGAATTTCACACCTCCTTACGATCCAGTAGGGATTCTACAATGGCATTCAGACATCCTTCATTCATAAACAGTAGTGAGAGCTATCAAAATCCTGGAATAGAGCCAGGTTCAATTGCTGTGATGAAGCAACAATTGAAGGCTCTCGTGCATTAAGTTGGTTTAAAATTTTATTTTCTTCAAATAAGCGGCTCCTGTTGCGGCTGCATGCATGGGTGATCCACCAGGATAAAACTCTTGCTCCATGAATAAGTATTGAAGTCCCAATTTTTTAGCCTGAGGAATCAGTTGTTTAAAATCGATGCTGCCTGTACCTAAGTCTACTGATTCAAAATTATTCTTATTGATTGGGCTTTGACTTCGATCCTTGATATGACTTAATTCAAAGCGACCCGGGTATTTTTTAAGCCATGCTAGGGGATTTTCACCGGCTGATACTACCCAGTAGATATCCATTTCAAAACAAACCAGATTGGGATCCGTTTCTTGCATCAAAATATCCTGGGGATAAACGCCATTTATTTTTTTAAATGAATAGTCGTGATTGTGGTAAGCAAATTTTACTCCATATTCAGCACATCGTTTTGCCTTTTCATTAAATACGGCTGCGATTTTTTTATATTCATCTATATTTTTCTGCGGGCCTACCCAAGGGCAAATCAAATATTTCATTCCAATAGAGGCTGCGTCTTCGACTTTTTGCTCAAATTTTTCATAGATATCGCAGTGCGTTGAGATTAGATTCATTCCATGATCCTCAGTAAATTGTTTGAACGCTGTGGGCTTCATATTCCAGTAAATACCTTCCGGACCTTCGTAGCTTTCTATTTGCGTATATCCAAAAGCTGATAATTCTTTGATGATATCTTTGGCTTTGCCAGGGATAATATCTCGTAAAGTATACAGCTGTATACCAAATTTTTTTGCATGGGGTTCGGTGGAAAACCAGGCGGCCCAACCCGAATTAGTGCCAAGTAGGGTTGCGCCAGCCACACCACTTACTGTTTTTAAAAAATCTCTTCTGTTTTCCATACTTAACAAGTTATTCTGCCCAGGCTTTTTCTCCTTTTGTGTAGGGTACATTTCCATCGTATCTTCCGGGAACCGGCACATGTCGAAGTGTTTTGGTCATCCCCGTTTCGGAGGAGAAAAATCCCCATAGTGTTAATTGTTTCATCATTGAGTAATAATGAGGAGGAGTTTTTTTCTCCTTATTCTCCTCACGCTTGGTATTATACTCTTTTGCTTCACGTTCCAGCTTTTGCAACAGGGAAAGCTTTTGGGATGCCTCAAGTTCAATAAATGGACGATTGAACTCTTTTTGACATCTTTCATTAAGTGATGACACGCCCTTGATAAAGGCATCTTGCTCTTCCTTGGTATAACAATCTTCTATCATTATTTTCATGAATGCACCCGTTTGGGCAGCCTTTGCACCCGGTGTATCCGTAGTAGGAATGATAGTTTCTGCCACTTCATCTAATAATGCGATGGTAGCAGGAGTAAAAGCAGAAACTGGACCTGTTGCCGATTTACAACCCGTTAAAAAAAATTCTCCACCCACTACAGCAACTCCTGTGAGTAGGGCAATTGATTTGAGTAGTTCTCTTCTTTCCATTTAATAGATATTAAAGGTTACCTTTTTTAAGTTCTTCCACAGCAAAATTGGCCGCACGTGCTGTCATGGCCATATAGGTCAGTGATGGGTTCACGCAAGAAGCACTGGTCATGCAGGCTCCATCGGTTACAAATACATTTTTACAATCCCATACTTGATTATTGCCATTCAATACAGAGGATTTTGGGTCTCTACCCATACGAGCAGTTCCCATTTCATGAATACCCATTCCTACTTCATAACCATAGTCGTAAGTATAGGCATTCTTCAAACCTGCAGCTTCTAGCATTTCTTTAGCATCGTTCATCATATCCTCTCTCATCTTTTTTTCATTCTCTTTTATTTCAACGTCCATGTCCAGCACGGGAAGTCCCCACTTATCTTTTACATTTTTATTCAAGCTGATTTTATTCTCATGGTAGGGGAGCATTTCTCCAAATCCCATAATACCCATATGCCAGTTGTCGCTGGGGACACTTAATGCATCTTTTAATGCTGCGCCAATAGTAAATTCTGCAACTTGTACCCCTCTGCCTCTACCGGCTCCTCCTTGATAACCAAATCCTCTAACGTAAGCGCGTTTGTCCTCATATACGTTTCTGAAGCGAGGAACATAGACTCCTGTAGGTCTTCTCCCATACTGATAACGATCTCCGTATCCCTCTGCCGTTGCACCTGCTCCACATCTGAAGTGATGATCCATTACATTATGTCCTAATTCCCCGCTGCTACTTCCAAGTCCCTCCGGCCAAATATCAGTAGCACTATTCATTAATATCCAGGTTGAATTGAAAGATGAAGCGCAGAGAAAAACAATTTTTGCCTTGTATTGTACGGTCTTGTAATCCGTGGCATCCAAAACTTCAACTCCCTTTGCCTTCTGTGTATTCTTATCGTAAAGCACTTGTGTTACTATTGAAAAAGGACGAAGCGTGAGCTTTCCTGTTTTCATGGCAGCGGGGAGAGTAGAAGATTGAGTACTAAAATATCCTCCAAAAGGGCAACCTCTCCAACAACGATTTCTATACTGACAATTGGTTCTACCCTCATGTGGCACCGTGATGTTGGCACTTCTGCCAATAATTAAATGGCGCTGTCCTTTGTAGTATTTCTTTAGTTTTTCGGCTACATCTTTTTCCACGCAGTTTAAATCCATTGGGGGCATAAATTCGCCGTCAGGCAATACATCAAGACCTTCTTTACTTCCCTGAATCCCTGCAAATTTTTCCACGTGACTATACCAAGGAGCCAGATCATCGTATCGTATTGGCCAATCAACGCCATGTCCATCTTTAAGATTAGCTTCAAAATCCCACTTGTTGAATCGGTAACTCTGTCTGCCCCACATGAGTGAGCGGCCTCCAACATGATAACCCCTAAACCACGAGAATGGTTTTGTTTCTGTGTAGGGGCACTCTTTATCTTTTACCCAAAGATCCAGTACTGTTTCATTGAGCGGATAATCCCTTTTCAACACAGGATAATCTTCCAACATCTGTTGCGTGGGTCTTATACCACGGTGTGGAAACTCCCAAGACTCTTTCGTTGCATTCACATAATCTTTTATGTGTTCGATATCTCTTCCTCTTTCTAATAAAAGAACATTAAGTCCTTTTTCGGTTAATTCTTTTGCAGCCCATCCTCCGCTGATACCGGAGCCCACAACAATCGCATCATATTGAATAGTTGACATACTTTATAATTTATTTAAATCGTACAAATTTGAATTGCCTTTTTTAATGCAGCTATTTTTTCCTCCTTGGTTTTGCCGCTAGGGATAAACTCTTGAGCTACGTAACCAGTGTAACCCGTTGCAGCGATTGCTTGCATGATGGCAGGGTAGTATAATTCCTGCGTATCGTCAATCTCGTGACGTCCGGGCACTCCCGCCGTATGATAATGGCCAAAGTAAGAATGATTTTCCTGAATGGTACGAATAATGTCTCCCTCGCTAATTTGCATATGATAAATATCATATAAAAGCTTAAAGTTGTCGGACCCCAGTCTCTTACATAACTCAATTGCCCATGCTGAATTATCAGCCATATAGTCTTTATGATCAACTTTGCTGTTAAATAATTCCATCTGAATAATCACTCCATGTTTTTCAGCAAGAGGTATGATTTGTTGTAGTCCTTTCACGCAATTATTAAGGCCTGTTTCATCGTCCATCCCATTTCTGTTTCCTGAAAAACAAATAAGATTCTTATATCCGGCTTGTGCAACCATTGGAATCGCCTCCTGATAATCTTTGATAAGCCAAGCGTGATGAGCAACGTCGTTCCAGCCTTGTGTAAGGCTTACTTTTCCTGCAGTGTAACACATGGAGCAATTAATTTGATGCTCTTTCAGTATGGCAAAATCTTTTGGAGCCACTAAATCTATTGCGGGTATTCCCAGTTGTTTAGCCAATACACATAACTCGGACAGTGTTAAAAATCCGTACGTCCAACTACAGACGGAATGATTAATAGTACCCGTGAATGTATGTTTTTTATACTCCAAATTGCTAGTGCTATTGATTTGACTAAGCGGGAGGGAAGCGGCCAATGCTACTTGGCCTGCTTTAATTAGCAGCGCTCTTCTTGAAGTGAGTGAATTGCTCATATTTATTTTTTTTGAGCGGATGGGTCTTTGAATAGTAATAAGAATAATAAAAGAATAGCAGCAGCAATACCTGCAGGAACCATCCATATGGCATTCCAATCGTGTCCGGAAACTGTTTTGTATTGATCCGCTATCAAACCAGCCAGCCAAAAACCCACCAACATACCAGCACCATAGGTGGCTAGGGTAATCATACCCTGTGCAGAGGATCTAATTTTTTCGCCAGCTCGCTGATCTGTATAAATCTGTCCCGTCACAAAAAAGAAGTCATAGCAAATACCATGTAATATTATCCCTGCATATAATAAACCAACACCGCTTCCAGCATCTCCGAACCCAAAACAGAGATATCGAATTACCCAGGCGGCCATCCCGATTAGGAGCATTTTTTTCACTCCTAACCTTGAAAAGAAAAAGGGCATTAGGAAAAGAAAAATAGTTTCACTCATTTGCCCCATTGTCATTTTCGAAGCAGCATTTTTCACGCCAACCTCATTTAGGAAGAGGTTTGTTTCCTGATAATAAAAGGCAAGCGGAATGCAGATCAATAGCGATGCCATAAAAAATACTAGATAGTTCTTGTCTTTTAAAAGACCAATCGCATCTGCTCCTACAATTTCGCTAAAAGTGGTTTGTGTTCCTGCTTTGGGGGGTGGGGTATTCGGAAGTGAAAAACTGTATACGCCTAACACCAAGGATACAAGGGCAGCTATCTTAAAAGTTTGATCCAGTGAACCGGTTGTTTCCAAGGCAAGCCATCCAATTAATAACCCAGATGCAATCCAGCCAATGGTTCCCCAAACTCTAATTGCAGAAAACTCTTTCTCCGGACTTGACATTTGTTTGAAGGCTATCGCATTGACCAACGCGAGTGTTGGCATGTAGATAATCATATAGGTCAGGAGGTAAGGGTAGAACGCATTAAAATTAGCCTGGGAGGATAAATAAAAGAGCAAAAAGCCACCGGTTAAATGCAGGAAGCCAAGAATTCGTTGGGCTGCAAAGTACTTATCTGCGATTAAGCCTATGATAAAGGGTGCTACAATAGCTCCTAAAGATTGGGTTCCATAGGCGAGGCCAATTTCAACGCCGCCTGCGTTCAGTTGAGTACTTAAATAAGTCCCCATTGTTACAAACCAGATTCCCCAAACAAAAAAGTTTAGGAACATCATTAGCGCCAACTGTATTCGCGTTGTTGTTTTCATGGCAAGCAATTGAAAATAAATATAGTATTTTTATTTCTTCAACCACGTGCTATGAATCGAAAACTCCGTATCGCAATGATTGGGGGTGGGAAAGGGGCTTTTATTGGAGCCATTCACCGAATTGCTTTTCTAATGGATGGCCACTACGAGTTGGTCGCTGGTGCTTTTAGTGCAGATCCTGCTGTATCTAAAATAACGGGCGAGGAATTGTTATTGAACCCGGATCGGGTATATTCCTCTTTTCAAACATTGATCCAGAAAGAGGCTTTGCTCCCTGCAGGAGTTCGGGCTGATGTGATAACGATAGTTACACCTAATCATTTGCATTTCGAGCCCGCCAGGATGGCCATAGAGGCTGGTTTTCATGTGGTGTTGGAAAAACCAATGACATTTTCATTAGAAGAAGCCAGAATCTTACA
>BJGL01000003.1 GCA_014190475.1 Bacteroidota bacterium
ATAAGATTGCCGAAAAAGCACAATTGGAAAAACTAGAACCCATGGAGTTGGTACAGAAGTATACCAACCTTTTCCATTGGGCTATGGAGCAGTTTAATACCCTGCCTCCCTCTATTGAGCCAACTGCTACCGGTCATATTGTAGAGCAGATTGGCATGATCGAAGAAATCATCAAGGCGGGTTATGCCTATGAAGTCAATGGCTCTGTCTATTTTGATGTAAAAAAATATGCGTCCACTCATGAGTATGGTAAGCTAAGTGGACGAGTAATTGACGAACTGCTCACTACCACACGCGAACTAGAAGGGCAGGAAGAAAAAAGAGACCGTGCTGACTTTGCGCTTTGGAAGGCGGCGGCTCCTGAGCATATTATGCGTTGGAAAAGTCCCTGGGGAGTAGGGTATCCAGGTTGGCATATTGAATGCTCCGCTATGGCTACAAAATATCTTGGGGCACAGTTTGACATACATGGCGGGGGGATGGATCTTTTATTTCCCCATCATGAAAGTGAGATTGCGCAAAGTACTATTTGCAACCATCAGGCTCCGGTTCGTTATTGGATTCACAACAACATGATCACCATCAACGGCCGAAAGATGGGGAAGAGTTACAATAACGTCATTAAGCTAACTGAACTCTTTAGCGGGCAGCATCCGATTTTGGCAAAGGCCTTTCATCCGATGACCATTCGCTTTTTTATTTTGCAAACACACTATAGCAGTACACTTGATTTTAGTAACGAAGCATTATTAGCCGCTGAAAAAGGATTGAAGCGATTGATGGATGCTGTAGAGGGATTTTATAAAGTTGATTCTACTGCAGTGGGTGCTTCAGCAGCAGGCTCTAATCCTGAGTTGGAAGCAAAAGTGAAAGGTCTGATTGAAGAGTTGCCTGTTTTAATGAATGATGATTTTAGCACGGCTCGCGTACTAGCCAACATTTTTGAACTGGTTCCTGTGCTTAATTCAATCAAAGATGGAATTACTCCCATTGGTGCTTTGTCCGCCGCTACCATCACACAAATGCAATCCACCTTGCGTTTATGGCTGGAAACCATTTTAGGATTAAAATCCGTTCAAGCCGCTGATCAGGAAAAACTCCAGGGCGTTATGGAATTGCTGATTGATATTCGGAAGGAAGCAAAAGGAAAACGAGATTTTATGACCTCTGATAAAATCCGTGATCGGCTTGCCGCTCTGGGTATTCAGCTCAAAGATGAGAAAGGAGGCGGAATGAGTTGGACGCTGGATTAATTTATTTTCTATTCTAACACTGCTGCTTAGTACTTGTTATGCAAAATGGATTTGCTCCATTTGCGCAAGCCAACTTTCTTGTATCCGTGCTCCTAAACCTGGAGTAGTGGGTACTTGGATATGTCCATTAGGAGCGTATTGTATGCCCCCCTCAACTGGATCTTCTCGAAACATGAGGGCTGTATCAAAATCGTAGTGAACAATAGCCGGGCTGCAGCAGGCAAAATGTGCAAAGGCTGTCATGGCTAAGCGGGATTCAATCATAGCCCCAACTTGTAAATGAAGATTTGCTTTTTCGGCTAATGCTACAATCTTGAGTCCAGTAAATATTCCTCCTGCTTTCCCCAATTTGATATTGAAATAATCACAAGCCTTTATTGCAATCAATCTAGCGGCATCATGGTGATTGCCACAGCATTCATCGGCCATGATCGGTATGGGACTTTGCTCATGAACTTTTGGTAAGTCCATGTATAAGTATCGGGAGATGGGCTCTTCGCAGTGCTGAATCTCGAAGGGAGCCAGCGCTTGTAAAGTTTCAATTGCTTCTTGTACGGTCCATCCCTGATTAGCATCAATTCGTAAGGGAATTTGCTTCCCAACTGCATCACGAATAGCAGCGATTCTCTTTACATCTTCCTCTCCGTTTTTTCCCAGTTTAATTTTAATAGCGGGGTATCCCTGATGCTGAATTTTTTTTGCATCCAGCGCCATTTTTTCAGGGGTTCCGATGCTAACCGTGTAGTCAGTATAAATATCTTGTTTGTGTTGACCGCCTAAGAATTTCCAAAGTGGTTGATTGGCGTGTTGTGCTGCAATATCATAAAGCGCCATATCAAATGCACTCTTGATACTATAATTGCCATAGATAACACTATCCATTGCTTGAATGCCCGCTTCAATTTGCAAGGGGTCTTTGCCGAGTAAAACTTTTGCAAAGTATTGACCTACCTGGTAACAAGTGTCCTGGCTTTCGCCATTGATAGGCATATAGGGACTGCATTCCCCAAAACCAATAAGGCCCGAATCGGTCTCTATTTTAACTACAACATTAAGCGCATCTGTGTCTACACCTAACGAAGTAATAAAAGGTTCCTTGAGTGGAATCTTTAGTTTATAGAGACCGATTCGAGTGATCCTCATTTAGCAAGTGTCAATTCGTTAATCAAGTGTGGGGCTCCTCCTAATTTATCAATACACCAGAGCACATAACGGATATCCACACAAATCGTACGATTCAAGTCTTTATCGAAGGCCAGCTTATGACTGAGTGCTTCGTAATTTCCGTCAAACGCTAGTCCAATCAGTTCGCCCTTATTATTTAATACGGGTGAACCTGAATTACCCCCTGTGATATCATTGGTAGTTATAAAACCAATTACCAGGTCTTTGCGAGATGGGTCCATGTACTGACCAAAATCCTTTTTACGTAATAACTCGATTTGTTTGGTGGGTAGATCAAACTCATAATCGCCCGCTTTATACTTTTCGAGCAAACCACGTGAGGTAGTTACATAATCGTATTTAACTGCATCGCGAGGCTGATAACTTTTTACGTTTCCATAGCTCACGCGCATGGTGAAAGTAGCATCAGGATACATCTTTTTAGCTTTTACTGTATCCATCTCAATTACGCCTTTCAGATAAATTCTACCAAACTCAGCATTCTTAGCATTGAATTGCTGAGAAAATATTCCATACTTGGAATTATAGTTAGTGATAAAAGTGCTGGCATATGCAAACGCCGGATCAGTTTGTAAGGTTGCTGCATCCGGTTTTGCAACAAAAGCGGCCCAGCGCGCATCATCAAAAATGATAGTTTTAGTAAACACATCTGCTGCATAGCGACGGTAGGTTTCATCATCTTCTAGACTACCATATTGATTTTTTAGGGTAGGGAAGAAGGTGGCAGGATGTTGTTGCTTATCAATTTCCTGGAAATACATTTTAGTTACAGCACCCAGGATCTTTTGATCCGATACTTTGTTTTCACTTTCTAGAAAAGCTTTTCTGCCTTGATCAGCTGCTTCAACTGCCTTCCTAACATCTGCTGCTGCAGTGCCTGGGCGGGTAAGCGCTGCCTCTAGTTGTAATAAGGAGCTTGCAAAAGACACCAAGGGGGAACCTAAAATTCCTTCGCGCATAAACATTTGATGTTTGGCATAAGGTCTCCAGGCATCATAAGCTTTGCCCCAGTCAGCAAATAAATTTTCATAAGCTGGTTTACCCTTGGCCCATTGGTTAAATTTCTCTTCGTCTTTCTTTTTTTGTCCTACTACATCGTATTTCAATAATTGCTTGGTTTCTCCATCAAAGAATTTCCAGTAATTGGCAATACCTGCGTAGGAGGAAGCCAACTGTAATTTCACGGCTGGATCTTTTTTCATTTCTTCAAACATATACTTCAAGCGTACATCTCTTAAACTAACCAGGGTTGGATTGTTGATATCAGTAGCCAATCGTATTCCATAGCTACTTTCATATCGGTTAGTACTTCCCGGATAACCCCAGATCATGGCAAAGTCACCGTCTTTCAGTGGCTTTAATGAAACGGGCAAGTACCATTTTGGTTTTAAGGGAATATTAGCCGCGTTATATTTTGCAGGTTTACCCGTTGCATCCGTGTATACACGAAATACGGAAAAGTCTCCTGTGTGACGAGGCCATTCCCAGTTGTCGGTGTCTCCACCAAATTTTCCAACGCTTTCCGGAGGTGTACCTACTAATCTGATATCGGAGTAACGCTGGTATACAAATGCCAGAAACTGATTGCCCTTGAAGAGTGAGCTTACTCTGGTTTCGATACTCTCTGCGGCATTACTCAATCTTTTATTGATCGCAGCTAATACGGCCGCTTGTTTTTGTAAACGCTCTGTTCCAGTGAGTCCTTGTAAGGAATCCAATACTTCTTTGGTTACATCGTCAATACGAAGCAGAAATTGTACAGAAAGTGAAGTTTGAATTTCCTCGGCTGTAGTTTTTGCATAAAACCCATCACGCAAATAGTTTTTCTCTACACTGCTGGCGCTGGCGATCGCATCGTAGCCGCAATGGTGGTTGGTAAAAATGAGTCCCTTAGAGCTTACAATTTCTCCCGTGCATCCTCCCCCAAAAATGATGATCGCATCTTTCAGCGAGGGTTTGTTGATTTGATATAATTGTTCTTTGGTCAGTTTAAGACCTTTCTTGACCATATCGTCGTACACTTGCTTGCCGAGCAAGAGGGGTAGCCACATTCCTTCGTCAGCTACTGCACGACTTGCCATGCTGATCAGCAATACTGCAGCAAAAAATAGTTTTCTCATGGATTCAAAATTTAGAGGACAAACCTACGAAAAACGAGTTGTTGCTCCTTTGCCATTTATCGATAAATTTGAGTACCAACTGTGCTTATGAGAATCAATCGATTGCTTATTATCGGGTTCGCCCTTATTTTTTTTAGTACCTGCCGAAAAAAAGACAGCACTCCACCACCGCCCACTCCCGCTGTTCCGGGTTGCGCTACGGCGCTTGCTCCTGCCAATGGTGCTTTTGTAACTGGTACAAGTGTACAGTTGTCCTGGTCCTCGGTAAGTACAGCTAGCAGTTATGATATTTACCTGGGAACCACACCTTCTCCTACAACTTTAGTGGCAAATGCAGTAACAGGTACTACGCATACAGTCACAATTCCTTCGACTCCTAATATTACTTATTTCTGGTATGTAGTGCCCCGCAATACAACAGGCCCTGCTTCGGGATGTGCGCCTACGGCTCGTTCTTTCACCTACATTGTAATCAGCAATCCTGCTTCACTTGGTTATCATGTGGTAGGCTATTTTCCCTACTATAGACCTATTGCTGATGTACCTGATGTTAAATTCAGAATGACCAATGTGGTGATCTATGCTTTCTATCAAGTTAATGCTGCAGGCAGCTTGGTTCCTCCCGGCACTGCAACGGCAAGCCTTGCGGCAGTGGCTGCCAAAGCTCGCTCCAATAATGCAAAAATTTTATTGGGTATAAACGATGGTGCAGGAGATGGCAAAACCAATTTTAAAAATATGGCCTCCAGTCCGCAGGGACGTACCAATTTTATTCGTGATATTATGAATGTAGTACGTACGCAACAATTGGACGGTGTGGATATGGATTGGGAGTTTCCTACTACGTCTGATGGAACAGATGTAACTTTTACAGCACTGATGAAGGAGTTGTCAGATTCTTTACATCGTGATGGTCGTTATTATTTATCCTGTGCCATCACCGCGGGTAAATATGCTGGCGGTATTCGGGATGCTATCCGTAATGAATTATTTTCCGTAGTTGACTTTTTTAATATTATGGCTTATGACGATTTTAGTACCACCACTCCTTATCGCCATCATAGCGATTATGCCTTAGCCAATCTTTGTTTGAATTATTGGATCAATACCCGAGGAATGCCTGCGTCAAAAGCAGTGTTGGGCGTACCTGCTTATGGCAGACCGTCCGGAATTACGCAAACAAATACAGTGCTCTCTTATCGAAATATACTTTCTCAGGGTGGAAACCCACAACTAGATTCTGCTGTGGTGAGTGCGGGTAGTTTTTCTAACTATACTATTTATTATAACGGGCAGTACACGGTGAAACGAAAAGCGAAGTTGGCAAAAGATATTGCAGCGGGTGTGATGTTCTGGGAAAAGTGGCAGGATGCACCCGATGCTAATTCACTCCTCAAGGCTGCCTGTGATACGGTCGGTAGGAGTTATTGATTCTTTTTTTAGCAACAGATTGGTGTCACAATTATCACCATCACAACAAGGCATAATATTGGTTCCACAAACGGGACATTGATAATGGCCATGTACATGCACGGGTTCAACTACATGGGAACAGAAAAAACAGGATTGCTTCATTCTTGATTAATCGGTTCGTTCAATAGTGTCCATAATTTATCTTTCAAGGCGGTGAGTCCTTGGTTGGTTACGGACGAAATAAACAAGAGCGGTACTGATTCGGGCATTTCCTTGCTGATTGCACTTTTGAGTTCGTCATCTAACATATCCGATTTACTAATTGCAATCAGAAATTGTTTGTGCAACAATTCAGGATTGTATTGTTCCAGTTCATTCACTAAAATCTCAAATTCCTTTCGATGGTCTTTGCTATCGGCCGGGATTAAAAAAAGTAAGGCGGCATTACGTTCGATATGACGAAGAAAACGATGACCTAAACCACGGCCTTCAGCTGCACCTTCAATGATACCCGGTAAATCGGCCATGCAAAAACTGCGTCCATCCCGATAATCTACAATACCCAGATTTGGGGTGATGGTAGTAAAAGCATAATCAGCAATCTTTGGTTTTGCCGCTGTAATGACTGACAGTAGTGTTGATTTTCCTGCGTTTGGAAAACCAACCAGACCAACGTCTGCCAATACTTTTAATTCTAATACTTTCCATCCTTCTACTCCTGGCAAACCTGGTTGAGCATGTTCGGGGGCCTGGTTAGTTGGCGTAGCAAAATGTGAATTTCCTAATCCGCCTTTACCACCCGGCAACCAAATCACTTCCTGACCATCCTCTAAAATTTCTACTTCTTGATTCCCTGTTTCTTCGTCTCTGGCAATAGTGCCCAAGGGAACTTCAATAATAATATCCTTTCCATCTCGTCCATGGCAATTGTTGGCACCTCCTTTTTCTCCATCCTCTGCTAATACATTTTTATAATAGCGCAGGTGTAAAAGTGTCCAAAGATTTCGATTACCCTTTAAGATAATATGAGCCCCTCTTCCGCCATCACCGCCATCGGGTCCTCCCATAGCAGTGAATTTATTACGCATGAAGTGTTTATTACCGGCACCCCCGTGGCCACTGCGGCAAAAGATTCTGATTTGGTCAACAAAATTGGATTTTTCCACGGATGTAATTTATACCTGGCAAAGATACTCGGATCAGGACTTCTTCTTGGTGCCTAATGTGAGGAGTAATGCGGGTAAAAGAATAAGATTAGTAAGTGTTGCTGTTACCAGTGTTAAAGAAGTTAACCAACCTAATGCCTTGGTGCCCCCAAATTCACTGAAACAGAAAATGACAAACCCGGCAATCAATACCAGTGAGGTATAAATAATACTGATACCGGTACTGTAAATGGTTTGTATAACCGTGCTTCTCACATCGTTTTGATGGTGGGGTAATTCTTGTTTATAGTTTACCAAAAAACGAATGGTTACATCAATGGCTATTCCTAATGCTACACTAAACACCAGAACGGTAGAAGGTTTGAGTGGCACACCCGTCCACCCCATAACACCTGCTGTAATAATCAACGGGATGATATTGGGAATGAGTGAGCATAAGAGGATACGTGCCGAACGAAACAGATATAACATACAAAGACTAATGAGCAGGAATGCCCAAAAAATACTTTCCTTCAGTCCATTGATAATAAAACGACTTCCCTCTAAAAAGGTTACGCTGGTTCCAGTTAATTCAATGTCTAACTTTTTTTCCTGCCCCTCATTAAAAATAGAATCTGCTTTTTGCTGAATACTATCTAACAAGCCTGGTAAGCGATAGCTTCCAATATCCGCCATGTTCACGCTGATTCGTGCCTGTTGTTTGTTTTGGTCCATGAAAGAACCCACTAGTTTACCGAGTGAGTTTTTTTGTGCGGTGGTGTCTTTAAAACTGAGGTATTGCGCCAGTGCCGGTAAGTCGTAACTATTGGGTAGGGTGTAGCTGGCAGGATCACCGTCAAAGAAGGCTTGTCTGGCAAACTTTAATCCCTCTGCCACACTCAATGGACGTGCAATGCCAGGTATAGCGGTAAGATACTTGGATAGTGAATCAATACTTTCCAGATTGCGCAGATTACGAGTAACGCCTTGTTTCTTTTTGGTATCGATCACAATTTCTAGTGGCATGACGCCTTTGAAATGCGTTTCAAAAAATTTGAGATCTGTATAAACTGTATTGGATTTTGGTAAGTCGTCTACAATAAAGGCTTCACTCTTCAGTCTAAATAATCCTGCAATTGCACCCGCAATACAAACTGCTGTAATCCCATAGATCAGATTCCGATGATTCAGGGACCACTTTTCCATTCTTGCCAACCAGCGATTTAATCGTGGATTATCGAGATAGCGAGTATGTCTTGTTTTGGGAGGAGGCAGGTAGCTGAGTATGGCTGGAATGAAGAGCAACGAGATAAAGAACAAAGCCATGATATTGATACCGGCTACTAATCCAAACTCTTTTAAGATCTGACTACTAGTTAGGGCAAACACGGCAAATCCGATGGCAGCAGAAACATTACAAAACAGGGTTACTACGCCCATTTTGTCAACCATAGTTACCAGCGCACGATTTTTATCGCCCGTTTGATTCCAGGCAACGTGAAATTTGTTCAGGAAATAAATACAGTTTGGAATTCCTATTACTACTACCAACGGGGGAATTAGGGCTGTAAGTAAACTGATTTTAAATCCAAATAATTCAAGAGTTCCCACACTCCAAATAACCCCGATCCCAACCACCGCAATAGACAGTAACATGGCGCTTACGGAGCGGAAAAAAAGTAAAAGGATCAAGGCAGATAACACTACGGAGGCAATCAGGAAAAATTTCATTTCGTCCTGAATCATGATGGCTACTTTGCTCCGGATATAGGGCAGACCACTTAAATGCGTGGTAATCCCTGATTTGTTTTCAAAGTTTTTAGTAATGGATTCAATGCTTTGCACTACCGCTACTCGTTTTTTAGAGTTCATCAGATCCTTATTGATCCGAAGTCCCATGAGGTAGGCATTGGTTTCAGGGTTATATAACAGCCCTTGATAAAAGGGAAGGTTACGAAAGCGCAGTACACTGCTATCGATCTTTTCCTGTGAAAAATTTTGTGTGTCAAATAAGGGCACCACTTTCAAACGCTCCGTTGCAGAGTCTTTTATTAATTCCACTGCAGCTGGAACAGAAAGAATATCCTCGACGCCGTTTACTTTCTTTAATTCCTCTTGTAATTGAACATAGGATTGAAAAGTGCCTGCCTTAAAAAGCTGATCAGTTTGAATACCGATGACCAGTAAATTTCCGTCCTCTCCAAATTTTTCACGAAAGGCTTGATAGGATTTGTATTTGGGGTTATCCAGCGGAATAGCACGGGTGAACTCGTAACTGAGTTCAACCTTACTTGCCATATAGCCCATGCCTCCTGTAATCACTACTAAAATGATCAGGAGGGGGAGTCGGTATTTTAAAATAAACTGTCCCAGCCGTTGCCACATAATTGGAAATTTTGTCCCGTGCAAAGAAAAGCAAATTTGATCGGGTTCGATTTAATAGGTTTGCTTCTTAAGTAACATGTCGGCGAAGCTATTTAAAACCAGAGGAATCGTACTTAGAACGGTTAAATATGGGGAAACCTCCCTGATTGTAACTGTCTATACCGAATTATTTGGGCTGCAATCCTATCTGGTAAATGGAGTACGAACAGCAACGGGTAGGAGTAGCGGGAAGGCTAATTTATTTCAGCCAGCGGCTTTATTGGATTTGGTCGTATATCACCAGGAGGGGCGCTCACTAAACCGTATTCGAGAATTTCAATGGGGCCATTTGTATGCGCATATTTTTCAAGATGTCACGAAAAATGCAGTGGCGTTGTTTATGGTGGAGTTGCTGACACATAGTTTAAAACAGCCGGAGGAAAATCATCCCTTATTTCAGTTCACTGAAGACTGTTTACTTCACTTGGATCAAGCCACGCCAGCTGTAACTGCCAATCTCTCCCTGTTTTTTGCCTTGCACCTCACTCATTTCTTTGGCGTTTCTCCACGAATTGTCGAAACTCAGGAGGGGCCAATTTATTTTGATTTGATTGACTCGATGATTACCACTGCTCCTCCCTTACATGAGAATTATTTGGATGGCAAAAAGGCAAGTATTTGCGCTGAGCTCTTAAAAACAAGACAACCGGTGGAGTTGGAGGAGATAAAAATGAATCAGGAAATGCGTCGTCAGCTATTGCAGCATATGGAATACTATTTCTTAAATCATGTGCAGGACTTTCGTCCTTTGAAATCTTTACCCGTATTATCCGCTGTTTTGCAATAAGCTAAGCCACACGGCTGGAAACGCCTGCTGCAAGATCTATTAAAGTAATACCTGGCTGTTTTCCTTTTGAAAAGGTTCCTAATTGGTTATCCCATTGAAGGGCTCGGGCGCCTGCCGAGGAAGCCCATTGTAAAACTTTTTCAAGTGGCAGGTTTGGAAAATGCTGGCATATCGATTGTATTTCCTTGGCAATACTCAATTCCCAATTACTACTATAGCTATCTGTGCCTAACACAATTTCACATCCGTGAGCTTGCAACAATTCTACCGGCGGTACTTTATTCTCGATATACAAGTTTGCATTGATGCAAAGACAATAAACTAATCGGATGTTATTGGCTGCAGCCCAGGTATTAGCCCAGGTAATATCTGCATCCGTCATGCAAGTATTATGTATTAAGAAGATAGTTTGTCCTTGATTGAAATAGGGTAATACAGATTGTATACTGTTCTGTCCCGTGATGGGGAAGGGAGAGGATTCAATTCCAAAAATCTTGAATAAACGTAAATAGTCTCCGCCACCTGTTTGGTAGAGTTCATTTTCTGCGGGATGTTCTTGGTTGTGAATAGAAATAATTTCTCCAGCCGTATGTTGATTGATCAGCTCAAATGTTTTGGGGGAGATGCTATACGGAGCATGGGGAACTAAGGTGGTTCTGCTGGGGGTAGTACGGCGTTCTAAAGCTTTTTGAAGAAGTGCTTGTTGTTGTTGATAGTGCTCGAAATGTTCTGTAGCTTTTTGATCGGTGAAGCTGAGCACTTCTACAAAGTTTTGCCAATAAATTTTACTGTTTGCTTTAGTAGCGGCCGTATCGGCTGTATTTCCTATATCACCTACTGCTACAATGCCATTGTCCCACATTTCTTTTTCAGCTGCATCAATACAAGCTTGAATGATGGCAGGATCAAATCCTCTTTTTGTTACAACCGAGCAAAGAAACTCGATCAATCCAGTATGCGGAGGAATTACATCTTTCAAATGGCTTAATTCTAGATGGCAGTGACAATTGATCAGACCAGGCATTAAAATTCCATTCAGGTTCCTAATATCTTCTCCGGCTTCCTCTTCAGGAACAATAGCTTCAATCGTTCCATCCTGTTGCGTAATTAAAACACTGTTCTCAATAAACTTTGTGCCATCAAACAGGCGGGAAGCTTTGAATTTGTAAAAGGCCATGGTCCAAATTTATTCTTATTACTTTTGCGCTCCTAATAACTATGCTAGACCGTCTCGAAGCCATAAAAGCCCGTTTTGATCAATTGGGCGTAGCTCTGACCAATCCTGAGATTGTAGGGAACAACAAAAAGTTTGCAGAGACCAGCAAAGAATACCGTAGTCTGGAAAAAATTGTGAACGCCTACCTATCCTACAAGCGTGTGTTGGATGATATAGACTTTAACAAAGAGGCTTTAGCAGGCTCTGACGAGGAATTACGGGAATTGGCCAAGGAAGAGGCCCCAGGTTTGGAAACACGGAAGGAACAACTGGAGGCAGAAATTCGTCAATTATTAATTCCCAAGGATCCTCAGGACGAAAAGAACGCCATTCTTGAAATCAGGGCTGGTACCGGAGGAGATGAGGCCAGTTTGTTTGCCGGGGACTTGTTACGTATGTACATGCGTTATTGCGACCGTAGGGGCTGGAAAACGGCTGTACTAAGTGAAAACGAAGGCACCGTGGGAGGATACAAGGAGGTTCAATTGGAAGTGGTGGGTGAGGACGTATATGGAGTCATGAAATTTGAAAGTGGCGTACACCGTGTTCAACGGGTCCCTGATACAGAGGCAAGCGGACGTGTGCATACTTCAGCGGCAACCGTAGCGGTGATGCCTGAAGCAGAGGAGGTTGACTTTGAATTGAATCCGGCAGATGTTAAAATGGAAACGGCTCGAAGCGGGGGAGCAGGAGGACAAAACGTTAACAAGGTAGAAACTAAAGTAATGTTAACCCATATTCCTACGGGAACAGTTGTGGTTTGCCAAACAGAACGTTCGCAGTTAGGCAACCGGGAAAAAGCGATGCAGATGCTAAGAACAAAGCTTTATGAAGAACAGGTTCGTAAGCAAGAAGAAGAGATTTCCCGTCATCGTAAAAGCTTGGTTAGCACGGGAGATCGTAGTGCAAAAATTCGAACCTATAACTTTCCGCAAGGCCGCGTTACCGATCATCGGATTGGCCTTACACTTTACAATTTGGATGCAGTTCTTAACGGGGATATTCAGGAGCTAATCGAAGCATTACAATTTGCAGAGAACGCCGAGAAATTGACCCGTCAGCAATAAGTTCTCTTTTCTTTAACACCGAACCCGCAACCCCCATCGTAAATTCACGTTATAAGAGTGAACGCGATAAATAACGTTCATTTTCTCATAAGCAGTTAGTTTTGGTTGCGACCCCTGTTTCCACAGGGGTCTCTTTTTTTACAGGGGGTCTGCCGTTTGTTTACGACGAATAAAGGGCAAGGACGCTAATAAAGCCAAGCCACATCCAATACCGTCGGCGATCATATCCTTGACATCATAAGATCTTCCATTTTGCAAATACTCCTGTACAAACTCCATGGCAATTCCGTAGAAAAACCAGGTTTGTGCTACAATGATGAAGGATAAAAACTTACTGAGATAAGAAATTTTTAACTCCGCTATTGCCCAACACCAAAGGGCAACCAGTACAAAAAAAAGTCCAACGTGAACTATCTTATCGGCTTCTAAATCCTTTACGTATTCTTCAAGGCCAAGCGTCTGAATCCAACGCATTAACTTACCTCCTTTCCCATCCGATGGCATCACCAGCAGATAGGTTGTCAGGAAGAGCCAGCTGAGGCTCAGCGAAAATGAAATGATCAGTCTTTTCAAAGCGGTAGATTATCCAACCAGGGACTCGTAACCAGCTGCATCAAGTAGGGCTTCTACATCAGCAGGATTATTTACGGTCATTTTAATCATCCATCCCTCGCCGTAAGGGTCGCTATTGACTAATTCTGGAGCACCACTTAGTGCAGCATTTAATTCATTGATTGTTCCGCTAACGGGCAAGAAAAGATCAGAAACGGTTTTAACAGCTTCAACGGTGCCAAAAACAGCACCCGCTTCCAGGTTTTTACCGATAGTATCTACTTCCACAAATACAATATCACCTAACTCACGTTGAGCATACTCGGTGATACCAATGGTGGCAACATTGCCATCCAGGCTGATCCATTCGTGTTCTTTCGTATAGCGGAGATTAGAGGGGTAACTCATAGGATGATTTTTGGGAGCACAAACCTACTAATAATGCAGGATATCTTTTTAGTGTTTCTTTCGTTTTACCAATTTGGCTTTTATGATGGGCACGTCTTGTAATGGACGGTCTTTGTCCTTGCCCTTGCTGGTGGGAACGGCTGCGATTTTATCGACCACTTCCAATCCCTTTACAATCTCACCGAAAACGGTATAATTCTGGTCCAAGTGAGGAACACCACCCAAAGTGGTATACACTTTTCGCTGGTCGGCAGGAATTTTTCTTTTTAATCGGTAGGTCTCAACAGAGTCAAGCCCTGCTTCTGTGAAAACTTTTCCTTGTGTTAAATAAAATTGACTGGCACTGCTGGCTTTAGTAGGATTATTATCTCTTGCTGCTGCAATCACTCCTTTTTTATGAAAAAGGGTAGGACGAAATTCTGCTGGTACTACATAATTGGGCCCACCTTCTCCAAGGGGAGCACCGGGCGCAGCGCCCCGGCTATCCGGATCACCGGACTGGATCATAAAATTTTGTATTACCCGATGAAATAGGATCCCATCGTAGTAATGCATTTTTACCAACTTTAAAAAATTATCCCGGTGCAAGGGAGTTGAATCAGAAAGACGAACCCAAATATTGCCCATCGCCGTTTCTAGTAGCACATCTTTTTTTCGATCTCTTTTAGTAACGGTACTGTCTTTTTGCGCTACGGCATGCAAGGTCATTGAGCAAGTGAGTAGCAGTAGGAAGATATTTTTCATAGTTTAAAATTCTTTTTTTTCAAAATAGAGAAGTACATGGTCTTTTATAAAATTTTCCTGCTCAATCATATTCAACGCCGGCAAGGCCTTTAATTGTTTAAAGTGTGGCCAACCGTCTTCATCCACTCTCTCCAGTTCGTAATAACCACTCTCTGACAATAATTGGCAGACCGCAATATGCATCAGGTCTTGTTTTTGTTCTTTGGTGAACTTTTCACGGATATCGCCAAATTCCTGAACGCCAACCAGGAATAGAATAGTCTCCAAGTCTGGCTTTTTACCAAACCGCTCTACCAATTTGCTCTCCAACTGCCACCACCTGGATTGTAAGTCGTCTGTTGCCTGCATAGAACAAAGATAAGTAAGGGGGCATCCCAACTGGCGTTGACGTTGAGGCAACAATTATCTTTGCGCAAATTGTTTTCATGCTCACGCTTCAGCAGATTCGACAAAACCCCGATGCAGTAAAAGCCGGTCTGCTCAAAAAATATTTTGGGCAACCCGAGCTGGTGGATGTAATTATTGGTCTGGATGACCAACGTAAAAAGCTGCAATTGGAGTCGGATAACCTGCAAGCAAAAATTAATAGTGCCTCCAAGGAAATTGGTCTATTAATGGGAAAGGGGCAAAAAGAGGAGGCCGAACAAAAAAAACAAGAAGTTGCAAGTTTCAAAGCGGCCTTACAGCCCTTGGCAGAACAATTGGCAAGCCGCGAGCAGGAATTGCATCAGGAATTAGTGCGTTTACCCAACCTACCTGCTGCAGAGGTCCCCGTTGGAAAAGCAGCTGCTGATAATGTGGTAATTCGCGAAGGAGGAAATAAACCAAGCTTGACAGCCGATGCAGTGCCGCATTGGGACTTGATCAAAAAGTATCAATTGGTAGATTTTGAAACGGGTGCAAAAATTACAGGAAGTGGTTTTCCGCTATACAAAGGGAAGGGAGCAAAATTGCAGCGAGCCCTGATTCAATATTTTTTGGATTTCAATACGGCGGCAGGTTATACGGAGTACTTACCACCCTTGCTGGTCAACGAAGCTTCTGCCTATGGAACAGGTCAGCTTCCAGATAAGGAAGGGCAGATGTATCATATGCCCTTAGATAATTTATACTTGATTCCAACTTCTGAAGTTCCTGTTACCAATATTTATCGTGACGAAATTGTTCCATTTGCTTCACTTCCTATTCGGATGACCGCCTTTTCCGCTTGTTTTCGAAGAGAAGCGGGCAGCTTTGGTGCAGACGTACGTGGCTTAAACCGAGTTCACCAATTTGATAAAGTTGAGATCGTTCAAATTGTAGAGCCCGAAAAAAGTTACGCAGTGTTAGAAGAAATGGTCGCGCATGTAGAACAGTTATTACAATCCTTAGAATTGCCTTACCGGATTTTAAGATTGTGTGGAGGGGATATGAGTTTTGCTTCAGCACTCACCTATGATTTTGAGGTGTACAGTGCCGCACAACAAAAATGGTTGGAGGTAAGCTCGGTCAGCAACTTTGAGTCTTTCCAGGCTAATCGATTAAAACTTCGTTTTAAAGATGAAAAAGGGAAAACACAGTTAGCCCATACCCTCAATGGAAGTTCGCTGGCTTTGCCACGCATCATGGCTTCTTTGTTAGAAAATAATCAGCAGGCAGATGGAATAGTGTTGCCGGCTTGTTTACACACTTACATGGGGACGAACAAAATCAGCTAAGCCTCTATTTTAGCAAACTGCTTTTCAATGCGTCGGTTCATAATGGCAAACCATAGCGGTGGAACCAGGGAAAGCAACATCATACCCGGATAGCCCGTGGGCATCTGTGGTGCATTATCGTGATGGCGTAATACTTGATATTTACGACTCGCCAGATAGTGATGATCGGAATGACGACTAAGTTCAAACAACATTAATCGACCCACTACGTGATTACTGTTCCAGGAGTGAGCCGGCATGGCGCGTTCGTATCGTCCATTTTCCAATTGCTCCCGTTGCAAACCATAGTGCTCAATGTAATTGACTGTTTCCAATAATAAAATGCCCATCAAGGCGGCACCTAAAAAGCAGGTCAACACAAAAAATCCAAAGAACCAATAGATTAAAAACAAAAATGCTCCTTGGATCAATTGAAATTGGATCATTTCGTTTTTCCAGGAAAATGCAGTTCCATTTTTTTTACGCGATTCATCATTGGCAATTTCCCAGGCACTGACGTATCCCATGAAAATGGTTCTGAAATAAAACAGATATACCCATTCTCCTTTGCGAGCGCTGCTGGGGTCTTCGTGCGTAGCCACACGTTTGTGATGTCCTTTATTATGCTCAGTAAAAAAGTGCATATACAGCGAAGTCAATAGCAAGAATTTTGCCATTGTTTGTTCAGTTCTGTTCACCCGATGTCCTAATTCATGCGCCACATTGATGCCAAAGCTGCCACAAAGAATACCCATCACGGTGATTCTTCCCACACGATCCCAGGTATCGAGTGTAGGATCTTGCATGGACACCAGAAACATATAGAGCAACGTATATTGTAAAGGCACTACCAGGTGTAAAATCCAATCGTAAAAAGAATCCTTTCGTACTAATTCCTCTTCGGCCGTTTCTAAATTGGTGGTGTTGGGTTTAAATACTAATTCTAAAACCGGCACTAGGATCCAGGCAATGATCATATTGATCCAAACCATCCACCCGGTTGTTTGGAAGGAAATACTAGCTCCAATAAAAAAGATAAAAGGAGTCAGGTATTTTAAGGCTTTGATACGATGGTGCATGCTATAAAATTACAAGCCTTTTTTATTTCTTGTTGGGTTGCATGGCAATTCGGTAGAGGACTAATGCCATCAAGGCAAAAAAGCCAACCCCTAGCCATTTATATCCTTCGCCTCCTAGCTGTTCAGTTAGGCCGTGTTCTGCATTCCAATTTCCCAGTGTGGTGCTCACGCTATCCATCGAAGACAGGATAGCTACCAATACACCGGCTAAGGCACCGCCTGCCACCAGCCCTGTTGCAAATAAATTTCCTTTACCTAGGTCTTCTTCCTCTGCACTTACTACAATATTCTTTTGCTTATGCCGCCATTCAACCAATCCACGCACAGCACCACCGATAAAGATGGGGAAGGTGGTGGAGAGCGGTAAGTAAATTCCAATGGCAAAGCTGAGTGCTTTAATACCGCAGAGTTCCATTACAATAGCAATGAATACGCCTACTAATACAAATTGCCAGTCGAGGTTGAAGGATAAAATTCCTTTGATCAATGTTGCCATCAAAGTTCCTTGCGGTGCAGGATATTTATCGGTTCCGATGGCATGCTGAATTCCCTGTGCGGCCATTTCTGCTGTAGGCTGATCCAGTACTTTTATAGTGGCGCCAATGGCAATGGAAGAAACAATGGCACCAATGAACAAGGACAGCTGTTGATACTTGGGGGTGGCTCCCACGATATATCCCGTTTTCAAATCCTGTGAAGTAGCACCCGCATTAGCTGCAGCAATACAAATCATCCCACCCACTACTAATGCCATAGGCTCATAAAAATGACCGGTCCATTTTACGGCAATAAAAATCAAACAGGTTCCCATTAGGGTTGCAATGGTCATACCGGAAATAGGATTATTGGACGAACCAATCAGTCCTACAATTCGAGAGGAAACGGTCACAAAAAAGGCTCCAAAAATAATCACCAGTAAACCCAGTAATAATTTGCTCCCCACATTGGCACCCGGAATCAGTGTGTTGGGCATTAAAGCAATAATGGCAATGAGAATCAAACTACCAATTCCCACTACTTTAATGGAGAGGTCTTGTTCAGTGCGCGCTGTAGTTGTAGCTACACCACTGGATTGTTTGAGTGAGCCAATGCTTCCTTTAAAAGAAGAAACAATAGTTGGTATTGTTTTGATGAGTGTAATAAATCCGCCTGCTGCTACCGCACCTGCACCGATCTGTCGAATGTAGGCGCGATAAATAGCCGTAGACCAATCTGCAAATTGTCCGGTTGCAGGATCCCAACCACCCGGTCCTCCTGCAACAGCTACATCCTTGAGGTAACCAAGCTTGACCAACTGTGCGGCAATAATTATTCCGTTATCATTGAGTAAACTGGCCAGTAAGGGAGTAAATACAAACCAACTAAGGACACCACCTGCTACTAATACGCCAGCGATTTTGGGTCCGATAATGTAACCGACTCCAAGATATTCAGGTGTGATTTCGCCACTCACTTTGGCAGAGGGAAAAAACTTCTGTGTTTGCTTGGTCATGAATGAAGGCGCTTCTGCAATCACATGAAAAATTTTCTGCAAGAGTGCGTAGCCAAAGGCAACACCCAGTCCCAAAAATGCGGTGCGTGCAAAATCTCCTCCTTTCTCTCCTGCTTTTAAAACCGAGGCGCAAGCGGTTCCTTCCGGATAGGGCAAGGTTTTATGTTCTTGTACAATCAGCGAACGACGTAGCGGAATCATCATCATGGTGCCTAACATTCCACCAATGATAGCCAAGGTGAGAATAGTGAAATAGTTGAAGAAGTTAGCGCTGCCTGCTTCACTTAAAAATAAAAAACCAGGTAATGTAAACACAACCCCTGCGGCAATACTCTCTCCTGCGGATCCCGTGGTTTGAATGATATTATTTTCAAGAATTGTAGTCTTCAAAAATTTCCTTCCCAATGTAATAGCCAATACAGCAATAGGAATAGATGCAGAAACTGTTAATCCGGCTTTAAGTGCCAGATAAACGGTAGAGGCTCCGAAAATAATTCCAAAAGCAGCACCTGTTAAAATGGATTTTAAGGTGAACTCTGCCATTTTTGTTTCTGGCGAAACAAAGGGTTTGAAGGATTGATCAGCCATATATTAGTTTTTGTGAGAACGAAAGGAAAAGTTCATTAGTTATTCATCAGTTTTTGAAGTTTGCGAGTCAGTATTAATAACATACCAGCAGCAATACCTGACATCACCACAAACAAAATAAAGAAGTCGTACAAATTATTCATCTCATAACCCATGAATGTAGTGGTTTTTCCATCGGGGTATAAGGCGCTGAGCACACCCGCTAATTTGTTGGCGGCTGCACTGGCTAAAAACCAAACCGCCATCAACAAGGAAGCAAATTTGATAGGGGCTAATTTATTAACCAGAGAAAGTCCGATGGGAGATAAACAGAGTTCGCCCCAAGTATGCAAGGCGTACATCCCTAACAACCAGATCATACTCACTTTTGTTCCTACGGCCACATCTTTCACACCAAAAGCGATCCATAAGTAGCCCAGTGAAAGTAAAAAGAGTCCCAGCGACATTTTGGTAGGAGAGGAAGGTTCACGTTTTCCCAATTTTAACCATAACCACGCAAATACAGGTGCAAAAAGCACTACATAAATTGAGTTCAGTGAGGCAAAAAAACTAGAGGGTACTGTAAAGAAACCCAGATCACGCTGGGTTTGTTCTTCTGCAAAAAAAGTAAGGGAAGCACCTGCTTGTTCAAAAGCACTCCAGAAAAATACCACAAAGAAGGAAACACTGAAGATCACAGCAACGCGTTGTTTTTCGATTGTGCTCAAGGTCTTGTCTGAAAAAATTATAAAGCCAATCAATATTGGCGAGGCTACCAGCACATAGGTGAGATAATCCACCACGCGTGTATCAATATAGAGTGCTGTAATCATGATGGCTGATAACAAGGTTAAGCCGGCCAACATATTTAAAGGGCGAGTCCATGCAGTTGGTGCATTGGCAGGCGTAAGACCCAATATATTTTTATCTGGGTCCAACACATATTTTTTATGAAAAACAAGCTGGACCACCACGCTGATCAACATTGCAATTCCTCCGGCAAGGAAGGCCCATTTGAAATCTTCAGGGTTGCCGGTATCACCTACCAGACCACAAATAATCGGACCTAACGCTCCGCCCACATTGATTCCCATATAAAAAATAGTATAGGCGGAATCAGTTCTGCGATCTCCTTTTGGATAGAGTTGACCAACCAGCGCAGAGATATTGGGTTTGAAAAAGCCATTACCCGTAATCATTAGCCCCAGTCCTGTAAAAAATAAGATAGTAGACAGATCAGCAGAGCTTTGATAAATGGAGGCGCAGAAAAAAAGTACAAATTCACCCAAAGCCATGAGCAGTCCACCAATTATAATGGAGCGTTGATTACCCCAGTAACGGTCCGCGATATAACCGCCCAGCAAGGGAGTCAGGTAAACCAAGCTGGTATAGCTACCGTAAAGGTTAGAGGCAAATGCTTTGTCAACTAATAGTGCTTTTGTCAAAAAGAGAACCAGGATAGCTCTCATTCCATAGTAGTTGAATCGTTCCCACATTTCGGTGGCAAACAATACAGCCAATCCTTTTGGATGGCCCGTAGGGGTAGTGTTGGCAGACATAGGGCTTGCTTGTTTAAGTGACTGAAAATAAAGATTATTATCTAACCCTCAATTACCCGTAGGCTAATTACTTTCGCAACTAACTTTTCTGCCTTTTATCATGAGAATACTATTATTGGGTTCCGGAGGAAGAGAACATGCATTTGCTTGGAAAATTACCCAAAGCCCCCTTTGTAAGGCGTTATTTATAGCACCAGGTAATGCGGGTACAAAAGGGTTAGGGCAGCATTTGCCGTTTGGAGTTACTGATTTTGATGCTATTCGAACTTGCTGTATAGAGCAAGCTATTGATATGGTGGTAGTTGGTCCTGAGGAGCCATTAGTAAAAGGGCTGGTAGAATATTTGCGGGAAGAACCATTGCTCAAGTCCTTATCCATTATTGGTCCCGGACAACAGGGAGCCGCACTGGAAGGAAGTAAAGCTTTTGCAAAAGCTTTCTTACAGCGCCACGGTATACCTACTGCTTCTTACCGTGAGTTTACCAAAGAAAATTACCAGGAGGGGTTGACTTATTTGCAAGCCCATCCTTTGCCTATTGTTTTAAAGGCAGATGGGTTGGCTGCGGGTAAAGGCGTATTAATTTGTTCTACCCATCAAGAGGCAATACAAGGTTTTGAAGAAATGATTCAGTCCGCCAAATTCGGAGAAGCTGGAAAGAAAGTGGTCGTAGAAGAATTTTTACAAGGCATCGAGATCTCTGTGTTTGTGTTGACAGATGGGAAAAACTATGTGTTATTACCAGAGGCCAAAGATTACAAGCGAATCGGAGAGGGGGATACTGGTCTAAATACAGGGGGAATGGGTGCAGTAAGTCCCGTACCCTTTGTAGATGCAGTGCTTTGGGAAAAAATAAAAACACGCGTGGTAGCACCTACCATTCAGGGATTACAACAAGATGGCATTCCTTACTGTGGTTTTATTTTTATCGGTTTTATGATCGTGAAGGGCGAACCCTTTGTGATCGAATATAATTGTAGAATGGGGGATCCTGAGACAGAAGTGGTGATGCCTCGTCTTCAAACTGATTTAGTTGAGTTACTAGCCGCCGCCGCTGCTGGAGAATTGAAGACTCAAACTATTAAAACTGATCCAAGAACCGCCTGTACCGTAGTGGCCGTGAGCGGAGGATATCCCGAGGAGTATAGAAAAGGATTTGTCATTCAGGGACTGGATCAATTACCGGATTCTTCATTGGTGTTTCATATGGGTACACAGCAAAAAGGGGATGATATTATCACCAGCGGAGGTCGTGTTTTAGCTGTTACAGCTTTTGGTAACACTGTGTCGGAAGCTGCTGCAGCGGCTCGGACTATTCAGGACTCCATTCAGTTTGAAGGTAAGTACTACCGACGCGATATTGGGTTTGAGTTCAAATGAACCCCTAACCAAATTGCAGCCAATGTTGCTGCAATTGCTGTAGTAATGAATGTAGCAGCGGCACCCCAGTTGGTCCAAATAAATCCTGCCAGTATACTCGCTACCAATGCTCCAATACTTTCACAGGAGCTAAAGAACCCCAATGCAGTGCCTCTTTCCTCAGGGGCAGACTGATTGCTGACCCATGCTTTGATTACCCCTTCGGTAGCTCCGGCATAAAGACCATAGCATCCAAAAAGAAAAATTAATCCCTTGATCCCTGGATTAGTTGCAAAACCTGCATAAACACTGGCAAACAATAGGAAGCCTCCAATTAAAACAGGTTTGAATCCCATTTTATCGGCAAGCGAACCCAGGAAAGGGGCGCTGCTTGCATAGATCAGGTTGTAAAAAATATAAACTGCAATGGTTGCCGTGTCTGCATCGAGTTTGATTTGTCCCCAGGAAAATTGCTGTCCTTCCAGCAGGGTTCTGGTAAAAAGAATTAGGAAGAAATCGGCACTATTGAACAGCAAAAAGATCCAAAAGCCAGGCATTACTTTTTGAAAATTAGGCGTGGCTCTTTTCCAATAATGGAAGTAGGAGAAGAACCCCTTTTTTAGGGTAACCAACGGGGGAAATTTTTTCTCACGGATCAAAAAGGTCATGAGCACGGAGAGTATGCCGGGAATGAAGGCAAGTAGAAATAGCGTTTTGTATTCTCCGGGATAGGCATAAAGAAATACTAGTGCCAATAATGGGCCCAAGGCTGCTCCAAAAGTATCCATGCCACGATGAAATCCAAAAACCTGCCCTCTGTTTTCAGGGCTTGCTTCCATAGCCAGCATCGCATCCCGGGCTGCCGTACGTACACCTTTGCCCAAACGGTCCGTAGTTCGTACTAAAAATACTCCAATGACACTGCTTGTTAGACCCAAAAGCGGTTTTGAGAGGGCGCTTAGTAAATAACCCCACTGGACAAAGGGAAGACGGACTCCTTTTCGGTCGCTCCAGGCACCAAAACTGCCCTTGCTGATTCCCGCCATGAAATTGACTACGCCTTCCAACGTGCCAATCAGCAACACGCTAAATCCTATTTGTTTCAGGTAAACAGGTATTACCGGATACAGCATCTCGCTGGCCACATCGGCAACCAGGCTAACCAGCGATAAGATCCAAACGGTTCGGGTCAATATCCGCATACCTGAAGTTACACTGAAACGGCTTTGAGAAGTTCTCAATTTCCCGCACCTTTGTTCCACTACAAAAGGTGCGATAGAATATGGGACTTTTTAATTGGTTTACGCAAGAGATTGCAATTGACTTGGGCACAGCTAACACGCTCATTATTCACAACGATGAAGTAGTGGTGAATGAGCCTAGCATTGTTGCCTTAAATAGAAATAATCCAAAGGAAGTATTAGCTGTGGGAAAGAAGGCTTTGATGATGCATGAAAAAACCCACGAGAGTATACGTACGGTTCGTCCATTGCGTGATGGTGTAATTGCAGATTTTAACGCTGCGGAATTAATGATCCGCGAGATGATTAAGTTGGTATATCCCAAACGTCCTCTATTTCCTCCCAGTTGGCGAATGATGATTTGTATCCCTTCCTCTATTACTGAAGTAGAGAAGCGTGCGGTTAGAGACAGTGCAGAACAAGCGGGCGCCAAAGAAGTGTATTTGATTCACGAACCTATGGCCGCTGCCTTGGGAATTGGTATTGATGTGGAAGAACCCGTTGGTAATATGATCATTGATATTGGTGGCGGTACAACCGGCATCACGGTCATTGCATTGGCTGGAATTGTGTGTGATCAATCCATTCGTATTGCAGGTGATGAATTTACCGCTGATATCATGGAAGCATTGCGTCGTTATCATTCCTTGTTGATCGGAGAGCGCACGGCCGAGCAAATTAAAATACAAGTGGGTGCTGCCTTAAAGGATATTGACAATCCTCCGGATGATTTTGCAGTGAATGGTCGTGACCTAGTTACGGGTATCCCCAAGCAAATTATGGTGAGCTATCAGGAAATTGCAGAGGCACTTGATAAAAGCATCTTTAAAATTGAAGAGGCTATTTTGAAAGCACTCGAGCAAACACCGCCAGAATTAGCTGCCGATATTTATCGTCGTGGTTTATATATCACAGGTGGAGGAGCCTTGCTACGTGGATTGGATCGCCGATTGAGTAGTAAGATTAAACTGCCAGTTCATATTGCAGACGATCCATTAAAAAGTGTAGTGCGGGGAACTGGAATTGGATTGAAAAATTATGATCGGTATCCATTTATTATGCGTTAAAGGATGCAATTAAAACGGAACTACGTTGCGTAACGTCATCCTATTTATTCGTCGCTATCTCACTTTTTTTACCTTTCTGTTTTTACAGATTGTATCGCTATGGTTTTTGTACAGCTTTAACCAATTTCATCAGGCTCAGTTTTTACAAACGGCCAATGAATTAACTGGCGAGGTCAATAAGCGGTATAAAAATTTTGAAAACTTTTTCTTACAGGGTGAAGAAAATCGCCGTTTACACCGTGTCAATGATTCCTTATTAAATTTATTATCGCAGCAACTAGCTAGACCTGATACCACTTGGCAATTGGTAACCGATACGTTGTTAATTGACTCTACGCGTCAATTTCGACGCTATTATTTTAGACCTGCCAGTGTGGTTTTTAATTCTACGAACAGTGAAAAAAATTATATCCAATTGGATCGAGGTTCACTTCATGGAATTACAGAGAATATGTCTGTTCTGAATTCCGATGGAAGCGCGGTAGGAATTGTAGTACATGTCAGTCCTCGCTTTGCACAAGTGATGAGTTTATTGCATGTACGTCAGAAGGTGAATGTAGCACTTCAGAAAACCGGAGATTTTGGTACGCTGGAGTGGGATGGGAAAGATCCGGGATTATTATTACTAAAAGGGCTGCCAAAGAGTGTGCCTGTTAAAGTGGGAGATCCGGTGGTGGCTAGCCGCTACTCCTTTAATTTTCCTCCTGGTTATCCGGTAGGAACTATCGCAGCAATTATCAGTGATAAGAGTACTAATTTTTACTTGCTGAAAGTAAAGCCTGCCGCCCGGTTTAATAATCTCCAAAATGTATTTGTGGTGGAGAACCTACAGTATGCAGAACAAGCCACGTTGGATCAGGAAACGCGGAAAAGAATTGAAGACTCAAAAAGAACGCCCCGATGAAAGAAATAAGCAGAAATCTTCTCCGGTTGGTCCTCTTTTTGTTTATTGAGGTGTATGTACTTCATAAGATGCCCCATTTGCATCGCTTTATTTCGCCTTCACTCTATTTTCTCTTTCTACTCTGGTTACCCTTCTCTGTTTCCCCACGTTTCCTGCTCTGGATTGGTCTTGCAACGGGATTGCTGGTAGATTATTTTTTGCAAAGTCCAGGTCTGCATGCCTCTGCTTGTCTTTGGCTTTGTTTTCTTCGTCCTTACTTAATAGGGGTGCTGGCTCCACGAGAGAGCAGCGAGTTCAACTACCGGGAGCCCTCTGCACAATCTTTACTTTGGGCGCCCTACCTTATCTATGTTACCTTACTCACGCTGGTTCATCATACCTGGTTGGTATTTCTGGAGTGGTTGAGTTTTGGGTCTTTTGGCGATTTTTTGATCAAAGTATTGGCCTCTACCGCTATCTCCCTTTTATTGATTATTCCGATTGAATTGTTGTTTCCCCGAAGCCTTCGTTTTAGAACTAATGTAGGGGGCTGATTTGGAAGCAAATTTGGAAAGCCGTTGTTCCCAACTTATTTTGCAAGTGGTATCGTGATCCATGGCTGTCTATAATCAATCCCGAAGCAATACAATACGCCTAATTGTAATTATCACTTTTGTGATTATTACACTCCAGCTATTCTATTTACAAATAGTAGATCGTCGGTATGAACAACTGGCGATGGATAATGCGGTTTATCCAAAAGTGATTTATCCTGAACGCGGCATTATTTACGATCGAAAAGGGAAAGCAATTCTAAATAATACCATCATTTTTGATTTGATGGTAACGCCGGCCGAAACAAAAGGAATTGATACACTTGATTTCTGCCGTTTGATGAATATGGATACCAGTGAGTTTAGAAAAAGAATGGTGGATGCTATTTTAAAAAATACCAGTGTTCGCCCTTCCGTATTCAAGGCCATGCTTACCAAAGAACTCCAGGCAAGATTTGAAGAAAATAGTTGGCGATTCCCCGGATTCAATTTAGTGGAGCGTCCTTTGCGTACCTATCCTTATCACGCTGCTGCACATATCTTGGGCTATATCCGTGAAGCCGATAAGCGGGATATTGAACGTTCTAATAATTTTTATAGGCAAGGGGATTACATTGGTAAAACTGGTTTGGAAGCTTATTATGAATCTGTACTGATGGGGCAGCGTGGTGTGCAGTATATGATCAAGGATAACAAAAACAGGTTGGTGGGTACTTATGAAGGAGGCGAATATGATACAGCTGCAATTGCCGGAAGAAGTTTACGCACGCATATCGATATCGAGTTACAACAATTGGCAGAGGCGCTGATGAATAATAAAGTAGGAGGTTTGGTTGCTATTGATCCTAAAACCGGGGGAATTCTTTCTATGGTATCAGGCCCCAACTATGATCCCAATGATTTGTCTGGCCCGGATGGCAGTAAGAATTTTAGTCGGATGCAATTGGATGTTTCGGGTCCTATGCTTAATCGTGCCATTGCAGGACGTTACGAACCTGGGTCAACCTATAAGCCGTTGGGCGCTTTGATTGCGCTGAACGAAAAAGTAGTGAACGCATCCTATGGGTATCCTTGTGGAGGTCGTTATACACTTTGCGGACACGGAAAGCCAGAGTGTACCCACGCGGGTGGTGGACACGCTGCCAATGTACGTTTAGCTATTGCTAATTCCTGTAATGCCTATTTTGCCCATATCTATCGTTTAACCGTGGACAATCCACGTTATAAAAATGTCTACGATGGTTATCTGCATTGGAAAGAATACATGAATGCTTTTGGATTGGGAGTACGTTTGGGAGTAGATCTTCCCAATGAGAGTACTGGAGGAATTCCAGATACCGTAGTGTATAACCGGGAAAATGCCGGACGTTGGACTTCTTGCACCAACCTTACTCTAGGTATCGGGCAGGATAAAATGCAAACGACTCCCTTACAAATGGCCAACGCGATGTGTATTATTGCTAATAAAGGGTACTACTATACGCCGCATTTTGTAAAGGAGATCGAAGGAGAGGATCCTGATGATGAATCACTGTTGAGTCGTTTTCAAAAAAAACATGATGTGTTGACCAATATACCCGATGTGGTATTTAATGAGGTGATTGAGGGGATGAGCGATGTGGTGAAAGTGGGTACGGCCCGCGGTGCTCAGATTGAAGGAGTAGAAGTTTGTGCAAAAACCGGAACAGCAGAAAATTATACCATTCTGGATCGGCGTCGTATCAAATTGCCGGATAACTCCATGTTTGTATGTTTTGCACCCAAGGAGAATCCTAAGATTGCCATTGCTGTGTTTGTTCAGAATGCAGGATTTGGTGCCACCTGGGCTGCACCGATTGCCCGCATGATGATGGAGAAATATTTATTAGATACACTAACGGCTAAAAGTAAAATTGACTCAGCAAGAATTGCCTCTACTAACTTAATGCCTAGCTATTTTAAGCGTTTGCAATATAAGGAAGATTCAATCCGAGCTTTTAAATGGTTCCAGGTTACTAAGGACAGTTCTTATATTGATCGTTTTTCGTTTCATGAATCTTCGCCTTTTCCGCAATCTCCTTTTCGCAAAAATCCAGCTGAACAGGAATTACCTAACTGGGTAAAAATTTTATCAGGCACCTGTTTACCGGAGCGGGGAATAGAAAAATTAAAAACTTTTTCTGCTTGAGAAATAATGCCGCGATATCAAAAGGGATTGACTGGAGCTTGGTATGGATCTACTTGGCCCTTGTGCTTATTGGGTTATCTGCCATCTTTGCGGCTACCTATCAGGAGGGCGATCCTGTTCTCCAAAGTTTTGTTGCATTTAAAACAGATTATAGCAAGCAATTTTATTTCTGGGGAATTGCGTTAGTCATAGGATTTTTTATTTTACTCACCGACAGTAAATTTTTTCCTACCACGGCTAATTTCTGGTATGCGGTAGGTATAATCTTATTACTCCTTGTATTTCCTTTTCACTCGAGAATTAAAGGAACAGAATCCATCATACGAATTGGTGCTTTTAATTTTCAACCGGCGGAGTTTTGTAAAATTTTTGTGGCCTTGGCTTTAGCCAAATACTTTTCACGTCCCGAAACTAATTTCAATCGTCCGGGTAGTCAGTTTACCGCTGCCTTGTTTGTATTGATTCCGGGTGGCTTAGCTATTCTTCAGCGTGAGACGGGATTAGCGTTGGTTTATTTCTCCTTTTTTCTCATGATGTATCGGGAAGGCTTACCCTCCATTATTCCTACGATTGGATTTGCTTTTGCCATCTTGATTATTGCCAGTATTATAATTCCCCCAAATATTCTTGCTATTCTACTTTCAGTAATTGCTATCTTATTGATTTATTTTTCAAGAAGACAAATCCGCAGACGTCGGCAGATCTTAACCAGTATACTATTTATTTGGGCTATTGCGGTAGGAATACAGCGATTTGCGGTGCCTTTTATTTTTGAGAAAGTATTACAAAAGCACCAAGTTGAGCGGATTTATAACCTGTTTGGTAAGGACAATCCTTACGATCCTCAACAACAAGCCTTGTCGGAAGAGGCCTCTCGAAAAAAGAAGGAAAGTGGAAGTAGTTATAACGTACGTCAATCAAAAATTGCCATCGGAAGTGGTGGTTTTTTTGGAAAAGGAATTTTTAGTGCTACACAAACGCGTTACGATTTTGTACCGGAGCAACGAACAGATTTTATTTTTTGTACGGTAGGGGAGGGATTTGGTTTTTTAGGAAGTATGCTGCTCTTGGGGCTTTATCTAGCTCTGCTGTTGAAAATGATCAACATAGCGGAGAGACAACGGAGTACTTATAGCCGAGTGTATGCTTATGGGGTATTATCTGTTTTCTTTTTTCATATTGCAGTTAATATTGCCATGACAATCGGATTAGCGCCCGTTATTGGTATACCGCTTCCCTTTATCAGTTATGGAGGCACTTCCTTATTAACTTTTACTGTATTACTTGCTATTTTGATTCGTCTGGACGCCGATCGTCAGATGGTTCTTCGCTAATCCTACCTTTACCGCATGAAAGTAATTCCATTGGCAGAGGGTTGGTTTACCGTTGATAAAACCAAACAGTTTGTTCCCTTTGACGCCTCAACGGATCAACTCCGTGACCGCCCCGCCGGTAGTTTGTTGGTCGAGATACAGCCCTTTGTAGTCTCTACTGCTAATGATGTTATTTTATTGGATACCGGGTTGGGTTATCGGGTGGATGGGCAATTGCAGTTGCATGGTAATCTTCGCAAAGCGGGCATTGATCCTCACGCTGTCACTAAGGTTGTACTCTCGCATCTGCATAAAGATCATTGTGGCGGTATGATTGAGACAGAGGGAAACTTTATCAACCCTGCATTTCCCAATGCCACGTATTATGTACAAGAAGCTGAGCTGGAACATGCATTAGCACATGTGGGTTCTTCTTATCCTGCAACACCCGTACAATGGCTGGCTTCTTATGAAAAAGTAGAACGCTTACAGGGTGATCAAACTATTGATGGTTTGATCACTTGTACCCCATCAGGTGGACATGCACGATATCACCAAAGTATACTGATCAGTGAGGGAAATGAATTTGTTTTTTTTGGCGGTGATGAAGCTCCTCAACTACAACAGATGCGTCATCGGTTTGTAGCTAAATACGATTTTGACGGCAGACGTGCCATGGAGTTGCGACAGCAGTGGTGGAATCAGGGCGAACAGGAGGGGTGGACTTTTTTATTTTACCACGATGTAAAAAATCCAACTTTTACTTTTCAGCACTCTTAAAATCTTCGCGGCGGGGGTGGAGGTGGACCCATTTTCCCGGAACCCCGACGATCGCGTACGCGTTCCTCCTGTACATCACGGAGAATTTTAATAAAATCTTCTTGCAGATCGTAAATCTGAATCACTCGCTTTTCTCCAACGATTGGACTAAATTCTTTTCGATATTTAATTTGTAACTCAATTAATTGCTGACGGGCCAGTAATCGGTCCTCCCGATTTTTTCTCATGGTCTCTCGCCATTCTTTTTGATACCGAGCAAACACCGGTCCAAAGGCTTCGCGTTCTCCACCGGTCATCCGCATTTTTTTCTGGATAAAGAGATTCATCTTTTCCGGAATTCGCTCTCCCATGGGAGGTTGCGCATCAGCGACAAGCACTATCGTTAGAAAATATATAAATGTGATAAGGTGTTTCATGGCATTTCAGTTGCTGGGAGATCGTTTAATAAGCGCTTGATTTCTTCGTGAGGTATATCCTGAATTAATACCGCTAAGTCATTACTTTCTATTTTTTCTGCAGTAGCGGTTTGTAAAAATGCATTTGTATTGTCAATGTAAGCTGAGACGTGTTCCTCAGGAAGTTTGCTTATCTCCTGCTTAGCCCATTGATCAACAGCACCCGTTTCTTCATTTAAAGGATTTCTGAAGTAGTATAGGCTAAAAAAGAGAATACCTATTGTTACAGCAGCAGCTGCAAAAACTGTCCAGCGAGGGGATCGGAAGAAAATTGTCGAACTATTTTTTTCTTCTTTATTAACCGCCGCAATTAGCTTGTGAGGGAGTTGTTCAAAATAACCAGTGGGTACTTGAAAGGTCGATTGTTGTTGATGAAGTAGACTCGGAGCAACTTCTCTTAATTCGTCCTTTATCGTTTCCTTTTTTTCCATGTGCTATTGCTATGACAAGTTAAGTAGGTCTTGGTTTAATGATTCAAAATATACTGTTCAATTTTTTTAGCTGCATGGTGGTAGCTGGCTTTTAACGCTCCCTCACTGGTTTCCAATAGTTTACTCATTTGTTCATAGGGCATTTCCTGATAATACCGAAGTATAAAAACCATGCGTTGTCTTTCTGGTAATTGCTGAATGGCCAATTCCAGTTTCCATTCCAGTTTTTGTGCATCAAAATGTGAATCTGCTTTTACCTGTTCGGCTCTTTCCTGATCTTTTTCGCTTAGGAAAGCCAGCGACTTTCTTTTTTGTTGCTCTAAAAAACTCAGACATTCATTGGTGGCAATCCGGTAAATCCAGGTATACAACTGACTGTCCTCTCTGAATTTTTCCAAACCATTCCAAACCCTGATAAATGTATTTTGTACCACATCGTTTGCATCTTCATGCGAAACGACCATTCGGCGTATGAGCCAATAAATCCTTTCCTGGTATTTTTTAACCAGCATAGTAAAAGCGGCTTCTTTCGTAATAGGATTACGAAATTCCTGTAAGAGTTGTTGGTCAGAAGTGGAGGTCATGTACCGGTTATACCGTTAGACCTTGAAGATACGATGAGGTTTAACCTTTACGTTGCAGGGCACGCTCTGCCGCTGCAACGATATCCGGTACATCCAGGCCATATTTCTTTAGCAACTGAGCAGGAGTACCACTTTCTCCAAATGTATCCTTGGTACCTACATATTCGATGGGAACCGGGCAATGCTTGGCAGCTACTTGTGCAATTGAATCACCTAATCCACCTATGATATTGTGCTCTTCGGCTGTTACTGCACAACGTGTTTTTTGTAAGGAAGCAATAACCGCTGCTTCATCCAATGGTTTGATAGTATGAATATTGATGACCTCTACGCTGATTCCTTTTTCCTCCAGTTGTGCACCTGCCTGGATGGCATTCCATACCATATGACCACAGGCAAAAATGCTAATGTCTTTACCCGTCGAAAATTGTTGTGCTTTCCCGATTTCAAATGGACGATCCGTGGTAAAAATCGGCCAAGCCGGACGACCAAAGCGCAAGTATACGGGTCCTTTATATTCTGCAATGGCCTCCGTGGCTGCTTTGGTTTGTGCATAGTCACAAGGAACTATCACGGTCATACCAGGCAGCATTTTCATGAGTCCTATATCTTCTAAGATCTGATGGGTTGCTCCATCCTCCCCTAAAGTAAGTCCCGCGTGTGAAGCACAAATTTTTACATTCTTATCGCTGTATGCTACACTTTGTCTAATCTGATCATATACTCTACCAGTAGAGAAGTTTGCAAAAGTGGTAGTGAAGGGAATTTTTCCTCCTATAGTGAGTCCTGCTGCTACACCAATCATGTTGGCCTCAGCTATTCCGCATTGAATAAAACGCTCCGGAAACTCTTTCATAAACTGATTGAGTTTTAAAGAGCCTGCTAGGTCAGCAGTAAGTGCTACCACGTTAGGATTTTTACGGGCAGCTTCTACAATGCCATCTCCAAATCCGCTACGTGTGTCTTTATTTCCGGTTGATTGAATGTCTTTAAGCATGGTTACAAAAGTAGGATTTCAGCGTTAAGCAATCAATTGAAAACTGTATTTCCGGACTTTAATTCTTGCTCCCATTTCCAGGCTGTAGCCATGATATCTTCCAGATTATATTTGGTTTCCCATCCCAGTACTTCTTGCGCCCGGTTCTTATTGGCATAGATGGCAATTACATCGCCCGAACGACGGGGGCCAATTTCATAGTTGAGCGATGTTCCACTGGCTTTTTCAAAAGCCGTTATGGCTTCCAGTACTGTGTTGCCATTCCCTGTACCCAGATTAAATATTTCGCAGGATTCTTTGTTCCGCTCCTGCTCTAGGTAACGCAAGGCTAGCGTATGCGCATGAGCTAAATCACAAACATGGATATAGTCCCGAATGCAAGAACCATCCCGGGTGGGATAATCATTACCATGAACCCATAATTTATCCAGTTTTCCAATGGCTGTTTGTGTAATAGCTGGAACCAGGTTCTGTGGCTTACCCAGAGGGAGTTCTCCAATCAGCGCGGAAGGGTGGGCGCCTGCTGGATTAAAATAACGAAGCAGGATATGCTCTGCTGCAGCATTTTTTGCATAGTCCTGGATGATCTGTTCGCTGATTTGTTTGGTAGATCCGTAAGGGGATTCCGCAGTTTTGATGGGTGTTTGTTCTGTTACTGGTATTTTATCTGGATTACCATACACCGTGCAGGAGGAAGAAAATACAAAGTGGGAAACCCCATACTCGTCTACACACTTTAAAAGATTTATTAGTGAGAATAGATTATTCTCAAAATAAAGCAAGGGTTGTTCAACCGATTCACCTACTGCCTTGTAGGCTGCAAAATGAATAACGCCGCTGATATCTGTGTGCTCTTCAAATACAGCACAGGTATCCTCGTAATTACAGAGATCAATTTTATAGTGCTGTACATTTTTACCGGTAATTTTTTGTACCGCATCCAATGCAGCAGCATGAGAACGAGAATTATTATCAATACAAATTACTTCATAGCCGTTTTCCAGCAGATCAATAATGGTATGTGATCCAATATATCCACAACCACCTGTTACAACAATTTTTGCCATAGGATTAGTTACCCGGCAAAACTCTGTAATTCTGGCGCTGTTTGCAAGAAAAGATTAAAAGAAACGAAGAATCCAGTAAATAAAAGCGGCCAGTAATGCGCTGACTGGGATAGTAAGTATCCAAGCCCAAATTAAATTAATGGTTACCCCCCAGCGAACGGCGGATAGACGTTTTGTGGCGCCCACTCCCATGATTGCTCCTGTAATAGTATGTGTGGTGCTAACTGGAATTTTTAATGCTTCTGTGAGAAAGAGGGTCAGGGCTCCAGCAGTTTCTGCCGCTACGCCTTCAAAGGGAGTTACTTTGGTGATACGCGTACCCATTGTTTTTACAATTTTCCAGCCACCACTCATGGTGCCTAATCCAATAGCAGCGTAGCAGGCAATAGGAACCCAGTTAGGCATTTCCTCAAAAGAACCAATTTGCCCTCCAGCAATTAATGCTGCGGTGATAATACCCATTACTTTTTGTGCATCATTACCCCCATGTCCAATGCTAAAAGCTGCTGAAGAAACTAGCTGTAATTTTTTGAACCATAAATTGGAACGGTGTGCATTCAATTTATTTAGATACAAAGAAAAAATTGCCATAGTCAATAGGATGAAAGCCAAAAGGATCCACTTGAAATTTTTAGAGTAGAAAATAACTTGCATCCAATAACTCTCATAATCTGTTTTCCCAGCAAGCTCAACTGGATCTGTGAGTAGGTTTGTTTGCAAAAAGTAAACTACGTATACTATTACCACCAATGAGATAATTCTGGATTTCCAACCTTTACCAAATGAGCTTAAAAACCAGAGAGACATGACAAATGCCATCAGCATGCCAATTAAAGGTGCTAAAAATATAAAGCTGACAGTTTTGATAATAACAGCAGAATTGACTGCATCAAATCCCGCAGCTGCAATTCCTGCACCGGCAAACCCGCCAATCAAGGTATGAGAGGAGGAGGAGGGAATTCCAAACCACCAAGTCAATAAATTCCACGCTATTGCTGCAATCAAGCCAGCAAAAATCACGTTCATCATGCTCCCGCCATTCACGGCGTCCGCATTTACAGTTTTAGCAACAGTATTAGCAACTCCGTGGTCTTTGAAAATGAAAAAGGCTACGGAGTTAAATATAGCTGCCCAAAGTACCGCTTGAAAGGGGGTAAGCACTTTGGTAGATACTACAGTAGCAATAGAGTTAGCAGCATCATGAAAACCATTGATGTAGTCAAAAAGAAGAGCGAGAATTATGATTGAAATCAGAAAAGTAGTCATGAACTAATTATGCATATTTGAGGATAATTGACTCGATTACGTTACTGGCATCTTCGCACTTGTCAGTGGCCAGTTCCATAACTTGGTAAATTTCCCGAATCTTAATTACCTCTTTAGCGTCTGTTTCTAAGGCAAACAAACGCTCGATACTCATATCAAAAACATCGTCAGCCTGATTTTCAATGCTGTTAATCTTAATCATAGCCTCCGTGATAGCCTTGATATTTTTCATATCACGCAGCTGCGTAACTGCAATCTTTACCTGCTGGCATCCTTGCTCGATCAATTCAGCAAACTTTTGCATACCCGTATCGTTGGTATTGACCCGGTAGAAGTTCATTTTTTTTGCGGATCCGAAAATATAGTCAGCAATATCATCCAGAGAGGTGGCTAGATAGTGAATATCTTCCCGATCAAAAGGGGTGATAAAATTTCGTCCCAACTCCAAAAATAAACTGTGAGTCAAGTCATCATTTTGATGTTCCAAGTCCTCTATCACAGCAATTAACTTGGCTCTTTTGTCAAAATCAGGCTCAGCAACTACTGCCTTCAGTTGTGTGCCCATCACAGTCAAATTTTCTGCCACTTTTTCAAACAGTTCAAAAAACACCGCATTTTTAGGGATGAAAATTTTAAGAAAAGAATTTAATCCGGACATATATGATTTTTTAGCAAGGCGCAATTAGTGCACAAGCGAAAATACCTTTGTATTTTCTCTTGAAGTATCTCTTATTAAGAATTAATGATTAGTTAATAAATCAAGATTAAATAATTCAATATCAGTGTATTATATACAATTTTAGCCTATTGATTTGCCCAGTTGGTGGCTTTTTTTAGCTGTGCTGCCAAGGGCTTGGTAATATTCTGTTAACATGGGGTTAACCATCTGTTAACAATGCCGTAAGGTTCGGATAACATGCGCATCACAGCTTTGCACGAAATATTAAAGCATGTTTTTACGGATAGCTCAAACTCTTGGTTTTCTCTTGTTGGTCGTTAGCTTTTCCGCCAACGCTCAGTCAATTAAGTTAACGGGAAAAATTACAAATAATAAGAATGAAGCATTGTCAGGGGTTACCGTAAAAATACAGGGTACTAATGCAGGGGCCATGTCTGATGTAGAGGGTCGTTTCAATCTTGCTTTAGCACCTGGAAAAAAATATACAATTGATTTTTCTGCAATCGGGTATGAGCCAAAAACTATTACAGAGGTTGAGGTTAAAGAAGGTCAGGTAAATGAATTGGACATCACTTTGGATATAAAATCGAAGACGCAGGAAAATGTTACTGTAACAGCACGTACTTCCACAGCCAGACGCGAGACAGTGAATTCTATGCTGTCTTTTCAACGTAATACAAACACGGTGGCTTCAGTGGTTGCTGCCGAAGCTATTCGTCGCTCTCCAGATCGTAACACGGGTGAGGTACTTAAAAGAACACCTGGAGCCAGTTTACAAGAAGGAAAGTTTATTGTAATTAGGGGTTTGGCCGACAGATATAATCAAGCCATGATCAATGGTATTTTGCTGACCAGCACTGAGCCTGATCGCAAAACATTTTCATTTGATTTGATTCCTTCCAATGTAATTGACAATCTTGTAATCAATAAAGCCTTTGTGCCGGAATATCCCGGTGAGTGGGCTGGAGGTCTTATCCAAGTGAACACAAAGGATATACCCTCCAAAGATTTTTTACAGATACAGGTAGGAACGGGGTTCAACTCACAAGCATTAGGCCGAGATTTTTTTAAGGATCACAGAAGTCCGACAGATTGGTTGGGTTTTGATAATGGCACTCGTGCAATGCCATCCTCGTACACACGGAAATCCGCTTTTGACACACTTTCACCTGCTGAAAAGACTGCAATCGGTAAGCAACTTAGAAATGCATGGGATCCTATTCTTTCTCAAATCCTGCCTAATCATTCCTTTCAGATTAACGGCGGTTTCAGTGGTAAATTTCTTGGAAAAACTGTCGGAGCTACTCTCGGAGTAACTTATAACAGAAACTATCGCGTGTTAGAGTTGATCAATCGCTCTAATTCCCTCACTGGGGGTGTTTTTAGCGTCAACTACGATTTTAATGACACACGTTATGTGCAAGATGTGAATGCGGGTGCTATTGGAAGTTTCTCTATCCAATTAAATTCTTTGAATAGGATTTCAATCAAGTCAATACTAAGTGTTAGTGCCCCTTCTTTTGTTACAAAGCGGGTTGGGTTGGACTATAACAGAGATGAGGATCTTACTGCTAGCGAGTTACAGTTTAAGCAAAATACATTCTTCACCTCCCAAATAAATGGAGATCATTCTTTGCATTCCTCGTTGAAGTTGAAGTGGTATGGTTCATTCAATATTTTGGACGGGTATATTCCTGATCAACGGCGAATTGCATACACCCGTACCACAGGCACACAGGATCCATATCGACTGTTAATCTCTAACACATTATCACAACAGAGTGGAAGCCGTATTTACCAAACACTCAGTGATTACATCTATACGGCAGGTGGTGATTTAAATTATAGCTTCAATGCATTTAGTCAGAAACAATCCCTAAAGGTTGGATACATGTTCCAGGTCAAAGACCGTTTATATGATGCCCAGCTTTTTGCAAATTACCTTCCCAAGGATAATCCTGCATTAAAAGTATTACCTGCCGCTACCGTTTTTGCACCTGAAAATTTTGGTAATGGCACAGATACAAAATTTGGTTTTGATGCCATCAAAGGAAGAAATTTCCGATACATGGCTAACACTATTTTGAATGCAGGTTTTATTCAATTTGACAATCAGTTTAGCAACAATTTTAGAATTGTATGGGGTGTTCGAGCTGAGCATTTTGACCAATTAGTTGGTAGTGTGAAAGTATGGGACCCTCGGCACTCTTATTCAAAGGTGCTTGATTTCTTACCTGGAGTAAACGCTACCTTGAAATTAAATACAAAAACAAATCTCCGTCTGTCAGGTTCTCAGACTGTAATAAGACCCGAGTTGCGTGAATTATCCTTCCTTAATATCTACGACTTTGAACTGAACGCCTCTGTACAAGGAAATCCTTTACTGAAGCGTACTAAAATCACCAACCTTGATTTACGCTATGAAATTTACCCTAAGCCGGGAGAGGTATTTACTGCGGGAGTGTTTTACAAGTTCTTTGACAATCCTATCGAACAACTTTTCAATGAGGGAATTGGAGGTGCAAGTACTTTTAGCTACCAGAACCCTGATAAAGCAACTGCTTATGGATTGGAAGTGGAGTTGAGAAAGAAGCTGGATTTCACTAATGCGCTAAAGAATTTTACCTTCCAATTCAATGCCTCATACATTAAGAGTAATGTGAAAGACCAGGGCTTTCAGATTGACAGACCCTTGCAAGGCCAATCTCCTTATTTGTTGAATGTTGGCCTTTTATATGACTACGAAAAGGCAGGAATCAGCAGTACACTCCTTTTCAATCAAATTGGCGAGCGTATCTATTTAGTGGGTGATCTCACAGCAGGTGCGGGATCTCCAAATATTTGGGAAGCTCCCCGTCCTCTATTAGATTATCAAATTGCCAAAAAATTGATGAAGAATAAGTCAGAACTGCGTTTAAACATTTCTGACATATTGAATGCTACGCAATATTTCTATCAAAATGCGGATGCTAAGAGTTCTTTTCAAAAGAACTTGGATGCTTACCGATTTACCCGACGCCAGGGAACCACATTTAGTCTTTCATTTCAAATCAACTTATAAAATCAACTAAAGCAAATATCATGAAGAACTCAATTCTTTTTCTAGCTGGTTTATTAGCCCTTGGCATTACTAGCTGCCGAAAAATCGAAAAAGATGGTGAAATCCAGGTTGTTGTTGTGAATGGTGGTGGCGGGTCTACCACCGGTCAGACAATTACCTTGCAAGGTCGTATCGCTGCTGATACAATTTTGCGTAAGCAAAACACCTACATCCTGAAAGGTTTAGTGTACATGGTGAATAATAAAACCATGACCATCGAACCAGGTACTGTAATTAAAGGTTCATTCAGCGGATCTGATGTAGCTGCATTAATCATTACACGTGGATCTAAACTTATTGCAGAGGGTTCTGCCACTGACCCAATTGTATTCACCTCTGCTTCGCCAAATCCTCAATCAGGGGACTGGGGTGGAATTGTGATTTGTGGTAGAGCTCCAATAAATACCAGCTTTAATGGAACTGCGGGGTTATTCCAAGTTGAAGGAGGAATTGATAACGCAAATGGGGATGGCCTTGCCGGCTCTGGTGATGCTGTAGCTCCGGCTGCAATTCCAACCGATAATTCAGGGTCTTTAAAATTTGTACGTATTGAATACGCTGGTTATGCTTTCCAGCCTGATAAGGAAATTAATAGTTTAACGATGGCTGCGGTTGGTAGTGGAACCACTATTGAGAATGTACAAATTACATATGCCAAGGACGATGCATTTGAGTGGTTTGGCGGAACGGTAAATTGTAAATATTTGATTGCCTATAAGACGCAGGATGATGATTTTGATACGGACAATGGGTATAGTGGCAAGGTCCAGTTTGGTATTGTTTTCAGGGATTCATTGATTGCAGATATTTCCAGATCTGAAGCTTTTGAAAGTGATAACAATGCTGCTGGAACCACCGCAACTCCCCAAACAAAAGCCATATTTAGTAATATCACAGCCATTGGTCCTCGTGCAACATTGAATAATATTGGTAATGCTTTATATCGTGGTGCAGCTCACATACGCCGCAACTCGGGCATATCAATTTTCAATTCAATAATACTTGGATGGCCTACAGGTATTGAAGTAGATGCTACTACTGGTCGCTCAACTATGCTTAATATCGAGGACAGTACCCTTCGTTTACGTAATATCACTTTGGCTGGTAATACAAATGCTACTGCATATCCTGGGGTTGCGGGTAACACAATCACTACTCCTGCATTATTTGCTTCTTGGTTTTCACAAGCATTTTATAACAATGACATTCTTGTAAATACTTCAGATGCGCGATTAATTCAACCTTTCAATTATAATGCATTTGATCCTACTCCTTTTGCTGGTTCAAACGGAAATCAGCGAATATTGACCGGAGGCGGTTTTATTGATGCCAAGTTCACAAACGATACTTTCTTTGATAAGACAATTACTTTCAGAGGTGGTGTAGCACCAGCGGGTGCCCTCTCTACTTGGTGGAAAGGCTGGACTGTATTTAAGTAACTTAGTTATAATGCTAACTTAATAAGGCCCAATTTATTGGGCCTTATTTTTTTGTTCCTCAATGTTAAATTTTTAGAATCTTGTAAAACTTAATATTGAATTTCGGAGGTTACTTGTTCAACTATCTATTTTTGGGTGTACTCAATTATTACACCCCCGCTTTATGAACAGAATTATCGAAGCAATTCGAAGGGCACCCTCTGTGAAAGATGTTTCAAGTTTATTGGATAGTCATTGGAACGAAAAAAGAGAATCCGGGACTGAAGCAGGGATAATTTTTTTAATTGAATTAAGAGCTGCATTAAATCAAATTGACCCGATTGATGTGGGGGAGTCTGCCGAGTGGGCTAATATTCAGCATGCCAGAGTTTATCTCCACCGTATTACTGCAAAGCAATCTTCTCAGGCAAAATAAAATCTCTTTTGTTGGGGACTGACCAAATCTCTTGTATATAGCCTAATGATTGATCTGTGGAGCGGCTATAATCCCGTTGAATCATATCCCCATGTGTCAACCAAGTCTCAATAGAACTCGCATCAAGTGCTTTGTAGGGGTCTAGTACAGTTACCCCCATATTTTTTAAAGCAATGGCATTACAGTATTGCTCGTATTGTCCCCAAATTGGCATTGCTAGGATTTTCTTTCCTAGTTGCATCGCCTCTGCTGGTGTTTCAAATCCTGCTCCACATATTATCCCGTCCGAATTAATTAAGCTTTTATTGAACGATTCTTGTTCGATAGGTTTGAAAAGTATATTTTTTTCCTGAGTAGCTGCTTTAACAGTTTTACTAAATACCTCAAAGCGCTGAAGAGGTATTTTTTTTAGAATTGATTGTAAGAAACTGTCATGTAAAGCAGGAAGATAAACGGTGATATGTCCCTGATTAATTGGAGTTGCTTTTAGTATTTCCGGTTTTATAATAGCACCAAATATTGCTGGGTGGTACTTTTCGAAGTGTAATCCAATATGGTGGGAAGCCTGAACATATTTTTTCAAAAGCAATTCGCCATGCCAACTTTTAAAGGCAGGTCTGGGTACTTCTGCATATTGAAAACTGGCTTGATGTCCAAAATGTATTGAGTTGACCTTTTTCAAGCTACAAGCCATTGAGGTTAAGCAATCAAAGTCGTTCAACACCAAATCATATTTTTCAACAGGTAAGGATAATACTTCTTTGTAGATACCAATAGGATTTCGCTGAAAGGCAATCTTTGTATAATCCAGTCCTCCGGCATTATTGTAGTAGAGACTGATTCCTTTACTTCTGAATTTAATGGGTAAATTGGCTTGCAGGTGGCTATTATTTCCGCTCAAAAAGCAATCGACTTCACCCCATTTTTGTAAGTGGGGTAGGAGCGTAATTGCCCTACTAATATGTCCATTACCGGTAGCTTGTACTGCGTAAAATATTTTCATATGTTGTAGACTAAATTAAAATGGAAGCTGGTGTATGTGCAGCCCGATCTCATCTGTTTCTACATTTAACTCAGGTAATTGCTTTTGCATACTTACCACAGGTGCCAGTTGAAAATCCTCTTCTTTATAATGATAGATCTCCCAGGTTTGATTGGAGTATTCAAGGGCGGTTAAATTTTCTATCCAATCACCACTATTTAAATAAGTAACCTGCCCCTCGACAGTCGTTACTACTCGTTGCTGGGGCTGGTGTATGTGCCCACAAATCACATAATCATATCCCTTATTGATGGCTAGCTCAGCTGCTGTTTGCTCAAAATCCGCGATCCAGCTTACGGCTTTCTTTACTCCATTTTTTACTTTCTTGCTCAAGCTCATTTTTGGCTGACCAAATTGAGTCAGTATCCAATTGATTAGCCGGTTTAGCAGAATAAGCCAGTCATATCCCCAGCCTCCCAATTTTGCAATAATTTTTGCACTTCCTTTTGTAGTTGCATCGAAAACATCACCATGAAAAATCCAGGTGCGTTTACCATTCATTTCTATAACCAACTTATCTGTCAATTGAAAGTTACCCAGGTGAAGTTCACTATAGCGGCGTAGCATTTCATCGTGATTGCCGGTCACATACACAACTCGGGTTCCTTGGGCAAGCAAGTTTAGAATCTCCTTAATGACCTGCATATGGGCTGGAGGGAAGTAGCTTTTACTAAATTGCCAGCCATCTATGATGTCCCCATTCAAAATCAGCAATTGAGGAGTAATGCTTTTAAGATAATGTACCAACTCCCTTGCATGACAACCATAGGTTCCCAAGTGAATGTCACTAAGTACCACTACGTCGGGACTCCTTTTTTGCATTATCAAGAGTTTAACGAAGTAAAACCGCTAACGTTAACTGGGTATTAAGCAGATGTTATGAAACCGTGAATCATTTTTTTATTTTTTATTTATTTCAATCTGTAAATTTGAATCCGAAGTGAAACTGGCAGCAATAGACATAGGTAGTAATGCTGTTCGACTCTTGATTTCTGAAGTAGTTGAGCATGCCGAGCAAAATCCTGATTTTATAAAAACAGTATTAGTCCGTGTTCCTTTACGCTTGGGTTTTGATGTATTTGAAAGGGGCTCCATATCAGGAAACAAGACAGAGCAGTTAGTAAAGACCATGCAAGCATATAAGTTGCTTTTGGATGTATATGGGGTGCGAAATTTGAAAGCTTGTGCTACATCCGCCATGCGTGATGCAGCCAATACAACTGAAGTTTTGCAACGAATTAAAGCGGAGGCAGGTATTGCGGTACGGGTAATCAGTGGTGAAGAGGAAGCAACATTAATTTATGAAAATCATATTGCTGATTATTTGGACGCTGCCGAGTCTTATTTATATATTGATGTAGGTGGGGGTAGCACCGAGCTTACTTTTTTTAGTGATGGGAAACTGGTATTTAAAAAGTCTTTCAATATTGGAACTATACGATTGCTAAAGGAGCAGGTTTCTTCGGAAAACTGGGAGGATATGAAAACGTATATCCGTCAGAAAATTAAAGGACATCACCACGTTACGGCTATTGGCTCCGGTGGTAATATCAATAAAATATTTAATCTTTCTAAAAGAAAAGAGGGGAAGCCCATCGATTTGGAGCTGTTGAAGCAATATCATAAGGAATTGAATGAGCTAAGTATTCCTGAGCGTATGCAGCAGTTTCGCATGCGTGAGGATCGGGCGGATGTTATTGTGCCGGCGCTTCAAATCTATATAAACGTTATGCGTTGGGCTGACGCCGAAAGCATGTTTGTACCAAAGATTGGGCTTGCTGATGGCCTGATCCATACTCTCTACGAGGAGGTGGTATCCAGAAAGGCAGTAGCTAAATGATAATCAGCCTGTTCCCTTAATGTGAAACAATTATTAATTCAATTTTACCTCTCTTAGGTTCCTTTCCGATCAGTTAGTTTTGTTGTACACTCTGTTTGCATGCTAATTCCACGTGACATCAGCTGGCTGTCATTTAATGGCCGCGTCTTACAAGAAGCGAATGACCCTACCGTACCGCTTCAACAACGTATTCGATTTTTGGGCATATTTTCTAACAACCTGGATGAGTTTTTTAGGGTTCGTGTGGCTACTCTTAAAAGGATGTCCGATTTAAGAGCCAAGCGAAAGAAGCTCAACATTGATATTGACGTCAATGCGCAAGAAATTTTGGACGAGATACAAATGATTGTCTTGCGCCAGCAAAATGAGTTTGAGCGTATTTGGAAAAATATCATACAAGAACTCAAACAGCATAAGGTTTATATTAAAAATGAAAAGCAGCTAACCAAGCCACAACAGCAATTTGTTCGTGAATTTTTTGAGTCACAGGTTCGTAATTACGTTATTCCCCTCATGATTGAGACTCTACCATCCTTGCCTTACATTCGAGATAAAAGCATTTACTTGGGTGTGGTCATGCGAAAGAAGAGCACGGCCTACCAAGATCAGTATGCATTGATTGAAGTACCTGTAAAATCCATTGGTCGATTTGTTCAGCTACCTTCATCCGGGGATGAAAAAAATATTATTCTGTTGGAAGACATTATTCGATTTAACTTACCTAGGATCTTTCCCTATTTCGATTTTGAACTTTTTGAAGCTTGGTTATTTAAGGTTACCAAAGATGCCGAGTTAGAAATTGACCACGACTTGTCTACCAGCTTTGTCGAGAAAATGGCCAAGGGTATTAAGAACAGAAGAAAAGGGAAGCCGGTGCGATTTGTCTATGATAAGGAGATGGATAATGGGCTACTACAGTACCTGATTGGTCGGTTGGGCCTCACTAAAAAAAGTGCAATTATACCAGGTGGTCGTATCCATAACTTTCGACATTTTATGGATTTTCCGAACGTGCTACCCGCAACCCAAGCCCGAAAGCCCGCTTTTACCCATCCATTGTTAAAGGATACTCTTCGTGTTACAGATGTGATATTACAGCGTGATGTGATGCTGCATTTTCCTTACCATTCTTTTGACTCGTTAATTGATTTATTGCGCGAAGCTGCTATGGATGCTGCAGTCGAACGTATACAAATCACTGCCTATCGGTTGGCCTCCTCTTCGCGTGTTATTCACGCTTTGATAAATGCAGCAAGGAATGGGAAATCGGTGGAAGTTATGCTCGAATTAAAAGCAAGATTTGATGAGGAAGCAAATTTGGAATGGAAATCTGTTTTGGAAGAAGAGGGTATTCGAGTATTGTTAGGGGTGCCAAATATGAAAGTGCATGCTAAGCTTTGTGTTATTACACGTAGGGAAAATAAAAAGAGACAGCTTTACGGATTTGTTAGCACGGGTAATTTGAATGAATCCTCTGCCCGCGTTTATGCTGATCATTGTCTATTGACGTCTTCCCCAGTTATCATGCGGGATGCTTTACATCTATTTGAATATCTGGAAAAATGGCAGCGTGGTATGATGCCACTTCGGAGATGTAAAACCTTGTTAGTTTCACCAGTATCCATGCGTACTGATATAGCCCGGATGATTGAGCAAGAAATAAAGACTGCTCGATCTGGGAAGAAAGCAAAAATTATTATAAAGCTTAATTCACTTAGCGACCCCTCATTGATTAAACTGTTGAACAAAGCTGCTTCAAATGGAGTAGAGCTTCATTTAATTATCAGAGGGATTTATTGTGCTCGATTTCCGATCTCCAAAAAGGCGCTTCCCCCTCATGCCATCAGCATCGTTGACGAGTATTTGGAGCATGCTCGTGTGTTAGTCTTTTACAATAAAGGAAAGGAGCGCGTGTTTATTTCATCTGCCGATTGGATGGTACGAAATCTCGACTATCGGATTGAGGCTGCCGTTGAGATTTTTGATCCAACTATTCGTAAAGAAATGCTTAGCATGCTGGACATTCAGCTTGCAGATAATGTTAAAGCAAGACTGTTGAATGATCGGTTAGATAATCAGTATGCCAAAAATGATTCCAAGCATTCGATCCGCTCACAGGTATTGATTGCGGACTTTCTTCAACGGGTCTCGTTGAGAACTCGCAAAAAGCTGACTAGGAAATCGGTAGTGTAAAGCCAATTGTAGTTCCAACTTGCTCTGTGCTTCTGGCATGAATAGTTTCTCCATGCGCTTCAATGATATGTTTACAAATGGCCAGCCCCAGGCCACTTCCTGTAATATCTCGTGATCTACCGGTTTCAGTGCGATAAAATCGTTCAAATATTCTAGAGATATCTTTTTCGGCAATCCCAATCCCATCATCGGTTATTTCAATCAAAATATGCTTGCCATCAGTTTTGTACATCGATGCTGTGATGCTACCATTTTGTTTGCCGTATTTGCGTGCGTTTTCAATCAGGTTGCTTAGTACCTGTCTGATTTTTTCTTTATCTGCGTATACGGATAAAGGGTTTTCGCATTCCTTTTTTATACTGCAATGAATGGTATTATTCTCTGCAGCTGATTCAGTCATTTCAAAAACTTCTTTCACTAAGTCTTGAATTATAAAGGATTGTTTGATCAAGGGCAATTCACCTCTTTCTAACTTAGCGATCTGCTCAAGATCGGAGAGTAGATTGGAAAGCCTTTCTATATTACGTCTGGCATTTTCCAAGTACTTCTTATTTACTTTAGGATCATCCAGCGCGCCATCTAATAGTGTTTCTATATATCCTTGAATGGAGAAAATAGGTGTTTTGAATTCATGGGATAGGTTTTGAAGAAATTCTTTTCTAAATTGTTCATTCTGGCGAAGCAATTCCATCTCTTTTTCGTTCTCGATGGCCCAGTCCTCTACATCTTTACTGACCTCCTCTAGCGTTTTCGGAGGGAGAATATACTTGTAGTAGTTCTCCTCCCTTTTGGTGGTTTTAGTCTTATGAATGAATTTGTAGATCAGTTTTATTTTTCGGTTGATAAATTGTTCCAGCAATGCATTGATTACAAAATAGCTGATAGTAAAAATTGCTGTAAAAGAAAGTAAACCCAATGCCCATTTTCCGGAGGCCCATATAACAAGTAAACTTTCTGGAAAAGATAGTATCAGGGCTGCAGTCAACGCAATTTGCCTGGGTGTAATATTGCTTTCTTGATTCAGCATGAATTATGCTGTAAAGGTAAGTTCCGTTAATACAGTTACAGGACAAATTTATAGCCTACTCCCTTTACAGTTTTTATACAGTCAATACCGAGTTTTTGTCTGATTTTTCGGATGTGAACATCAATGGTGCGATCACCCACAATTACTTCATTGCCCCAAACCTGGGTTAAAATTTCATTTCTTAGGAATACGCGTCCGGGTTTATTGGCGAGTAAGTAAAGGAGCTCGAATTCTTTCTTGGCTAAGGAAATGGATTTTCCCTCTACAGTAACTAAAAATTGCTCGGCGTTTATAGCTATGGGCCCGGCAACTAAACTATTGCTTTCGGATTTACTCTGTCTTCTAAATAAAGCTTGTAAACGACTCACCAGCACTTTGGGGCTAACAGGTTTTCCAATATAATCATCAGCTCCTGTTTCCAAGCCTTTCACGACGGAACCGTCGTCACTGAGTGCGGTTAACATAACAATGAGCGTTTCACTGAACTGGGTCTGCGAACGTAATATTTTGCAGACTTCCACACCCGATTTTTTAGGCATCATTACATCCAAGAGAATAAGATCTGGTTTATTTTTTTTGGCTTTATCCAACGCATCGTCTCCATCCTGCGCCAAAATCACTTCATAACCCGCTGCACTGAGATTGTATTGCAACAACTCCCGAATATCCGGTTCGTCATCTGCAACCAATACTTTACGGATCTTACTTTCCATCAGTTAGCGTTTTCACAAAGTTATCTTTTATTTAATGTATGCATCAGCTTGCAATTAAAAGAGAAAGTAGACTTAATGATAACTTAATATTAACGCCTGAACAGTAACTTCGTAGCCGGATGCAGTCCTTATTCAAAAAACCCATTCTCTCTCTTTTCTTAGTGCTGGGCATGGCGGGTGCTGCTGCCCAACCGGGTGATACCTATTTTCGTCCGCCGGACGGTTATAAACCTGAGTTTCGAAGAGAGCGTAATCATGAGCTAGTACAGCAGGAGCAGCGGTTGATTATGGAAAGTGATGGGGTCAAGGATAATCGATTTGCCCCTGGTGAAATAGAGCCGCTTAATAAAGCGCTCACGTACGCACTTTTACATGAGGTTAATCGAATTGCTTACCAGATTGAAACTGACCCTGTCTTTGATCATCGTCTCAAGGTCAATTATCTTTTTGGATTAGAGAATTTGCTAAAGTTTTTTAGGGAGCACTGGAAACGTACAGGTATAGAGGGGGTTAATCCTCAGTATCTCTCTATGCTTATTGCAACGTACGAAGCCTGTGTTTCCAGTGATAAAAAAGGGAGCAGTATCGCTGATCTGGTGGTAAGCCTTCCCTATGATGCCGGTACTACTATAATGGCGGCCGGTATTTTTGAGAAAAACCCGGGTTACCAAATCTGTAGAGAAAATCTACTTCTCAAATATTGTACACTACTGCCAGAAAAAACATTCCCGGTTTTACAGAAAAATCCTGATGTGCTAATTGCAGACAGCTTAATTAAGGTTGTAGCTCGAAAATTTCCACGACAATTGTATGATTATGCTGCTGCCGGTGATCGATTAGGGCAACGGATCCGTGCTATTCAGGATGATGCATTTGTAGCCTTGGTGGCACGTATGGCACTCAGCAAAAGTGGACAACAGTATTTTCCCTTTGTTGATAATATTCTGCAAGGCCGAACTTCTTTGGAGCAAATTGATGCGGTCAAGGAAGATACGCTGGGATATTATCGGTTGTTAGTTGCCACGCAACGGGATTATGTCAAGCGGGCCCTACAAGGGGATACTGCTATGGAATCAAAAGCCCTGGGTCGTCGTTTAGAAGACAAGGCTCGTTCTCATTTTGTAACAGTTATTAATGCATTACATAATGAGAAAGACTTACAAGTTCGTTTTAAAATATTACAGCCGTTGAGTGCTGCAGAACTTTACTACTTGGCGGTTTCTTCCGATGGAACTATTTATACGTCTAGCTTTGTCCGTGGTGTGTATCCATTGATGATGTCTCGTATTGGTAATCGGGGCGATTCCTTGCTCAAAGAAATTCGGTTTGATCGGTATAGGAAGTTCATCAAAATGGCAGCGGCTTTCAATACCCTCGATGAATTTTTAGCTTCTTTTCCAACTGCTACCCGTGCCGGGGTAGAGGATCCTGCTAATACGCTCATGCGTGCTTTTGTAAAAAATTTAGATAAAACAGATGGGTTGGAAGACGGCGCTGATGTAGCCGATTCTTATGCCAGTATTGCTGAAAATTTACAACCTGTTGCTAAGCGCATGCTCGAAAACATTCGTGAGAATCAACAGGAGGCGGTACAACAGGGTAGCCGAAAAGGCATGATCATTTACTCCATCCTTGAAAAACTGTTTCTGTCTGCGGACAGTACTCGAAAAATTGATCTCACAAAAGAGTTAGGGATACCTCCCGTTTATCAGGTTCCATTTAAAGATTTAGCGGATGATAGTGGACGTGTCCATGTACAATTGTTTATCTATGGCGATAAAGATGGCATTGGGGTGTTTCCAGGGCTGGTGAACATGTTTAACAATAGTAATTGGAAAATCGATCCTTCCAGCAAGTATTGGATTCGGGTAACGGCAGCCAAAGGGAAGCCTGTTACCTTGTATATGAATCGTCCGTTGCCGGAGGAGCAAAATGAAGATGCAAAGGCGCAGGAGGAATTGAACAATTTTCTACAACAACAAGGGATTACCCCTCGAATTACTATTAACAGAGGGCATAGCTATAACGCTCCCTATACAATTGCCCAAATGTCCCCTGCCTCTAAAATTGTTTTTATGGGTTCTTGCGGGGGCTATAATATGATTCACGATATTTTACAAAAAGCACCTGATGCACATATCATCGGGACTAAACAAATAGCCGATGCGCCCGTAAATAATCCATTCCTTCGTTTATTGATGGAAAAACTACGCACTGGAAATGATATTGAATGGATTGGTTTTTGGAATGAGCTAGATAAAATTGTAACTGATAAGATCTTTGAGGATTATGTTCCTCCGCATAAAAACCTTGGGGCATTATTTATCAAGGCGTATACCAAAGCCATGACTTCCTCTTCAACTCTTTGACGTGTCTGCATCCACCGCCTCTTTTTTTGATTGGAATTTGTTACGTCGAGTAATGGGCTATGCAGCACCTTACAAAACGCGTTTTTGGATTTCTGTAGTACTTGCTATTCTCCTGGCTGCGCTTACTCCATTAAGACCTCTATTGATTCAACGAACTGTCAACGAATATATAGTGGGGGAGGTCCCCCGTATGGTGATACTAGTTACGATGATACAATTGGGGATTATTCTTGTAGAAACAGCCCTTCGGTTTGGCTTTACTTTTCTTACAGCCTGGCTCGGTCAAGCTGTGGTGATGGATTTGCGAGTGGCTACTTATGATAAGATTCTTCGTTTACATCTATCTCAGTTTGATCGTACTCCGGTGGGAACACTCACCACCCGTACGGTGAATGATATCGAATCCATCAATGATATTTTCGCCGAAGGACTTGTACCGATTATTGCTGATATTCTTTCCATTGTATGCGTGCTTGCTTATATGTTTTCGGCGGATTGGAAACTAACCTTAATTGCGTTGATTCCGTTCCCAATACTTTTAATTGCTACCTATATTTTTAAAGAGAGCATCAATCGCTCTTTTCAATCCGTACGAAATGCAGTAGCCACCTTGAATGCCTTTGTGCAGGAGCACCTGACCGGAATGTTTATTGTGCAAGCCTTTGCTGCGGAGCAATTGGAACTGGAAAAATTTAAAAAAATCAATCGTCAGCACCGTGATGCAAACATTAAAGCCATTTTTGCCTACTCTGTTTTTTTTCCTGTGGTAGAAATTGTGTTAGCGCTTTCCATTGGACTAGTAGTTTGGTATACTGCTAAAGAAGCCTTGGCTTTGCAGCAGAGTCAACAGGGAACTGTGATTGCGTTCATCCTTTGTTTGAATTTACTATTTAGACCCTTGCGGGTGCTGGCCGATAAATTTAATGTGTTGCAGATGGGTGTTATTGCAAGCGAACGGGTTTTCAACGTACTGGATAATCCGGACGCAATACCCCCATTTACCAGTCAACCAACCACTGGTTTGCGTTTTAGCGGTAAGATTGAATTTGATCAAGTTCATTTTGCCTATGATCCTGCTGTGCCTGTATTAAAAGGTATTTCCTTTATTGCTCAGCCGGGAGAAACCATTGCATTAGTCGGCTCCACAGGGAGTGGCAAAACTTCAATTACTAGTTTGTTGACTAGACTATATGAGTTTCAGCAGGGTCAAATAAAAATCGACGACCTCCCCATACAATCTTATGAATTGGAAACCTTGCGCGGTCAGGTAGGAGTTGTTCTCCAGGATGTTTTTTTATTCTCAGGATCGGTCTATGATAATATTACACTCCGCAATACCTCGATTTCCAAGGATCGAGTGGAGGAGGCGGCTCGTATGATAGGCCTACATGATTTTATTTGCTCGCTACCTGGTGGTTATGATTATGATGTTCGTGAAAGAGGATTGACTCTTTCGCTTGGGCAACGTCAGTTGCTTTCCTTTATTCGGGCTTTGTTATACAACCCCTCCATCTTGATCTTAGATGAGGCCACCTCCTCGATTGACTCCGAAAGTGAGCAATTGATCCAACGGGCCATTGAAACGCTGGTTCAGGGAAGAACCTCCATTGTGGTGGCGCACCGGTTATCAACCATTCGCAAAGCCAACAAGATCATTGTCTTGGAAAAAGGCGAAATCCTGGAAATGGGAACTCATGCCGAGTTAATGGCTAAAAATGGGCATTATGCCCAGCTTTGTAAGGCGCAATTTCCGGAAACGCTGGGGTCTTAAACCTGGTCCGAAATACCCGGTTCAATTTGCCCGTTTTTCTTCGGTTTTTCAGCCCCTCACCCTTATCTTTGCGCAAAATTTCGAGGCAGGTATGTGCTGTAGCCCAAAAAACAACTTCAAAGCCCTTCTTTTTATACTGGTTTTTGCCTTTTCACCCTTGGTTTTTAAGGCACAGGATCATGCGCAAAACGATGCTCAACACGATGCGCATGCTACCGAAACCGACACCACTCATGCTTCACATGTAGCTCCTGCAAAAGAGAAAAAATTTGATGCGGCCGAGGTCATTTTTGGTCACGTTTTAGATGGTCATGAGTACCATTTTATGGACATCGGAGACTATCCGGTTACACTTCCCTTACCCATTATACTTTATTCTCCAAGTCGTGACACCTGGGATGTATTTATGTCCTCTCATTTTGAACATGGACATGCTGCTTACAAGGGGTACACCATGTTGAACAAGCATTCTATCCATGAATTAGGTTTGGACGAAAAGAAATTTTCTGAAGGAACTATTGTTCCTCTGGATGCCAATGGAAAATACGATCCTACAGTTACCTATTACGATCTATCTATGACTCGTAACGTGGTTCAAATGTTGTTGGCCTTGGTTCTTTTCACAGTGATTATGTTTCGAGTGGCGGGTCGGTATAAGAAAGGAGTGGGTGTTACTTCTGCACCGCAGGGTTCACAAAGTTTATTAGAGCCCATCATCACCTTTGTCCGTGACGAAGTGGCTAAGCCAAATTTGGGTCATAAGTATGAGCGCTATTTGCCTTTTTTATTAACAGTATTCTTCTTCATTCTGGTCAATAATATTTTTGGCCTAATCCCAGGCTCTGCCAACGTAACGGGAAACATTGCCTTTACGGTTGTGCTGGGTTTACTCTCCTTTGTAGTTATTTTATTCAGTTCCAACAAACATTACTGGGGCCACATTTTCAATCCGCCAGGTGTGCCGCTGGGGGTCAAGTTCATTTTAGTTCCTGTTGAGTTTCTCAGTGTATTCATTAAACCTTTCGCCTTGATCATTCGTCTTTTTGCCAACATGGTAGCAGGACACATTATTATAATCTGTTTGATTTCACTCATATTCATTTTTGGCGAACTCAATCCCATTGCTGGTTGGGGCGCTTCACCCTTATCAATTGGATTTACCGTATTTATCTACCTGATCGAAGTGTTGGTAGCTTTTCTTCAGGCATTTATTTTCACCATGCTCAGTGCAGTATTTATAGGTCAGGCCTTGGAAGGCGATCATCATGAGTCTGCAGAAGGAGCGCATCATTAATTTTTTATTTTTTAACCCTCAATACAACCCACATGGATCTTATGAATGTAATGCTGCTAGCTGAAGTTGCAAATGCAGGTGGTGCCGTAGGAGCAGGTCTTGCTGCTATCGGAGCCGGTATCGGTATCGGACAGATCGGTAAAGGAGCCCTCGAGGCCATTGCCCGTCAGCCTGAAGCCAGCAACGACATCCGCGGTAACATGATCTTGACAGCGGCCCTTGTAGAAGGTGCTGCCCTGTTCGCGATCATCGTAGGCTTTTTGGCCATGGTACTCTAAGTACTGGTCACGTAACTACTGCGTCCGATGCACAGGGCGGATGACGCAGTAGTTCTCTTTTAAAAAAATGAAATTCATTATAGCATGAATCTGTTAACTCCCGGTTTTGGTCTGCTGATTTGGACGCTGTTGGCGTTCTTGGTGGTCTTTTTCCTGCTTGCAAAATTTGCATGGCCGGCTATCATCAATGGATTGCGCGAGCGCGAACAAAGCATCGCTTCTTCCTTAGAAACAGCCAAGCGTGTGCAAGCTGAAATGACGCAGTTGAAAAGTGAAAATGAAGCCTTATTAGCTAAGGCCCGTGAAGAGCGTGCACAGTTGCTGAAAGAAGCGCGTGAGACTAAAGACCGCATCATCGCTGAAGCCAAAGACCAGGCAAAATCAGAAGCCAACAAGATTATGGCGGAAACACAAGCGGCTATCCAGGCGCAACAAATGGCTGCACTTACTGAGGTAAAAAATCAGGTGGGAAAGCTTGTGATTGAAGTCAGTGAAAAAATACTTCGGAAAGAACTTGAGAATAAGGCTGCGCAAGAGGCGCATATCAAAGGCCTTGTTGATGGTGTTAAAATGAACTAATTCCACCCCATGCCTAATCCACGTTTAGCTGCCCGATATGCCAAATCCTTACTGGATCTTTCCGTTGAGAAAGGTCAGTTGGAGCAGGTTTATGCTGATATGCAGTGGCTACAGGACGTGTGCAAGAGTAGCCGTGATTTTGCTAACATGCTACGCAGTCCCATCATCAAATCGGATGTAAAGGGAAAAATTATACGTGCCGTTACACAAGCTCATTTGAGCGAGCTGACCCAAGCCTTCAATCAATTATTGGTAACGAAGAACAGAGAAAGTTATTTACCAGAAATCTGTTCTGCTTTTATCAAAACGTATAAGGAGCAAAAGGGAATTAAAACGGTTCAACTTACTACCGCAACGCCCGCTTCAACAGAAGTGAAGCAATCCATTTTGGAGCAGGTAAAAAAATCCGGAGGTTACGCACAAGTTGAACTCCAGGAAAAAGTTGATCCCGCTTTGATTGGTGGCTTTGTATTACAAGTAGATGATAAATTGATCGATGCCAGTGTTGCTTACGATCTAAAAGCCATTGCTAAACAATTTGAGAATAACGATTTTGTATATAAGATCAAATAACAAGTAAATCAAGTTATATGCCAGAGATTAAACCCGATGAAATTAGTGCGATACTCAGACAACAGCTGAGTAATTTCAATGCTACGGCTGACCTCGAAGAGGTGGGCACAGTATTACAAATCGGAGATGGTATTGCCCGTGTATATGGTTTAGGAAATGTACGTTATGGCGAACTCGTGGAATTTGAAAATGGAGTACGTGCAATTGCCTTGAACCTGGAAGAAGATAATGTGGGTGTGGTATTGATGGGAGAAACAGGAGGTATTCAGGAAGGTGCTAAAGTAAAGCGTACCGGACAGATTGCTTCTATCAAAGTAGGAGAAGGTATGTTGGGTCGTGTAGTAAATACGCTTGGACAACCTATTGATGGTAAGGGTCCGATCACAGGTGATCTATATGAAATGCCATTGGAGCGTAAAGCACCTGGGGTAATTTATCGTGAGCCCGTAAAAGAGCCGTTGCAAACAGGTATCAAAGCTATCGATGCGATGATTCCAATTGGACGCGGACAACGTGAGTTGGTGATTGGTGACCGTCAGACTGGTAAAACAGCCATCTGTTTGGACACGATCATCAATCAAAAAGAATTTTACAAAGCAGGTAAGCCTGTATACTGTATTTATGTAGCCATCGGACAGAAAGCGTCTACCATTGCCGGTGTAATGAAAACATTACAGGATAATGGAGCCATGGATTATACCATCATTGTGGCGGCTTCTGCTTCTGATCCTGCACCACTTCAATTCTATGCTCCGTTTGCGGGTGCAGCGATTGGAGAATTTTTCCGTGATACTGGTCGTCCTGCGTTGATCATCTATGATGATCTTTCTAAGCAGGCGGTTGCCTATCGTGAGGTTTCCTTGTTGCTTCGTCGTCCTCCAGGACGTGAGGCGTACCCAGGAGACGTATTCTATCTTCATAGTCGTTTGCTCGAGCGTGCCGCTAAGGTGATCAACGATACTAATGTGGCAAAGAACATGAATGATGTTCCAGATAGCATTCGTCATTTGATCAAGGGTGGTGGATCACTTACCGCACTTCCTATTATCGAAACACAAGCAGGAGACGTATCTGCCTATATCCCTACTAACGTAATCTCTATTACGGATGGTCAGATATTCTTGGAGACTAACTTATTCCTTTCTGGTATTCGCCCCGCTATTAACGTGGGTATCTCTGTAAGCCGCGTGGGTGGTAACGCACAGATCAAATCCATGAAAAAAGTAGCAGGTACTTTGAAGTTAGACCAAGCTCTTTACCGCGAGTTGGAGGCCTTCTCTAAATTCGGTGGTGACTTGGATGCTGCTACCAAGAATGTAATTGACAAGGGTGCTCGTAACGTGGAAATTCTGAAACAAGCTCAATACTCTCCATTTACGGTGGAGAAACAAGTAGCTATCATCTATCTTGGAACAAACGGATTATTGAAAGATGTTGCTGTTAATCGCGTGAAGGAATTTGAAGAACATTTCTTAATGGAAATGGATAACAAACTTCCTGATGTGATGGCAGAATTCAAAAAAGGTAATCTGCCTGAAGACGGTATCAAGAAGATGGTGGAGCTTGCTAAGGGCTTGATCCCCCAATATAAAAAGTAAGCATTCCTTTGTTATCAGTCCGCGGACTCACTAAACGGTTCGGTGAATTCACTGCGGTGGATGATCTCTCCTTCAATGTAGAGCAGGGGCAGGTGTATGGATTTCTGGGTCAAAACGGCGCCGGAAAGTCTACTACTATTCGTATGCTACTTTCCCTAATTCGTCCTACTGCAGGAGAAATCAATTTTTTTGGCCAGTCACTCTTTACGCATCGAAAGGAAATTCTGTCTCAGATTGGAGCTATTGTAGAAAAACCTGATCTCTACAAATATCTGTCTGCGATGGAGCATTTGAATCTTTTTGCAAGATTTGGAGGACATCGACCTGATCCCAAAAAGCATGTATTGTTATTGGAGAAAGTAGGATTAGCACAACGTGCCAACAGCCGTGTAGGAACCTACTCTCAGGGTATGCGACAGCGGTTGGCATTGGCTTGTGCCTTAGTGAATGATCCCAGCTTATTAATCCTGGACGAACCTACCAATGGGTTGGATCCACAGGGTATTGCTGATATGCGTCAGTTAATTCGCTCATTATGTAAAGAGCAAGGGAAGACGGTCCTTGTATCTTCTCACTTGTTAAGTGAAATAGAAATGATCGCAGATCGTGTTTTGATTATTCATAAGGGTAAAAAAGTAGCGGAGGAATCTATGGATTCTTTAACGGAAAAAGCAAGCCAGTTGAAGTTGCAAGCGCTTCCTGAAAAGCGTTATGTATTAGAAGCTTACTTTCTTTCCTTAACCAGTCAATAATGTTTGGAGCTATTCTATATACCGAGTTATTTAAAATATTTCGCAGACCGCGGACGTATATTTCTTTTGGGGCAATTGCTGTAATTGTATTACTGGTTCAATTTGCTTTACGTGTGAATGGAACAGAGTTCATTCGCTTCTTTACCGACAGTCAGGCGGATACTTTTGAAATACCGGAAAGTCAGATTCTCAATGGCTATTTTGTTTGTGTGGCCATTCTTCATTTGATCTTGATACATGTTCCTTTGCTGGTTGCCCTGATTGCGGGCGATATGATTGCAGGGGAGGCGCAGACAGGAACGCTTCGGATGCTCGCTGCACAACCGGCGTCACGTACTACTTTATTGCTAGCTAAATTTTCTGCCAGCACTATTTATGTGATTTTATTGTTGCTATGGATGGCGTTGTTTGCCCTGGGTGGAAGCTTGCTTTTATTTGGTCAGGAGGATTTAGTGGTGTTTCGGGAAACTGATCTGCATATTATCAGTCAGCAAGATGTGCTGTGGCGTTTTATCGCAGCCTTTATTTATGCGGCTCTTGCACTGACTATGATAGCTGCACTCGCTTTGTTACTTTCAGTTTTTGCAGAAAATGCACTTGGACCCATCGTAGCTACTGTTTGTATTGTAATTGTGTTTACTATTTTACAGCAATTAAAAGTGCCTGTATTTGAACAGACCATCAATCCATGGTCCTTTACTACGCACATGTTGGGATGGAAAGGATTTTTTTATGTGGAGAAAACAAGCGAGGGAGTTACCATTAATGGTTCTGTTGAAAATCCAATGGCCTTGGTTAGAAGTGGGGCCATTCTAATCGGCTATACGTTTTTGTTTGTTTTGGTGGCAGAGCGGGTCTATCGTAAAAAGGATATTTTATGTTGAGATTATTTTGGATATGTGTGCTCTTACTGGGTAGTGGATGGAAGGTAAATGCAGCCATTGACCCGGCTACACTTTTAGCAGGGGTTAAGAAAAAGTATGATCTGGTTCGTGATTATACAGCCAGTGCGCAACTAAAAACAAATGTTCTTTTTATTAAAGCTCCACTTTCTCAGGTTACAGTTTATTACAAACGCCCCGACCAATTAAAAATAAAAAATCAGAAAGGCATTTCATTTGTGCCCAAGGGAACGGTCAATATCAATTTGAATAATGTGTTAGGGCTTCGCAATTTTGAAGCGATTGCCGCCGGAACTTATCAGGTGGATGGCGTTACTTGTGAAATCATCAAAATATTTCCCTTGAATGACGAGGAGGATATTACGCGTGCAACCTTGTATGTTGACCCCACTCGTCTGTTAGTACTAAAGTCAATCATTAGCACGCGTGAGAGTGGTACGTATCAAATTGCCATGCAGTATGGTGCTTATGCATCCTGGGGCTTGCCGGATCGGGTGTTGGTAGAATTTAATACACGCGAGTTCAAGCTGCCAAAAGGAACTACGTTAGATTATGATAACGGGTCTAGTAAAGTAGACGCCCCAAAAGGACCTCAGAAAGGGAAAGTGGAAATTTTATACCGTACCTATACCATCAATCAAGGCGTGGCAGATGCCATCTTCCGTTGATTAGTCTTCTAGTGCTTCATCTTTGGCGTTCGCCAGCATGGCTCTGGAAGTTTTCCGAAGTGGGTTACTCCTGTTAGATGCATATCCTTTGCGCTGGTTGATAATGTCAATACAACCAAAAACAGCTGTCATGAAAGACGTGGGATCTGCAGTATTTTTTCCGGCAATGTCAAATGCTACGCCATGATCGGGTGAGGTGCGCACCACTGGAAGCCCAGCCGTATAATTTACGCCATCACCTCCAGCTATTGTTTTGAAAGGCACCAGTCCCTGATCGTGATACATCGATAGTACCGCATCGAATTGTGCATAGCTGCCTCTTGCAAAAAATGCATCAGCCGGGTAGGGTCCTACCGCCAGGATATTATTATTTTTTGCTTCTTTAATGGCTGGGCGAATGATAGTCTCTTCCTCTTTTCCAATTAAACCTTCATCACCGGCGTGAGGGTTTAAACCTAGTACTGCAATACGCGGCTTATCAATTCCAAAATCCTTCTGCAAACTATGATGAAGGGTTTGCAATTTTGAGAGAATCTTTTCCTTTGTCAATTGTCCAGCTACTTGTGCCACAGAAACGTGTTCGGTTACCAATGCCACTCGGAGGGTTTCAGCAGTCATCAGCATTACCACTTCTTTGACACCAAAAAATTCCTTTAAATAGGGCGTGTGACCGGTGTAGGCAAAATCAAAGGATTGAATATTTTTTTTATGAATAGGTGCGGTCACCAATCCATCAATTTGTTGTTGTTTTAAAGCGGCCACTGCTGTTTGAAGGGAAAGCACGGCATACTTTCCGCCCTCTGGAGTGAGTTGCCCGGGTTTAATATCTACATCCTCCTCCCAGCAATTGAATACATTAACCTGTTTATGATTGATTCGATTCAATTCTTTACAACTAGCGTAATTCAGGTTGCAATCAGGGATGGTTTTCTTATAAAAATTAATGGCTTTATTCGAAGCAAAAATTACCGGTGTGCAGTGGTCCAGCATCCGGTTATCCATAAATGTTTTGATGATCAGCTCAATGCCAATGCCATTCAGGTCTCCACAAGAAATGCCAATTACTGGTTTGGGTGTATTCATGCTTTTGAGTTGCCTGTAAAATTACGAATAATTGCTTGGCCAATCCGAGTACATTTGTAGCCATGTATACCCTTAAAAAATCCTTAGGGCAACATTTTTTGCGCGACGAAAACATCTGCAAAAAAATTGTTGAGTCCTTGCAACAGCATCCCTTTACACAGCTGTTGGAAGTAGGGCCGGGCGGTGGTGCGCTCACCAAATATCTTATTCAACTCCCGGATATCTCTTTCAAAGCGGTGGAGCTAGATCAGGAAAAGGTTGAATACCTACTCCAAACCTATCCGGCGTTAGAAGGAAAAATCATTCACAAGAGTTTTTTGGAACTTGAGCCTCCCTTTGAAGGGGTGTTTACTGTGATTGGTAATTTCCCCTATAATATTTCCACGCAGATTCTTTTTCATGTATTAGACTGGCGTACGCAAATTGATGCCGTTATCGGGATGTTTCAAAAGGAAGTTGCTCAGCGAGCTGCTGCTCCTCACGGAAGTAAAACTTATGGGGTGCTCAGTGTATTGATACAGGCTTTTTTTGAAGTAGAGTATTTGTTCGATGTAGCGGAAGGATGTTTTAATCCGCCTCCCAAGGTCAAAAGTGGGGTTATTCGATTACGCCCACGAAAAGCGGTACCGCCCATGCGAAGTGAAAAAGAGTTTACGACCTTAGTTAAAACTGCATTTAATCAAAGGCGTAAAACACTCCGGAATGCTTGCAAATCTCTTTTTGATTCGGCAACGCTATCCGATCCCCTGTTTTTAAAGAGAGCCGAACAACTTTCTGTGGAGGAATTTGCCCAATTGAGTTTTCGTATGCGGCAGAGCGGGACTGCTTAACTTTGTCGGTTCAATATGATTGCTGTTTCATCCCTACATAGTGTTTTGATTACAGGTAGCGCGCATCCTGTATTAGCCCGTTCTCTGGAAGTGGCTGGGTATGTGGTGGATCAACGTCCCACAATTACACAAGAGGAAGCGGAAGCTTGTATAGAAAATTATACCGGACTTATCTTAACTACTCGGATAAAAGCGGATGAAGCATTATTGCAAAAAGCAGTGAACCTAAAATGGATCGGTCGGTTGGGTAGCGGTATGGAGTTGATCGATACAGCTTTTGCTACTCAACAAGGGATTATTTGCGAGAGCAGTCCGGAAGGAAATCGACTTTCAGTTGCCGAGCATGTGTTGGGTATGATCTTGGGACTGAATCATAAAATTGCAGCGGCAGATTTAGAAGTACGCCGTCGTCATTGGAGAAGAGAACAGAACCGAGGTACGGAATTGAGTGGTAAAACGGTTGGTATTATCGGTTATGGAAATACGGGTAGCGAGCTGGCACGATTACTGGTTCCCTTCAACGTAAACTTGTTAGTATATGATCGTTTTAAGTCTGGTTTTGGAAATGAATTTGTGCACGAGTCCACACTGGAAGCTATTCAACAACAGGCTGAGATCATTAGTTTTCATGTGCCGCTCACTGAATTGACCACCAACATGGTAGACACGGCTTTTTTGAATACACTACAAAGGCAGCCCTTACTGGTAAATACTTCTCGGGGGGCCATTATTCAACTAGAAGATTTGATTGCTGCACTGGAACAGGAAAAGTTACGAGGGGTAGCGTTAGATGTTCTTCCCAACGAGGATTTAAGCTCCTATACCCCCCTTGAAAATGAACAACTTGAAAGGCTAACTCGTAAGGATAATGTCTTATTGACGCCTCATATTGCGGGGTATAGTTACGAGGCCTTTGAACGGATGTCCACCGTTTTGCTTGAAAAGCTGGGAATTAAAGCTGTTTTTTAAAATTTGTATATTTGCACCACGCGCAACGCTTCGGTAACCACTGAGGCGTTGCTCTTTTTTTAACAACAAGCCAAGATCATGAGTACAATTCAGTATGTAACGAAGGAAACACTTGAGCAGATGAAAGCTGAGTTGCAGCGTATGCGGGCCGTGGATCGTCCAGCTGCCAGTAAAGCTATTGCAGAAGCACGCGAAAAAGGGGACTTAAAGGAAAATGCAGAATACGATGCTGCCAAAGAAGCGCAAGGGATATTAGAAGCGCGTATTGCAGCATTGGAGGGAGCTATGGCCAATGTGCGTGTGCTGGATGAATCTTCAATTGACACTAGCAAGGTTTCTATTCTTACCAAAGTAGCGCTCACTAATCTCAAAACCAATAAGCAGGTAGTCTATAAGATTGTGAGTGAAAATGAGGCAGATCTCAAAGCAGGAAAAATTTCAGTGACATCGCCTATTGGGAAAGGAATTCTTGGTAAAAAGGTAGGCGAGACTGCAGAAGTGGTAGCACCCGCAGGTACCTTGAACTTTCGTATCGACTCCATTACGGCTGGCTAAATTTTAGTTATGACTTTATTTTCCAGAATCATCAATGGCCAAATTCCTTGTTATAAGATAGCAGAGAACCAGCAGTTCATTGCTTTTCTGGATGTTTTTCCTCTACGCGAAGGGCATGTATTGGTTGTGCCAAAAGTGGAAGTCGATAAAATTTTTGATTTACCAGATTCTTATTTACAAGAGATGTTGGTTTTTGCAAAACCCATTGCTAAAGCCATCGAAAAAACATTTCCTTGTGCCCGTTGTGGTGTGGAAGTGATCGGATTGGAAGTGCCCCATGCGCATATGCATTTAATTCCCATCAACACGGCTAATGATTTGAACTTTGCGCAACCGGGTAAAATAAAAGCTACGGACGAACAGCTACAACAAGTACAGGCAAGATTGCTTGCCAATCTGTAGAGGTTTTATTTATTTTTTACGAACTATTCGATCTGGATTTTGCTGAATAAAATCAGCCCAGCTTTTTTTGCCACCTTTTTTTAAAGCAGGGTTTCCGCTTGTTTCCAAGTGATGACAAAGCGCAACCGCCAAGGCATCGGTGGCGTCTAAATACTTTGGACTGTCTTTAAATTGCAAGAGATGCTGTAGCATCTTCATCACTTGTTCTTTACTAGCGTTTCCATTACCTGTTACGGCCTGTTTTACTTTTTTAGGAGAATATTCCGTTACATCCAGGCCATGACGCATGGCAGCTGCAATACTAACGCCCTGTGCTCTTCCTAATTTGAGCATGCTTTGAACATTCTTCCCAAAAAAAGGGGCTTCAATGGCAAAGGCGGTAGGCTTGTATTGGGTGATTAGCCCACTGACTGTATTAAAAATCAACTGCAGCCTTTTGTAGTTGTCTTTAATTTTTCCTGGTTTTAAAACACCCAGGTCAAGTAAGGTTACTTTTTGTCCTTCTACTTGAATTAACCCATATCCCATGACAACCGTGCCTGGATCAATTCCTAAAATTATTTTAGTGGCTGCTTGCAATACCCCAGTATTTTTACAAGATTAATGAAGCTACCTGGAATAAGCAAACCTATCCTCAAGGTATTGATTGGGCCACTGCTGTTATTGGTACTGGCTTATACCATTTGGCGGACGCTGGACTCCAGTCAACAATGGCCTTTATTAAAGGAGAATCTCCATCTGGTTTTTACAGGTGCCAATTTCTTTCCTTTTCTACTCCTGATTTTATTGATGCCTCTCAACTGGCTGCTGGAGGCATTCAAATGGAAAGTGGCTTTGCAGGGAATTCACCCTATTTCTATTTGGACCGCTTTTCGGGCCACTTTATCAGGAGTTTCCTTTTCGGTATTACTTCCTAACCGAGTGGGGGAGTATTTAGGGCGTGTACTTTATTTACCCACTGACAAACGCGCAACAGCGGTGGCTGTTACCATGGTGGCAAGCATGAGTCAGTTGATTTGGACCATTTTCTTTGGTCTATTAGCAATCATTTATTTGTATCCGTTATTGGTAACAAAACTTTCATTGCCCTCTTCATTTTTTATTTTATCAGGAAGCATCTTATTTATTTTATTACTTGTTCTTTTATTATTGTTTTTTCGGATCTCCACTGTATCGAACCGACTCGCCATTATTTTTAAC
>BJGL01000004.1 GCA_014190475.1 Bacteroidota bacterium
TCCAATCCGCCAGAAATCCGTGTAATCTCTTAGGTAAATTGATAAACGGCTATTTGGTTCTGAGTAACTTAGCGACCTTTATAACTAACCCGCTGCATGAGTCGATTTTTTAAAATAATATTTTCTGCCTTATTCATAGTGGTTCATTTTGGACTGCGGGCACAAGACTTTTCAAATAAGGGTAAGGAGTTCTGGATTCCATACTCTTATCATGTGGGTATGAGTGGGGGTGTAGGGAGCAATGTGGCCATGACACTTTACATCACCTCTGATGTTACAACTACCTATACTGTTGAAATTTTTGGTGGAGCCAATTTACAAGCTGGGACCATTAATGCAGGACAGGTTGTAACCTGTGTTGTCCCCAATACTAACTTCATAAGTGGAGCTGGACTTTTTACTAATAAAACAGTTCGTGTCACTGCTGAGAAGCCTGTGGTGGTATATTCTTACATTACTCAAAGTGCTGTTAGTGGTGCCACTGTTTGTTTGCCCACTAACGTATTGGGTAACGAGTATTATTCCATGAATTACACGCAGGTGTCCAATTCTGCGAATGCCAATTCATATTTTACGATTATTGCAGTTGAAGATAATACTACTATTGAAATAACTCCGGCTGCGGCCACTACAAATGGTTGGACAGCGGGTAGTGTGAATACCATTACGCTTAATAAGGGACAGATTTACCAAGTGCTTGGTACCGTTAATAATACTCCTTCTGGTGGTTTGTATAATGGTGTTGATTTAACAGGATCAAAAATTCGTTCGGTATCAACCGGAACTTCTTCCTGTAAGCGTATTGCGGTTTTTTCAGGAGCTGGTAAGATGAAAATTGGTACAGCTTGTTCCAGTGGAGCTAGTAGTTCCGATAACTTATATCAGCAATTATACCCAGCAGGCTCTTGGGGGAGAGACTATCTAACTGTACCTAGCTATAACAGGCCAATCAATTTTTACAGGGTCATGAAGAAAGATCCTGACACCAACGTTTACCTAAACGGAACATTAATTCCTGCTGCTAGTTTTGTTAATAATAGGTACTATGAGTTCACCGGAAACGTACCAAACCGTATCACTGCGGATCAACCTGTTTCTGTTGCTCAGTATTTTACTACTGCAAATTGTTCATCCAATCCCAACCCATATGATCCGGATATGATCGTACTAAATCCGGTTGAGCAAAACATATCTAAAGTAACCCTAGTTAGCTCTAATCTAGTTGCTGCAAGCCCTCAGCATCATATTCATGTTGTAATGCCTACTGGTGGTACCGGTATTTCATCTTTCAGAATCGATAATAATCCTATACCGGCCTCCTCTTGGGTGGTTCATCCGCAAAACCCTGCCTATGCGTATGCATACCTCGCCAACGTTACACAAGGCTATCATACTTTAAAATCAGATTCAGGTTTTAACGCTATGGCTTATGGCTATGCAAATGCTGAGTCTTATGGTTATTCTGCCGGGGCCAACGTAAAGGATTTGTATCAGTACATCTCTCTGGAGACGCCAAATTCCTCCGTGAATTTTCCGGCTACCTGTGCTAATACTCCGTTTTATTTGTCAATGACATTTCCTTATCAGCCGACTACCATCAATTGGATATTTGGCGCTGCATTAAATGCATTAGGTATTGCAGATGTCAGCTTGACTAATCCAACCCCAACTTCCACTGTTGTTGTTAATGGAAGAACCCTTTATGTGTATAGACTTCCAAATCAGTACACGGTAACCGCTTCCAATATTTATCCCATTAAAGTATTAGCTACCAACCCAACTCCAGATGGTTGTGGGGGCGAACAAGAAATTAATTTTGACATGGAAGTGTTGAACCGACCTACAGCTGGTTTTACCTTTTCTGGTATTTGTGCTAATACTATTACTCAATTTACTGATGCCTCCAATACCGGTACAAGACCTATTAGCTCAGTAAGCTGGGCATTTGGTACATTAGGAACTTCAACACAGCTTAATCCAACTTATTCTTTTCCGGCTGCTGGCACTTACCCCGTTACCTATTCATTGATTACGGATATCGGATGCAGATCTGATACCATCACTCAAAACGTTACCATCAATCCACTGCCAACCGCAGCCATCACGGGCACCATCACCACCTGTATTAATTCGCCACAACCTACCTTAACTTTTACGGGTGCCGGTGCTACTCCTCCTTATACTTTTACATATAACATTAACGGTGGTGCTTCACAAACCATCTCCACGACGGGTACGTCTAGCTCGGTAACCATTCAAGCACCCACCAATGTGTTGGGTACTTTTGTTTATAATTTGATAAACGTTTCGGAATCAAGCACCGGCCTTTGTTCGCAAAACCAAACTGGTTCCGCTACAGTAACTATCAATACTAATCCTACAGCCACTATTGCTGGCACTTTATCTGTTTGTAAAGACGCTACACCTCCACAAATCACTTTTACGGGTGGAGATGGCACAGCACCCTATACTTTTACTTATAATATCAATGGTGGCGCTTCACAAACGGTGAGCACAGTAGCTCCTTCTAACCTCGCTACTGTTGATGTTCCAACAGGAACCGTCGGCACATTTACCTATAATTTAGTTGGGGTAGTGGATGTAAACAATACGGTTTGCAGTGGTAGTCCAACGGGAAGCGCATCTGTTACAGTGAATCCACTTCCTACTGCAACAATTGCTGGAACTGATTCAGTTTGTCTCAATTCATCTCCGGCACCCGTTACTTTTACAGGGGCCAACGGAACAGCACCTTATACCTTCAATTACAAAATCAATGGAGGCGCCTTACAGTCGGTAACTACCTCAACAGGTAATTCAGTGGTGGTTAATGCGCCTACTTCAACTGTTGGTGTTTTTGTTTATGAACTGATAAGTGTTACGGATGCTAGTTCCACCACTTGTACACAATCTCAAAATGGTACGGCTACTATCACCGTTTTTCCAACGCCCTCCGCTACCATTAATGGAACCACAGCTGTTTGTGTTAATTCCACAGGACCGCAATTAACTTTTACCGGAGCAGATGGGGATGCTGCCTTTACTTTTACTTATACCATTAACGGGGGAGCCACTCAAAGTATCACTACCACTTCGGGTAATAGTATCACTGTAACAGCCCCCACAACAACAGCTGGAACATATTCCTATTCTTTGCTTACTGTAACTGACGCAAATGGCGCAACCTGTACACAGAATGTAACAGGTACAGCTGTCATTACAGTTAACCCACTTCCGACAGCGACTATAGCCGGTACAACTAGTGTTTGTTTAAATGCTACTCAACCACAAATTACTTTTACAGGTGGGAATGCAACGGCTCCTTATACTTTTTCATACAAGATCAATGGAGGAGCAGTGCAGAATATTACTACTACAACAGGTAATAGTGTAACGGTGAATGTACCAACTTCTGCGGCAGGCACATTTACCTATACACTTCTTAGTGTGACTGATGCCAGCAGCACTACTTGTTCGCAGCTACAAACAGGAGCTGCGGCTGTTACCGTTTGGCCTTTACCCACGGCTGCCTACACTACCAATAGTCCAGTTTGTCAGGAAGGTGTCATCAACTTTAATGATCAGTCAGTACCTAATGTGGGTACATTGACTTCTTGGCAATGGAATTTCAATGATCCCTTAAGTGGGGGCTTGAATACTTCTACGCAACAAAACCCATCACATTTTTTCTCTACGGCAGGTACATTCAATGTGACGTTAACTGTTACCACTTCCAATGGTTGCGTAAGTACTAATACAATTCCTGGATTAGTAGTTCATCCAAAACCCAATGCCGGTTTCATTATTCCTGAAGTTTGTCTCAATGATACTTATGCACAGTTTACTGATACCAGCAGTATCGCAACTCCTTCTACTATAACAGCTTGGTTATGGAACTTTGGTGATGCCAATGCAACGCCACCCAATAATGCTAATACATCTACGCTGCAAAATCCTCCACATAGTTACACAGCAGTGGGAAGTTATACCGTTTCTTTAATTGTTACGAGTAACCAGTCTTGTCGTGACACTATTGTGCAACAATTAGTAGTAAATGGAAGTTTTCCTGTTGCAAATTTCAGTGTGAACCAACCTGCAAACCTATGTGCAAATGATTCGGTTCGTATCACTGACGCCTCTACAGTTTTCCCTGGTTTGATTACCAAGGTTGAAATCTGGTGGGATAATATTGGAAGTCCAGCTACTGTATACACGGATAACAACCCTGTTTTTGGACGTATTTATAGCCACCGATATCCCAATTTCCAGAGTCCGTTAACCAGAACGTATCAGATTCGATATAGAGCTTATTCGGGTGGTGTTTGTATGAATGAGAAGTTGACCACCATTACGGTCAATGCTGCGCCAGCTGTGCAGTTTACTACTGTTCCCAATATCTGTTTTGATGCACCTGCCTATCAAATTACGCAAGCCACCGAAACGGGAAGTGTACCAGGTACTTTTGCATTTACCGGGCCTGGAGTAAATACGGCTGGTTTATTCACTCCCTCGTTAGCCGGAGTAGGCATACACACGATTAAGTATGTGTATACGTCTGCAACAGGCAGCTGTAAGGATAGTGCTACGCAAACAATAAAGGTTTGGGAACGCGCCATTGCAGATTTCTCCGTTACCACCAGCCCCGTTTGTGAGAAACAGCCTGTAACTTTTACTGATAATTCTACTTCTACAGAAGGCACGATAACAGAATGGAGGTGGAATTTTGCAGACGGCACTCCAGTTCAGGTGAATACAACCAATGCGCCATTTACACATACTTTCAATACCTATGGCACATTCAATGTCAAATTGAATGTAGTTACTTCCAACGGATGTGTAAGTGCGGATAAAATAATCCCTGTAACTGTAAATCCATTAGCAAGACCAAACTTTAATTTTCCTGCCATCAGTTGTTTGCCGAATGCTTCAGTCCAGTTTACCAACCTTTCTACCGTTCCCAACGGAACCCCAGCCAGTTTAACGTATTTATGGGATTTTGGCGACCCCGGAAGTGGTACTGTCAATAATTCAACAGCCACTGACCCCGCGCACGTTTATATTAGTCTGGGCCCCTATAATGTGAATCTGGAAGTTACAACTGCAGCGGGATGTATTCATGATACCACTATCGTATTAAATACCATTCATCCACAGCCACAAGCATCATTTACAACTGATTTTATTGATGTTTGCATTGGAAGCCCCTTCTTGTTCACCAGCACTAGTAATGGCGCTGATGGCACAATCTTGCAATATCATTGGAATATGGGGGATGCATCCATTCGCACACTCAGCAGCTTCTCCTATACCTATGCCGATACGGGTACTTACACAATTAGCCATTATATCATTAATAGTTTTGGCTGTAGTAGTAATGTAGCTACAAAAACAGTTTTCGTAAATGGTTATCCGGATGCTGATGCAGGACCTGATAAATTGATGTTGGAGGGCGGACAAGTGCAAATCACTCCTCCGAATAACTATCCCATGCCGGTAACTTTTGCGTGGACTCCTCCAACTTACTTGGATGATCCCACGCGTTTGGATCCTATTGCAAGGCCACCCGATGATATTACTTACTTGCTTACAGTTACAACAAATAAGGGCTGCAGTGATACCAGTTCCATGTTTATCAAAGTGCTGAAAGATCCTCCTGTTCCTAATATTTTCTCTCCAAATGGTGATGGGATTCATGATACCTGGGTTATTCCTTATTTGGATAGCTATCCAGGATGTACAGTAGAGGTGGTAAATCGATATGGATACCTAATATTCCGTTCGGTTGGTTATGCTACGCCATGGGATGGTAAAATCAATGGTCAAAATGTTCCTGTTGGTACCTATTATTATGTGATTGACCCCAAGAATGGACGTAAAAAGAAAGCGGGTTACGTAGATATTATCAGATAAAATGAGAGTTAAACTATTCATAGTATTATTTTTTGTGTTGGTATCCTTTCATACGGACGCACAACAACGTCCGCATTATACTCAATACGTTATCAATCCCTTTATTATCAATCCAGCTATTGCAGGAATCGATAATTATGGTGACCTTAAAGTTTCCGCAAGAGATCAATGGGTAGGCTTAAAAGGGGCGCCTCGCACTACTTATTTCACTTTACATGCCCCTTTGGGTAAAAACGATTATCGACTTAGCTCTACTTCTTTTGCTGTACCTGGTAATAATCCTCGTGGTAAGGCATATTGGGAGAATTATACTGCTGCCGAACCGCACCATGGAGTAGGAGTGAGTGTAATTAATGATAGAACTGGAAGTTTCAATTTCTTATCTGCATCCGCATCCTATGCCTATCATCTTGGGTTGAATCCAACCACTAATATTTCGGCTGGCTTGTCTGCTGGATTAACAACCATCCGCATTGATAGAACTAATCATGATTTTTCAGGCTTTGGAGACCCTTCAGATCCTGCTTTTGGCTCGGTTGTGACTGGTGAATTAAGAAAGATTCGTCCTCAGATGGCAGCTGGAATTTGGTTGTATGCGCGTAGTTATTTTGTTGGCTTCTCTGCTCAGCAGATTATTCCACAAACCGTCAGTTTTGTGAATAATGATCCGGCCATACTTACTAAAAGTAAATTGATCCCACACCTTTTTTTAACAGCGGGATATCGTTTTATGCTTGGAGAAGATTTTAATGTGATTCCTTCGGTGATGGCGAAATATATCAAAGGAAGTAGTCGTAATGGGTTACAGCCTGAGTTTAATGCCAAATTACAATACCGAGATGTGTTATGGATTGGGGGGAGTTATCGATACAGGGATAGTTATGCAGGTATGTTGGGTTTAAACATGGGTAATCGAATTACAGTCAGTTATTCTTACGATCTTCCGATCAGCGGTGATCTTATCAGAAACAATGGTGCTAATATTCTATCGCCATTTCACAATGGAACACATGAGTTGGTCATTGGCTTCTTGCTGGGTAATAAATTCAGCGAAGCATGTCCACGCTGCTATTAATTTCTATTGGCTAATTTTTTGATCGACTAAGGCTTGCAGTTTGATCAAGTCTTCCTTGCTACATTCAAAAGTAGATGATTGTATAGCAGTAATTGCTAACTGCGCTGGCGAGCCATTAAATAAATACCCAATTAATCGCTCGGTGAGTCCTATAGACAAATTATTTTTATCTACTATTGGCCAATACGTATGCTTTCTTCCTATTTCTTTTCGATTAACCAAGCCTTTAAATAACATGAGTTGCAGTAGCTTCAGGGTTGTTGTATAACCTGTTTTTTTATAGGCCGAAAGTAAAGTGTGCACCTCGGCTACGGTAGCTTCTCCTTTCTCCCAAAGAATTGAAAGAATTTCTAATTCGCTCTCGGTAGGCTTAATTGTATTCAATGGAGGTTGCATACGCATGATGGTTATTAAAGCTACGATATGATAAGCGCCAAAAAAAAGCCCCACTGTAGAAACAGTAGGACTTCTGTAATGGTTATGATTAGATTCTTAACAATTATCGTTTTTCTTTACTTCAATAAAGATATGTAAAGGATCGTATTGAAACAATTTTCCAGCAGGTTGTGAAACGGGAGGAGGGGGAGGAGGTAGCTCCTTTTTCTCATTTAATTGTGCAAGGGTAGGCGCAATTACGAGCGACACAATGGACATTAGTTTGATCAAAATATTCATTGATGGGCCAGAAGTATCCTTAAAGGGATCACCTACAGTGTCTCCCGTAACAGAGGCTTTATGCGGCTCCGATTTTTTATAAAATGTTTCACCGTTGATTTCAACACCTTTTTCAAAAGATTTTTTGGCATTATCCCAAGCACCCCCGGCATTATTTTGGAACATTCCCATTAAAACGCCACTGACGGTTGCACCAGCCAGAAAACCGCCCAAAGCCTCGGGGCCTAACAAGAAACCAACTAATAAAGGGGATACGATTGTAATGGCACCTGGAAGCATCATTTTTTTAATGGACGCTTCCGTAGAGATGGCTACACATTTGTCATACTCAGGTTTCCCAGTGCCTTCCATAATTCCGGGTATAGTTCTGAATTGTCTGCGAACTTCTTCTACCATACTCATAGCAGCCTCTCCAACAGCGCGAATGGCAAGCGAGGAGAATAATAGCGGGATCATTCCACCAACAAATAGAGAAGCTAGTACATCTGCCTTGTAGATATCAATATGTTGGTTGTTGGGCATTGCCACACCAACAAAAGCAGCAAACAGGGCTAAAGCAGTTAATGCAGCCGAAGCAATTGCAAATCCTTTACCGGTAGCAGCTGTAGTGTTACCTACTGCATCCAAAACATCCGTTTTCTCACGTACCTCTTTGGGTAGCTCACTCATCTCAGCGATACCACCCGCATTGTCAGCAATTGGGCCAAACGCATCAATCGCTAATTGCATGGCTGTAGTAGCCATCATACCCGCAGCAGCGATAGCAACGCCGTACAAACCAGCAAAAAGATAGGATCCGTAAATACCACCTGCCAAAACAAGAATTGGTAAGAAAGTTGATTCCATTCCTACCGCTAATCCACCAATCACATTGGTGGCATGCCCAGTAGAAGATTGACGAATTATAGAAAGCACAGGACGCTTTCCCATGGCTGTATAATATTCCGTAATAATACTCATTAAGGCTCCCACCAATAAGCCAACACCAATTGCTCCCAATACTCCCCATTTGGTAAAAATGAATCCGCGAAGCTCCATTGCTTCAGGAAGAACAAAGTATACTAAACCAGCAGAGGCAATGGCAGTTAATACGATAGAACCCCAATTTCCCATGTTAAGGGCCTTTTGTACGTTGTCTGTATTAATTCCTGCAGCATCACTTACGCGAACAAACCATGTACCAATAATTGAGAAAAGAATACCAACGCCGGCAATCAGCATGGGAAGAACAATAGGGGAGTAGCCTCCTAATAAATCAGTACCAAATACAACAACAGTCTGTTGACCCAGAACAATCGTTGCTAATACTGTTGCCACGTAAGAGCCAAATAAGTCAGCTCCCATACCTGCAACGTCACCCACATTATCGCCAACGTTATCAGCAATAGTAGCTGGATTTCTTGGATCATCTTCAGGAATACCTGCTTCAACTTTACCCACTAAATCCGCTCCAACATCCGCAGCTTTTGTATAAATACCACCTCCTACACGTGCAAACAAGGCGATGGACTCAGCACCCAATGAGAAGCCGGTAAGAACCTCGATGGTGCGAATCATTTCGTCCGAGCCAACTGCAACGTCAGCAGCAAAAATTTGTTTTAAAATGATGTATAAACCACCTAAACCAAGTACAGCCAAACCAGAAACGCCCAGTCCCATTACAGCACCTCCTGTGAAGGAAACACGTAAGGCCTTGCTTAAACTTGTTCTGGCAGCCTGGGCCGTGCGTACGTTGGCTTTAGTAGCCACTTTCATACCAATATAACCAGCCGTAGCACTAAAAACAGCACCCACTATGAATGCAATTGAAATTGACCAATGTGAATGAGGATTCGTGCTGGCCATTAGGGCAAGCAGCATCGCTACGATAACAACAAAATAGCCGAGTATTTTCCACTCCGCCTTCAAAAAAGCCATCGCACCTTCAGCAATATAATTGCTGATTTCTTTCATGCGGTCAGTACCCGCATCTTGTTTAGATACCCAGTTGAACTTAACAAGGGTGTACATCAGTCCGATTAGACCCGTTAATGGCACCAAATAAATCAGTTTTTCCATACAAAAAATTTCTGCAGTTCGGTTTAATGTGTTCTGATTAAAATATTGGTAAAGAGGGGAAAATGACCCCTTTTCACCGGCCGGCAAAGATAGGTATCGGGTTGGTAAAAATCAGCATTTTACGGGGGTAATTTCCATTCTTTTGGAACTGTTTGTTTAAGCTATTCACTATAAATCAACTCTTTCCAAGCCACTCCTAGGGAATCGATTAAATCGCTGGAGCTCATTCCAAAACTGGTATACTTTTCAGCTGCAAGATCACCCGCTTTGCCATGTATAAATACTCCTAAAATTGAGGCCTCTATCGAAGAATACCCCTGCGCCAACAACGCAAGGATGATTCCTGTTAGTGCATCTCCAGTTCCACCTTTTGCCATTCCAGGGTTTCCGGTAGTGTTAAAGTAGTAAGGGGCTTGGGGAGATACAACCAATGTATGATGACCCTTTAAAACTATTACCACTTTTAATGTTGAGGCCATTTTAATAGCTAGGTCTATTCTTTCAAAATCATTCTTACTTTCCCCAAATAGCCTTTTGAACTCTCCAGGATGTGGGGTGAGAATACTTCCTGGAGGAATTTTTTCCAATAGGGAAACATTGTTAGAGAGTACAGTCAAGGCATCTGCATCAATGACCAAAGGTTTCCTGTAATTGTTAAATAATTGCTCCAACAATGATTCCTGTTCCGGTCCAGTCCCAAACCCAGGCCCGATGGCTACTGCATGAAAGTGGAGGCTTGTAGCATTTGAATAAAAAAAATCAAGATGCATTTTTTCTGTTATTGTCATGGCTTCCGGGACGGCTACTTGCATAATTAAATTTTCTGAAACAGGCACATAACAAGAGAGTAATCCAACCCCTGAACGAATTGCACTTCTTGCTGCTAATACGCCAGCTCCCATTTTACCGGTATTTCCAGCAATGAGAAGAGCATGACCATAATTTCCTTTGTGTGAATAGAGTGGTCTAGGCTTTATATAACGTAAAGAGAGTTGTCTTGTAATTAATTCAAATCTTGCTTCGGTTTCTTTTAAGAAATTAGGCGCCAGTCCAATATTCATTATATGGACATCGCCAATACGAGCTTTGTTTTCCGGAAGATAGAATGACAATTTGGGAGAAAAGCTTAATGTGTGTGTGGCTTGTATCACCTCGCATTCCATGGAGGATTGATCACAAAAAAGCCCACTGGGCACATCAATAGCTATCACAGGATTATGACATTGATTAATGAAGGATACTACCGCTTTGCTCAATCCCTCCAACGGACGATTTAGACCCGATCCAACTAATGCATCTACAACAATTGAATCGGGTTTAATCGGATAAAGGTGATTCAATTCCTGTATGTAGTGAATCTGTATCGTAGGAAATTGATGCACCCTAGCCAAATTTTGTTGAAAGTCCAACGTGCCTGGATATCCGAATTCTAGAATATGTAGTTGAACAGTTTTGCCAGCCGTAGCCAGTAATCGTGCAAGCGCCAAGCCATCACCGCCATTGTTGCCTTTACCACAATAAATTGTAAAAAAAATAGAAGCGGAGTAATTGTTCAGGATCCATTCCAAGCAAGCTTGTGAAGCACGTTCCATCAATTGAATGGATGGAATGGGTTCATGTAGGATTGTGTATTGATCCCAGTCTTTTAGTTGAGGTGCAGAAAATATTTTCACCACGCTAAGTTCTGCAGAAATTGATAAGTCGGGGGCTATTCTTCGTCACGTTGAGGTTCACCACCATAGGGCCCAAATAAGGAATAAGATCGGCTGGCAGCCGTATAAATCTGACGGTTGAATTTATTGCCTAAGATTATAACAGTTACCTGTTCGTCCGTTAATCTAGTAAAAGCCGCATTGTTGCCATGCCAACGTCCAAAATGATAAATAACCTTTTTTTGGTTGGGTAAGAGCTTTAGTCGAAATCCCAATCCATAGTTATTTTGACCTGGTCTTTCAAAGCTGTAAGGCGTAAAAGCCAGTGATAATAGAGAATCACCAACTAGTTGTTGTGTATATAAGGCCTGATCCCATTTCAAGAGATCACGTGGCGTGCTGTAAATATTTTTATCGCCATATGTGTAGTCAAGATGATCCAATGGCCAGGCACGGCTTGTAGTTGCATAGGAGGGCGTTGCTTTTATGGAATCGGCGGGTTGAAAAACAAACGTATGCTTCATCTCTAAAAATTCAAAAATGGAACGATGAAGAAATTCAGGATAACTATATCCAGAAATTTTTTCAATCAGTGAAGCCAGTAACAGATAATTGGTATTACAATACTCGAAACGGGTGTCGGGTCGGGCCTGCATGGCAGGTTGATGCTCGATCATCCAATCAATCACTTCTTTGTTAGTGAAAGCAGTTTTAGAAGAATTATTAGCCTCCATGAAATAGACATAATTAGGCAAGCCGCTGCGATGCGTAAGCAATTGTTTAACGGTTACTCCAGGGTAAGGCCATTTTTTAAAATAAGAGGAGAGACTGTCGTCAAGTGATAATTTTTGTTGTTCAACTAATTGAAGAATAGCAATTGCTGTAAATGTCTTACTGGTAGAAGCGATGTGTAGGGGTGTATCTTCTTGCAGGGGGGTTATTTTAGATGGATAATCTACATAGCCCGCATAGTGTTCAAAAAGAATATTCCCGCCTTTTGCTACTAGAATTCCTCCACTAAATAGACCTTCAAATCGCAACAAGGATTCTTTAAAATAAGTAGCTACACGTGTACTCAATTCTTGTTTTTCTTTAGCACTAATGGATAGAAGTGGAGGAGCAAGGTAGGGGAGAGGATGAGAGGCCACATCCTCTTTCCAGACACAGGAGTTTAACGTACTGATCAGTAGCCAACACAGTACAAAAATCAAGCTGTAGTAGGGTTTGTTTTTCAAGCGGGTCAAAGGTAGGGACTCCTGTTTTTTATAGGTATATTTGTTGAAGTATGACAACTTTGACCAGTTATCCTAAAGAGAAAATAAAGATTTTATTCCTGGAGAACATCAGCGAAACAGCGGTTCGAAATTTTAAGCAACAAGGTTATGTGCAAACAGAGCGAATCAGTAAAGCGCTGTCTGAACAACAACTCATCGAGGCCATACGAGATGTTCATATTTTAGGAATACGTTCCAAAACCAAAATCACTAAACCCGTACTGGAAGCGGCCCAAAAGTTGCAAGCAATTGGTTGCTTTTGTATTGGTGTTAACCAAGTTGATATAGCAGCAGCAACCAGTCGGGGAGTTGCTGTGTTTAATGCGCCTTATTCAAACACAAGATCGGTAGCCGAATTAGTGATTGGTGCCTCGATTATGCTGATTCGGAGAATTCCCGAAAAAAATAAAGCTGCTCATGCAGGCCTTTGGTATAAAGACGCTAAAAATAGTTACGAACTAAGAGGAAAAACCTTGGGTATAATCGGCTATGGGAATATTGGAAGTCAGGTAAGTGTATTAGCCGAAGCGTTAGGGATGCGTGTAATATATTATGATATAGAGAAGAAGTTACCATTGGGCAATGCCGTTGAAAAAAGAAGTCTTCGCGAGTTGGTAGGACAAGCTGATATAGTAACACTCCATATTCCTGCTACACGTCAAACTGAGCAACTTATCAATAAAACACTTTTAAAGAGTTTTAAAAAAGGCGCAATCCTGATCAATTTTGCCCGTGGCGAAGTAGTGGATTTAGTAGCCGTGGAAAAAGCATTGCGTGAAGAACATCTTGGTGGAGCCGCTATTGATGTATTTCCGGATGAACCTGAAAAGAATGGCGATTATTTCAAAAGCCCATTACAGGAGTTGCCAAATGTTCTTCTTACACCGCATATTGGTGGAAGTACAGAAGAGGCTCAACAAAATATTGGGGAGGATGTCAGTAATAAGCTTTTCAATTATCTAGAAAAAGGTATCAGTTTTGGTTCGCACACAGTGCCAGCCCTGGCTTTGCCACCACAGGAAGGTGCTCATCGAGTTTTACATATACACCGCAACACCCCCGGCGTGTTATCCGCAATCAATACTGCCCTTTCAAGTAATAATATAAATATAGTTGGTCAGTATTTGAAAACCAATGATTTAATAGGATACGTAGTGCTAGATATTGAACGTAAATTATCTTCAAAGGCGCAATCCTTACTCCGGCAGGTCCCTGGCACAATCAAATCAAGGCTCCTTTACTAGTCAATATATTCTTATAATTTATATTATGTTAAATAGGTGATACAAAAGAAAACCACCCTTGATTGGGTGGCTTTACTCGTATTAGTTCTTTATCGATTCGTATCGCTCGTTCCATTTCTTCTCTTCGGCCTCCCACTTTGCTTTATCGGCTAAATTCTTCGCCTTATTAGCCATCACCTTTTTGAGACCATAGATTTCAGAGAGATAACTGGTTACTTTCTTGTATTGCTGCTTGTCGCGTGTTTCAAGATCTCCTTTTGTAGCCCGATCCGCAAAAATGCCTGCGGCGGCTAAATACGGGTCCTTCGCTCCTTCCATGGTATCGCCGTACTCTTTATCCAAGGCATCACGCTTGGCTACATCTTCTTTTGAAGCCATGGTTCCTGGCTTGGTCCGTGCTTTCATCTCCTGTGCATGCTTATTACGTTTCTCTTCTACGCGAGTAGCTTTATTGATATAATGGTCTCCAATGTATAACAAAGGGATTTCGTAGTCAGGACGGGCTTTAGATGAGCGTGTAAAGGCATCAATCATTTTTTTCTCTAGCTCATTATAATTCGCTGGCAAAACCATTCCTTCCTCATCACGAGGATTTAGGGTATCAAAAATTATTTCACCGAGTACCTGATTTGCTTTAAAGTTTGTGGGATCACTTGCCAATACTTCATCAATAGCTGCTAGTTTTTCAGTAAATGTATTGACCAAGCCAACCGCAAAGTCAACTTTATCAAAATCAAAGTAGTCGCTTTTTGGAAAAACCTCTTTGCCAAGTTTTTTATACTTCTCGAAGGCTTCCATGTTTTTCTTTCCAAAATGATAGGTAACCAAGTAACGGTAAACACCTTCGTACCCTTCGCCACCTACTTTAGCATCGGCAAGTTTTGTATAATAGTCAGCCGCTTGATCTTTATACCCTCCAGTTTCAGCAGTGATGGCAGCCAGAATTAATACATTCGTGTCCAATGATGAGGTTAAAACTTTTTGCTTGATCAATAAATCTGAGTACAGTATTGCTTTTTTAAGTTTCTCAAGCGCTTTATCATAGGATTTATTATTGTAGTCGCTGTATCCGAAGGTATAGTAGTTAGAATACAGCATAATGATGCCATTTTGATAAATAGGCTCACTGATCAAGGAAAGTGCAGGATCTAACTCCCGATATTTTGTAAAAGCAGCATCAGCTTCTTCAACTAACTGTACAGCAGCTGGAGTATCCTTTTTTCCATCCATCATGGATACACTGGCATAAACAGCTGTTTTTAAAATGTAGGCTTCTGGTTTTGCCGTGTATTTTGCATTAGTAAATGATTTATCCAGGTCAGTTTTTGCTTTTTCAAGCTGATTAATCATCACCAAGGTTTTGACCGGATCATAATTTTGCGACCATCCTGCAAAGGACAAGAATATGGTCAGGCTAAATAGCAAGCTTTTTTTCATACAAGTAGGTTGAATATAAAATTACATTAATTGTTTGTTTCTGCAGTTCCTTCGTCAGTAGCGGGGTTCTCAGGAGTAATCTCATCGCCCTGAACTTCTTGATCATCCAGGTTGGTGATTGCAGCAATCTCATCCCCTTCATCCAGACGAATTAACTTAACACCTTGCGTGGCTCTCCCTTGCTCACTAATGCCACTAACGGGCATCCGTATTGTTACGCCACTTTTACAGGTAATCATTAGATCCTCCGTGGGTGACACATCAAGAATTCCTACCACTCCACCTGTTTTATCAGTTACATTGATCGTTTTGACCCCTTTCCCGCCCCGGTTGGTGAATCGGTATTCGTCCATGGGTGTTCTCTTACCAAATCCTTTATCACTCACCACTAAAATGGTTCTTTCGTTTTGAAGAGTTGGATTCACGCAGATCATACCTACCACTTCGTCTTGTTCATCCTCCACTTCAATTCCCGCTACACCGATAGCACCACGACCGGTTGGTCTTACTTTTTCCTCGGAGAAGCGAATGGCACGTCCACTTTTTACAGCCATCATGATTTCACTTTGGCCATCAGTCATGCGTGCCTGGATCAATTCATCGCCCTCAACAATGGTGATGGCATTTACTCCAGTTTGTCGAGGTCTGCTAAAGTCTTCCAAAGCAGTTTTTTTAATCACCCCTTTTTTAGTACAGAGGATTATGTAATGCGCGTTTACGAATGCCTCGTCTTTCAAGTCTTTTACATCTAAAATCGCTCTTACTTTGTCATCAGGGGGGATTTGCATCAAATTTTGAATGGCTCTACCCTTGCCCGTTTTTTCACCCTCTGGTATCTCGTATACATTCAACCAATACACCCTGCCCTTTTCAGTAAAAAATAGCATGGTATGATGCGTGGAAGCCACAAATAAATGTTCGATATAATCCTCTTCTCGGGTTCGTCCACCAATTACTCCTCGACCTCCTCTTCGTTGAGAACGATATTCTTCTGCAGGTGTGCGTTTGATATAGCCTAAGTGAGAAATAGTAATTACGACGTCTTCCTCTTTGATGAGATCTTTGATTTTTACCTCATCATCCAAATAGGTGATTTCGGTTTTACGCGCATCCGCATATTTTTCTTTGATCTCTAATAACTCCTGTTTGATCAATGCAAATCGTTTGGCCTCATCGTTCAATAACTCCTCCAGGGATTGGATCAATTTCATCAATTCTTCAAACTCCTCTTTTATTTTATCCCGCTCCATTCCGGTCAATCGTTGCAAACGCATTTCCAGAATAGCTTTTGCTTGTATCTCATCCAATCCCCACCCTGCATTCACCAATTTATCTTTGGCAATATCAGGCGTAGCAGCACTTCTGATCAATGCAATTACTTCATCCAAATGATCCAGGGCAATTAAATAGCCTTTTAAAAGATGGGCTCTTTTTTGCGCTTCCCCTAATTCAAACTTTGCTCTTCGTACTACTACCTCGTGTCTGAATTCAACAAACTCTTGTATTAAATCTTTAAGATTAAGTGTTCTTGGTCTTCCTCGTACAATCGCTACATTGTTAATTCCGTAAGAAGTTTGTAGATCAGTGTGCTTATAAAGTTGATTGATAATTACGTTAGCTATTGCATCTTTTCTTAATTCAATAACAACTCGGGTACCTTCCTTCTGGTTGGATTCGTTGTTTACGTGCGTGATGCCCTCGATTACTTTCTCATTGACTAATTCCCCAATTCTATTGGTCAGCGCATCTCTGTTTACCTGATAGGGAACCTCTGTAATAATTAGCTGCTCTTTTCCTCCTGACTTTGTTTCAACTGTTATTTTTCCGCGTACCACCACACGACCTCTTCCAAAATGCATAGCAGCTTTCACACCCTCCATGCCGTATATGACACCCCCCGTTGGGAAATCGGGTGCTTTAACATACTGCATCAAGTCATCCACCGTACAATCACGATTATCAATGTAGGCGATACAACCCTCAATGACTTCTCCCAAATTGTGCGGCATCATATTGGTAGCCATTCCCACAGCAATTCCACTGGAGCCATTTACCAATAGCTGAGGGATACGAGTAGGAAGCACAGTAGGTTCCTCTTCAGAGTCGTCAAAGTTTAATTGGAAATCTACGGTCTCTTTCTCGATATCATCGAGCATGTGTTCAGCTAGTTTTTCAAGCCTAGCTTCTGTGTAACGCATGGCTGCAGGGCCATCTCCATCCTGATTACCATAGTTACCTTGCCCGTCAACTAATGTGTAACGCATACTCCACTCTTGCGCCATACGAACCATTGCGTCATACACGGAGGAATCTCCATGTGGGTGATATTTACCAAGCACCTCTCCCACAATACGAGCTGATTTTTTATAGGCCTTGTTGTGACTGAGACCTAATTCATTCATGGCATATAAAACACGCCGATGTACAGGCTTTAAACCATCCCTTACATCAGGAAGTGCACGACCCACAATTACCGACATCGAATAGTCGATATATGCGGTTTTCATTTGCTCCTCAATATTTACAGGAATGATCCGATTGTGATCGTTTGTTTCCTGTGGTTGCTGCAATTCTTCCATGTTAAATTTTACTGTTTTCAGCTTGCTTTACTCATTGAAAACAAGGTCTGCAAATCTACCTTTTTAAACCCTTATTTCCCAGTAAAATGAGGGGTCTTTTCCCCCCTATTTTATCCACTGCTGTTAATTAAAAAGGGGGATATTTGGGCTATGAAAATCATCCTCTTATTTGGGGCTGGAAAGAGCGCCACGGTATTGATCAAATACTTGCTGGGAAAGGCCCCAAAAATGGATTGGAAATTAGTGGTTGCGGATGCTGATGAGACATTAGTCAACCAAAAGCTGGCTGGGCATCCAAAAGGCACTGCACTAGGCTTAGATGTCAAAAACGAGGTGGCTAGACAAGAAGCCATCGCCCAAGCAAATCTGGTAATTTCATTGCTACCCCCCCATTTGCACATACTGGTTGCCAAAGACTGTTTAAAATGCCATAAACACCTTTTTACGGCCTCCTATTTGGATAAGGAGGTGGAATTGCTTCAACAAGAAATCCAAAATAAAGGCCTTCTTTTTCTTTATGAAATGGGGTTAGATCCAGGTATAGATCATATGAGTGCAATGGCCCTATTGGACAGAATAGGAAGCCGTGGTGGTAAAGTAAAATCTTTTATATCGCATTGCGGAGGTTTAGTAGCGCCCCAAAGTGACAATAATCCCTGGCACTATAAAATAAGTTGGAATCCTGCTAATGTAGTGGCGGCAGGAAAACAAGGGGCCATTTATAAACAACAGAATCAAATTGTGGAGCTGCCCTATGAACAAGTATTTGGTCAAGAACGAACTGTAGCGATTGACAATGCAGGAATTTTAGCTTGGTATCCAAACCGAAATTCAATCCCCTATATCTCCCTTTACCAATTAGAGGAAACCAGCACATTTATTCGAACTACGCTACGACATCCAGCTTTTATCAGTGGATGGAAAAAATTAATTGAGTTGGGTCTTACACAAGATGAACCAGTTACTTCATTTTCAACAACATCTTCCTCCGAGATATTAGTAAAACTATTAGCGTCCAGCAAGCAAAATGAGGTTTTCCAAAAATGGATGCTTCATGATTCACTCTTTGCAATACAAGCTAGCGCAATTGGGCTCACCAATAATTCTTATCAAATGAAAAGGAGGGACTACTCACCTGCTACTTTCTTACAGGAATTATTGGAGCAATATTTGGTGATGAAGGAACTCGATCAGGATCGCGTTATTATGCAACATGAAATCATTTATCATTTAATGAATAAAGAGTACTCGTTGATCAGCACACTGGTACTGGATGGTAAAAACGCAACAGAAACTGCGATGGCAAAAACAGTGGGTCTACCATTGGCAATTGCGGCTGAACTTTTCTTGGAGAATAAAATTGAATTAATTGGATTACATCGTCCGCTATCCCCACTTTTCTATCAGCAAATACTTCCTGCACTGGAAAATGAAGGAGTTTGTTTCAGCGAAAAAGAGACAACAATCTCTACTAATTAACCGGCAAGTTCCAAAATTATATTCCACTCCTCCGTCGTTACAGGCTGTACGGATAAGCGACTCAATTTGACCAATGCAATATTTTGTAACTTCTTGTTGGCCTTAATTTGCGCAAGCGTTACTTCCTGTTTTAATTTTTTTACAGGTGCTACATCCACAGCAACCCAGGCTTCCTCCTCCGTGGTGGGATCTTGGTAGGCTTCCTTTACGATTTTTACTATTCCAACAATTGCCAACCCCTCGTTACTATGGTAAAAAAAAGCGAGATCCCCTTTTTTCATGGCCCGGAGATTATTGCGGGCCGCATAATTTCTAACCCCGTCCCAAAAGGTTTTCTTGTCCTTCTCTAGTTGCTCCCAGGAATACTTAAAAGGTTCCGATTTTAGTAACCAATAGGCCATACGTAAAAATTTACCATCCAGCCGCCAACACATCCGCCAGATGCATTGTTTTTAAATTGTAATTTTTCTGTTGGATGTACCCCTGTAAATGCATGAGGCAGGATAGATCTGTGGAAATTAAATAAGTGGCTCCAGTAGCCAATGCGTGTTCAACTTTTTGCTCTCCCATCGCCATGGATATGGATTCAAACTTAACAGCAAAAGTTCCTCCAAAACCACAGCATGTTTCTGTTTCGTTCATCTCTACCAGCTCTAATCCTTCAACTTGTTTTAATAAGAGGCGAGGTTCTTCCTTTATACCGCATTCGCGTAAAGCCGCACATGAATCATGATAGGTAGCTTTCCCCTTCAATCGCGCACCAAAATTGGTTATTCCAAGATCTTGACAAAGAAAGCTCGAAAACTCAACGACGCGTTGCTTTAACTCCTGTACTTCATGATGCAAAGAGGAGTTATCAAATAAACGAGCGTAATAATTTTTCACGAATCCCCCACAAGAGGCACTGGGTACCACAATGGGGTCATTCCCTTTAAAATCGGTAATAAATTTTTGACAAACTTCTTTAGCTTCTTCCCAATAACCGGCATTAAAGGCAGCCTGACCGCAACAGGTTTGTCTAGGATTATAGGAGACGGTGCATCCCGCCTTTTCAAGAACTTTGATCATACTGAAAGCTGTATCAGGATACAGCTGATCAATGAAACAGGGTATGAAAAGCTGAACGTTCAACGTTCTTGATTTAATCTTTACTGGAATAAACGCCTAAACGGGCCAGATTTTTTTCTGCATCAAAGGATTGTTGACTACGAGGATATTTAGAACGAACTTCCTCATAAAGTGCAATGGCCTCTGTGTTGTTCTTCATAATTTGATCAGCAAAATAAGCAGCCATGAACAAGTATTCAGGGGAATTGATCTCATCCTTTTCAAAATGATTCCCCGCTTTTTTATAATAGGCGAGCGCCTCCTTGTTATTTCCACTGTCTGCATAAGCATCACCCAACAATTTGTAAGCACGCGCTTGTGTAAGCGCAGAGCCGCTGGAGAACTTTTCGAGGTAAGTTATTGCTTTGGCATTATCTCCTAATTTCAGGTAACAACTTCCTGCATAAAAGCAAGCTAGATTAGCCGCCTGTGTACCCTTGTGTTTATCTATAAACTTTATAAACCCCAGATTTTGTCCGTCTCCATTGAGCGCTAATGCAACCGAATCTTTACGATAGTACTCTTCTGCGCGGAAAAGAGCCTCTGTTGCTTTTTTCTCTTTGGGCAGTTGATAAAACTCCTGGTAGGCATACCATGCTCCTACTACAGCTATAACAACCAATGCTGCTAGGCTAAGTTGCTTACTGTACTGATTCCAGAAATTTGTTACTGCATTTGGCGATTGCGTTGTTTCCATATCGATTTTAATCAATTATAAAAGGATAATTAGCGTCAACATAAACATCTTTCAGTACCTCGCTGTCATCTGGCCAAGGACTCTCTTCAGCAAATTGAACAGAAGCTGTTACCATTTCGTCCACTCTTTTATTAATACTGTCCAGGAATTCCTGGGTAGCATGCCCTTCGGTTAGTATAGTTTGCACAATCTGCTGGATGGGATCTTTACCACGATATTCGTCCACTTCATCTTTGCTACGGTACTTCTGAGGGTCACTGATTGAATGACCTTTGTAACGATAGGTTTTTATCTCCAGTAAGGTAGGTCCTCCTTTTTCACGTGCCCGATTGACCGCACGACTGACGCCGTTGTGAACAGCCTCAGCACTCATACCATCAATGATATCTGCCGGCATTTCATAGGCATCCGCTAATTTGTAGATATCAATTACATTAGAAGTACGTTGAATAGAGGTGCCCATCGCGTAGTTGTTGTTCTCACAAATAAAAACAACAGGAAGCTTCCATAACATTGCCAGGTTGAATGTTTCATGCAACATTCCTTGACGGGCAGCGCCATCCCCAAAAAAAGCAAGTACTACGTTATCGGTGTTTCGATATTGCTCCGCAAATGCCAACCCAGCACCTGTTCCAATTTGTGCTCCTACTATTCCATGCCCCCCATAAAAATTATTTGCTTTGCTAAAAAAGTGCATACTTCCGCCCTTGCCTTTAGCACACCCGGTGGCTTTTCCGTAAAGCTCAGCCATACAGCTGTTCACCGACACTCCTTTGGCAATTGCTAAACCATGATCACGGTATGCAGTAATAAATAAATCTGAAGGAAGAGTAGCGGTCATACAGCCTGCAGCGATTGCTTCCTGCCCCACATACGCGTGGAAAAAACCTCTTATTTTACCCTCCATTTTATACTTTTCCTCTGCCATCAACTCAAATTGACGGATTAGCTGCATCAGCTCATACCAGTAGAGGTAAGTTTCCTTGGAAAATTTGCTGGTCACCGGGTACAATTTTGAGTCGCAAAAATAAGGGAAAGGCCCCACATTAGGTAAATTGCAACCCTGTATGCCCCAGCTTACCCAATTGACCCTCACTCAATTTAAAAATTACACCTCCAGGCAGTTTTCTTTTCAAGAAAGGATTATTGGAATTACAGGATATAACGGAGTAGGCAAAACAAACTTATTGGACGCTATTCACTTTCTCTGCCTTACTAAAAGCTATTTTACCAGGACAGATCAGTCCGCTATCAAACAAGGGGAAATGGGCTTCAGGCTGGAGGGTATTTTTGATCGCTACTCAACACTGGAAAGTGTAACCTGCATTTTGCGGGAGAATGGTAAAAAAGAAATAGCTGTTGACGGTATACCGGTTTTTAAGCAAGCCAATCACATAGGAAATTACCCCCTGATATTTATTGCCCCGGACGACACCCTATTAATTACGGGGGAAAGTAAAGAGCGACGCTCTTATCTTGATCAGTTGATCGCGCAACTGAATCCAGACTACTTACGAAATTTAATCATTTATAATAAGTTGCTTCAGCAGCGCAATGCCCTGTTAAAGGAAATGGCTGAAAAAAGGATAAACAATTCAACTGTTTTGGAGGCGATAGATCAACAACTTGTTCCTGCTGGTACTTTTTTACAGGAAGCGCGGCATAAAACCATACATGATTTAAAACCACAAATTGGGTTGCTGTATGCGAATATTGCAAAAACACTGGATAGGCCTACGGAGGAGGTTTCCATTCAATATAAAAGCCAACTAGACGATTGTCCCTTTGATCATTTACTAGCAGCCAATATTAAAAAAGATATTCTGTTACAACGAACATCACAGGGCGTTCATCGCGACGATATATTATTTACCATGCAGGAACACAACTTCAAAACTGTTGCCTCACAAGGCCAACGAAAAAGTTTGCTTTTTGCATTAAAATTAGCAGCCCTGCATATTCTAGAAACTAAAAATGATAGTCCTCCCCTACTTCTGTTAGACGATTTATTTGAAAAACTGGATGAGGTTCGTGTGCAGAATTTGATACAATTGGTTTGCCAACAAACTGTATCGCAAGTCTTTATTTCAGATACCTCAGCTACTCGTTTAGAGTCAAACCTTCAACGACTAAATCTCCCTTACCAAATCTGTTGCGTATAAACCTTGTATTTTTGTATAATGTCTACCTATTCACTGGCACAAGCACTTCAATTATACTTAAAGGAAAGTCGTGTAGGTGATCAACTACAGGCTTTTCAAATCCAAGATGCCTGGGAGACGTTAGTCGGTAAAACCATTGCTCGATACACGGATAGTGTCCGGCTGCAAGGAGATAAACTCTTTATACATACTCAAGTGGGCCCTCTTCGCAATGAATTACAATTTCAACGATCCACTATCATGCAAAAGGTGAATGAATGGTTGGGTTCTCCGCTGGTACGCGAAGTAATCATTCAATAGAAGTATAGTTAATAATCGGAGGCCGCTTTTTTCCTTATCACAATTCCCTTCTCTAAATAATAAATGGTGGGATTGACACGAGCAGCTGTTTGTATTGCTTTTAAATCACAAGTAAATACAGGCCAACCGCTAAATTTAGTTTTTGAAAGAAGTTGTTTTACGGATGCAGGTTGTGAAGTAATAATATAAACCGGAATCCTGTTATATTCGGTTTTAGCAGGAAGCTTTTCAAGCGATGGAAGGCTTTTTTCCAATTCGTTTGTCCGCTCAACGATGATGAGTAGCACAGCTGGTAATTGTAAAACATAGTTGGTGGAGTCTATGCCAGTTTCGCCCGACAATACAAATCCTTTGATGGGAGGATCCATGTCTTTTCCTGGACGAATCAATTTATCCTCCCGCCCAACAAACTGATAGGTTTGAGAAGAAAAATCGGCTGGAAAGTCCGTAGCCGGGAATTGAACTATTTGATTATTTTTTCTATAGGTAAAATAAATTACGGTGCTATCCGGAACAGCCGTGGTTGGAATTTTTCGGTTTAAATTCAGATCGGCTCCTACTTTATAGGGTAAGCAATCAATGATTGGCAAATGATTTAAAGTATAATATTGAAATCCAATTCCTAAAAAAATACTGAGTAGGCTATTAAACCCCGCATACTTGAGCTGATTACCATTTTTATTCAAGTGTGAAAAATACATTAGAAAACAGAGCATGAGTAGTAAGATCAGATCTTTGATAAAGGACTGAAGTGAACTAAGTGGTAAACAATCCCCAAAACAGCCGCAGTTTTTTGGAAAACCAGTTAAGTAAGTATAGCCCGTCAGCCCAGTAAAGAATAGGAGTAACGCAAGCAGTAACGTATGCGTTAATTTTACTCTCCAATTCAGTATGAGCGCCACCCCTAGCCCAATTTCTGCTGTATTCAATAAAACTGCAATGGGTAACGTGATAGAATTGAGCAGGTGCAGATTACCGATTTCAAGAAATTCTTGAATCTTATAGCTGAGACCCAGTGGATCGTTCGCCTTTATCAAGCCGGAAAATATAAATAATAGGCCTACAAAAAGACGAATGATAAAGTATATCCAACTCATAAAAGAATCAAAGCAAAAACCGCATAATTGATGATGTCTAGATAATTCGCATCAATGCCTTCGCTGATGAGTGTACGGCCATCATTAGCTAGTATTTGCTTGATACGTTGCAATTTCACTAAAATCAGATCTACAAAACTTTCCTGGCTCATTTCCCGCCATGCCTCACCATAATCATGGTTTTTGTCTAACATTAGTTTTTTTGCAGTATTTACTTGTTGATTGTACAGCCTCGTTAATTCATCCATTGGAATCTCCTCTCTTTCTGAAAGGGGAAGTTGGAGCTGAATCAATCCTATTACGCCGTAATTTATGATGCCTTTAAATTCTGCCGCAATATTGTCTTCAATACGTTGTGTGCCTTTTTGCTGAATGGTACGTATGCGTTGTGCTTTTATAAAAAGCTGATCAACTACTGAAATGGTACGAAGCACACGCCAGGAAGTTCCATAGTCAGCTGACTTTTTTAGAAAGATATCTTTACACGATTCAATAATCGTATCATATTGTTTGGATGTATCCTGCATAGCTTTCTGACTTTCGTACCTTTATCAAAATTAAACAACAAGCTGGAATGTATTCGCTACAGAGTAAGAATCGAACCTTAGTTGTGGATAAACCCATTGTTATGGGGATATTGAATGTTACCCCCGACTCCTTTTATGCATCAAGTCGAGTGGCTGTTTTGGACGATCTGTTGCAAAAAGCAGAAGAAATGCTTCGTGCTGGTGCCACCATATTGGATATTGGCGGCCAAAGTACCAGACCAGGCAGCCACCGACTAACAGCGGAGGAAGAATGTTCACGAATTGTTTTACCTGTGGAGCGATTAGCAAAAGAATTTCCAGAGGCCTTTTTATCAATAGATACGTATCATGCTTCGGTGGCGGAAGCGGCCATCCAAGCAGGTGCTCATATGATAAATGATATTAGTGCAGGTCAACTTGATGATAAAATGCTTGACACGGTATCCCGCTTGAAAGTTCCCTATGTAATTATGCACATGAGAGGTGAGCCACAAACCATGCAAGCTAATACAGATTATAAAAATGTGGTGACTGAAGTACTGGATTACTTACTTGAACGAAAAAAAACTTGTCAAGCTAACGGTATCCAACAAATAATCATTGACCCAGGAATTGGTTTTTCCAAAACGATTAGTCAAAACTTTGCATTAATGGCTAATCTGGAAGTTTTTCAAAAGGTTGATTCTCCCCTCTTATTAGGTGTATCCAGAAAATCATTCATCTACAAAACTCTTAACACAGACCCCGCTGGGGCTTTAAACGGAAGCACCTTTTTGCATGCCATTGGCCTACAAAAAGGTGCAACTATTTTACGGGTTCACGATGTTCAAGAAGCCGTTGAAGGCGTGCGATTATTCAACGCACTCTTTCCTAATTTGTAGTAGGTGCTTTTGCTTGAACGTCGGTTACCTCTACTTCAAAGATTAAGTGATCGTAAGGCTTGATGGGACCGCCGGGAGGTGGGGCTGCACCATATCCTAATAAAGAGGGAATGTAGATTTTACCCTTTGCTCCTTTTCTCAAATACGGCATGGCCTCGTCAAATCCTTTGATCATTTGCCCTACCCCTACAGAAAACTTAAGTGGCTCAACGTGTTTAAATGTAGTATCGGTGTTACTGTCAAAAACTTTTCCCTCAAATGTTTTACCCGTATAGTTTACCGAAACATAATCTCCCTTTTTAATCATTTCTCCAGTTCCGGCAGATAAAACCTCTACATAGGCTCCGGCAGGCGTGCGTTGCACTGAACCGAGCTTTGAGCCCAAAAAGCTTTCTACTTCGGATTTTTCACGAATACTGTATGCTTTACTTTCATTTTGCTCATCTAATGTTTTTAAACTATCAGAACTGAAAATGCCGAGTACTTTGATGTAAGTGATAATTCGGTCACCCTTTTTGAATTCGGGAGGTAGATTTCCAGCGGGAAGTCTTTTCAAGAAAGTATCCATCATCTGAGTAGCAATGACAGAGTCACCACGATGCAAGGTGGTCCAAAGTTCCGATATATCATAAGGCTGTGACTGGGGCGGAACCGGAATGTAAATAGGGAGTCTGTTTCCCGTTGTAAAATAAACGCTGTCATTGATTTTTTGAGTTAACGTTAACTTGATGTAACTACCAATACGCGCTTGTTGGGTGTCCTTGCTTCTGATTAATTGATAGGGCATGCCACCCGGTGTTTTTTGATAGGAAGGTCCTGAGCAACTAACAACAGTGGCTGTCAAAAAAGTAAGTACTAAAATTTTAAAAGATGCGTGCATAATTACGGATTAAATGAGTGATGGTTGTGTTTTTATAACTTCTTTAAATCGGGCTACCGTTTTATCGAGCGAATCACCGCTTCTACCACCCGCTGCATTAAAATGGCCTCCCCCTTCAAAATAGGTTCGGGCAAATGTATTGCAATCGAATGAACCTTTACTCCTGAAGCTCCATTTTCTTTCTTCATCTCGATCTATAACCAGGGCTACCATTTTAATGCCTTGTATGGATTGTGGATAGTTTACAAGCCCCTCGGTATCACCAGTTTTAATTTGAAATTTCAACAAATCTGATTTTGGAATAGCTATTAAGGCTGTGTTGTACTCATAAAATATTTCCATTCGGTGAAGTAGCACATGCCCAATGAAGCGAAGGCGATTCTCTAAAAAATTATCATATAAGCCTTCATGTATTTTACCGTGGTCTAAACCACGTGTTTTGAGATCCGCTACAATTGCATGCACTCCCGCATGGGCGGAGGCAAATCGAAAAGATCCCGTATCTCCTACCAAACCCGCATAAATACACTCAGAAATTGGCACATCGATTAACACAAGATCTCCAGCAGCTTTTATAAAATCATAAACCATCTCACAGGTAGAGCTTTTTGTGGTATCGCTAATACCAAAATGAAAGGAAGAATTATCAGGCTCTTGATGATGATCGATCAGTACTTTGATGCAGGTAAGATTAGCCAGTTTATCTGCCATCGATTTAGTGCGGTGAAACGCATTGAAATCCAAACAGAAAAGCAAATCTGCTTTTTCTAAAATAGCATCTGATTTTTCTTGCTGCTTTTCATAATTAAGTACATCCATGGTTCCCTGCATCCAATTTACCCAACCTGCCCAATTGGTGGGCGAAATAACAGTTACTTCATGGCCTTTTTTTGTCAGGTATTGAGAAAGTGCAAGTGAGGATCCCATTGCATCTGCATCAGGCTTTTGATGCGTAGTAATCACCACTTTTTGTGGGGTTTGCAGCTTGGGAAATAATGCTGAAATTGGATTCATGAGCTTTCAAAGGTATGGAAAGATAGTTGTAACTTTGCGGCGCTAAACACACTACCAATGAGTAACCGAACTTTTACCATGATTAAGCCAGATGCCTTCCGCAAAGGCCACAGTGGCGCAATTTTAGACAGAATAATCAAAGAAGGATTTTCCATCAAAGCCATGAAGATGTTACACCTCTCCAAGGATAAGGCAGGAGAATTCTATGCGATTCATCGTGAGCGTCCTTTTTATGGCGAACTTGTAGAATTCATGAGTAGCGGCCCTATTATCGCCGCCATTCTAGAAAAGGATAATGCGGTAGAAAGCTTTAGAAAATTAATTGGAGCTACTAACCCTGCTGCTGCCGAGGAGGGAACAATTCGAAAATTATTTGCTAGCTCCGTTGGAGAGAACGCGATACATGGAAGTGATAGCGATGCTAATGCTGCTATTGAAGCTGCCTTCTTCTTCTCTGGATTGGAACAATGCTAAACATGATTCAGCTAAATTGATTTAAAAAAACCGCCACCAGGCGGTTTTTTTAATACTTGACCTTTATTGTAATTGTGGTGCCGTTTGAAGGAACAGAAAAGGAAGCTTTATGAAAACTGGGTGGGCCTGTTAAGCCCATCACATTATTCGAAAAACCATACCCCTCTTTTGGTAATCCAAACATTGATGTTAACATCTTTCCATTTTCATCTTCGTCATGCAGCAACGCAATCGCATAATTGCCAGGCTTTAAATTCTTTACAATAAAAGGAAGCTGTAGCTGTTTCACTATAATCCTGTATTTTAAATAAGCCTTATTGACATCAGCTGGATAACCTGTTGCCGTTGAAAAAATACTCAACAGAACCACTCCCCTGTTATTTCTAAGTCCTTGAAAATATATTCTTAGATCGCCTCCTGATGGCGTGACAGAATCAACTTGACCAGCAAGTTGCAACTGAAAAAAAAGCAGGACAAGACTTATTGTAATTTTAGTGAACCACAGCTTCTTCCCCATAAAGTTGATCTTTATATTTTAGTGAGGGGGAAGGCATAAAAGCCCCTAATCCCAGTTGATCCCATTTTTTATCAACTTTTTCAATAGTTTCTTGATCAGCAACAATGATATTTGGCCAATCTCGTTGAAAATTATCCAGCTCCTTTGTTTTTCTTGTCCCATCTAGCCCCATACAAGCCGTGTAAGGGAAGCCCGTCGACTTGAAGAGAAAGCCATCCCTTTTGGGATCTAAATTATTACAGAATCGCCACAGACTGGTAGCAAGATCATTTGGATTCACGGTGTGTTCTACATAGAGAATCATTTTGATACTTGCCATGGGTGGCAAGGATGCAATAGATTGATGTAATTCTCGAATATGACCCGGCTTGTTTTTTTCAACGGCAATTAAAACACAAGGAATATCTAATTCAAGAAGTTTTGTATTTGCATCACGTATAGCTGATGAATGATTGAGCAGTAAATCTTTGAGAGCTGATGAACTAATGTTCAGCGGCGGACAGGAGTAATCTTCTTCTTTTTCCTCATCCATTTTACTCGTTCCATCAATACACATTTTTCCTCCAAATCCTAATTTGCTGCAACTATGGTCCAGTACATCCATTGGGCCGGTGGAAAAAGAAATATCAGTGGCGGGGTTAAGGTTTGCAAAAACATATTTAGCCAACTCCTGATAGGCTTGAATAGTGATACCCTGATCTGCAAGTACTAAGATTTTATTGAACATCATTTGACCAGCACCCCACATTGCATTCATTACTTTTTGCCCCTGCCCTGCGTATTCTTTATTGATCTTTGTAATCACAAGATTATGAAAGACACCTTCCACGGGCATATCCATATCCATAATCTCAGGAACCATGGTCATTTTGATTGGTGCCAAAAAAATCCGCTCTGTTGCTTTCCCTAGCCAAGCATCTTCCTGGGGAGGAATGCCAACTATGGTAGCCGGATAGACCGCATTTTTTCGATGAGTAATGGCGGTTACATGAAAACGAGGATACCAGTCCGGAAGGGAGTAATAGCCAGTATGATCTCCAAAAGGGCCTTCCCAAATTAATTCTTCTGCAGGATCCACATACCCTTCGATAATAATATCTGCATCAGCAGGCACTTCTATGGCTGGTTGTGTTATGCAGCGAACCAGTTCCACCTTTTTTTTACGAAGAAAACCTGCTAACATATACTCGTCAACATTTTCAGGTAACGGCGCAGTTGCACTGTAAGCATAAACAGGATCTCCACCTAACGAAACAGCAACGGGCATTTTCAATCCTGCTTTTTTATAAGCATTGAAGTGTTTGGCGCTGACCTTATGTTTATGCCAGTGCATCCCCGTTAATGTGGGCCCGAAAACTTGCATACGATACATTCCAACGTTTCGGCTATTATTTTCAGGGTCTTTGGTATGAATAACTGGTAAAGTAATAAAGGGTCCGCCATCTTTAGGCCAACATGTCAATACTGGGATTTTATTGAGATCCGGATTCAGCAACACAGATTCCTGACAAGCTCCTCTCCCATTAATAATTTTAGGCATCCAACTTGCAAATTGACCAAGTTTTGGAAGTAACCGCAGCTTGTCCAATATGTTTTCTTTAGGAGAAGAGAGAAGTTTAAACAAGTCCTCAATTTCACGCGCAATCTCATCCAGCGATTCAACTCCCAAAGCCATACACATTCTCCTCTCACTTCCATACGCGTTCATTAGAACCGGGAAATCCGTGCCTGTATTCTCAAACAAAAGCGCTTTTCCACCTCCTCCAGATTTACTAATGCGGTCGGTAATTTCGGCAATTTCCAAATGTGGATTTACGTAAGCAGAAATCCGAACTAATTCTCCATTTTTTTCTAAAGCTTCAATAAAAGCTTGTTGATCTCTCCAGGCCATACTGCTTATTTAAAAGTAATTCTACAACAATTGTAATACCCCTATTGTTCATTTTTTTGTAGTCCAGCATAAATAACACCTAACCCAGCTTGACTCGGTAATTTAACAATGCCCTCCTGATAGGAAATACCACTGGAGAGGTCCTCCGCCAACAACAAGGGCCCATCCATATCTAAAAAATCAACCCACTCCTTCAAATGACCAATCGCAGCCGACCCAATAGTGGATTCATTCATACTTCCTAACATAATCTTTAATCCTAGCGCACGCGCTTGTTTTATCATACGTCGAGCTGGGGTGATGCCCCCACATTTCGTGAGCTTAATATTGATGCCATCAAAACAAGAAGCACAGGTCGCTACATCTTTTTCAAAAACGCATGATTCGTCTGCAAAAAGAGGCAAGCATGAAATCGATTTCAACCGCTCCATCTCCTCCCAATTTTCTTTAGCCAAGGGTTGTTCAACCAGCTCAACACCCAGTGCTGACAGCTTGGGAATTAGTTGAACAGCGGTTTCAAAATCCCAACCTGCGTTCGCATCAACTCTAAATGGCACCGTCGTATGCGCTCGAAGTTTTTCCAGCATGCTGATATCTTCAGGAGATCCGACTTTTATTTTATAAACAGGCCAAGGTCTTTCCTGCATTTTAAAAAGCATTCGCTCGGGCGTATCCATTCCAATGGTAAAATCAGTAAGAGGTCCTGTATTACCAGTACCTCCCCATGCTTGATAGAGGGGTATTCCTTTCCTTTTTGCATATAAATCCCAACCTGCCATGTCGAGTGCACATATCAAAAAGGGATTTCCTGGAATTAAATGGTGTAAAAAATGCCAAAATCGTTCTGGATCAGTGAATGCGAAACGTTCAATAGCAGCCCGATTTTTTTCCAACGTTTCGACTAAATTTTCCAGGGTTACTTGGTAATATGAAATAGCCGGTGCTTCTCCGTAACCACGCCAATTTCCAATTTCAAGCTCAACAACCAATGTAGGCTGATGCGTTTTAGTACCCTTTGAAATGGTAAAGGGATGACGAAATTGTAACTCATGAGCCCAATAACGAACCTGCATATACAACTTTACGCGAAGATAGCTACTGGACTCTACCGGCGTCTGTGATTGCCTGACGTACTAATGCAGTAAATTCTCGATTACTTATTAAATCCTCCAGATTCATGTGAAGCCGGTACTGCCAATAGTGCTTAGGATTGGCCGGGTCATTAATGCGCTCCTCACGAGGATCTAGCCTACGGACAGACTCACTCATACCGAGCAAATCCTGTAATTGAAATATACTCCACATTGCAGGCGAACGAAGATGCTGAACAACGATGGCTCGATTAATCCAGGCCTCACAAAATTGTGGGGCATCTCCCCATTGCTCCATAACCTGGTTGTAGAATTGCTGCGTACGGGTACGGTTTTCTTCCCACCAACCACGAATAGTGCTCATGTCATGCGTGGAAGGTGTGACCACCGATAAATAAGGAGCTTGAGCAGGATTAAAAAAGGACTGGGAAGGATCTTTTGGCATACGTTGAATTTCCAAACTCAATATTCCTGTTTGTTTCATAACATCAGGGACACAATGAGGAACCATCCCCAAATCTTCGCCACAAATCAACATATTCGTAGCTTCCTTCAGGAACGGCAGCTTCTGCATCGCTTCCTGGTACCAAAAATGATCTTGCCTCCTGTAGAAATAATCATGATATAATTCAAGCAACTTTCCCCTTACACTTGAATCCAGCTGCCGAAAAGACCAGGTTTTTTCAATGCCTATTCGAAAATGAAATCTACTTCCATTGGAGAATGGTTCTTCAAAAAGCAAAATGTTGGCCTGTAGCTCTAATAAACCTGCTTTCAGTCGATCAGCTGCAGGATTTTTTTGAATAGCTTCAAAGTATTGCTCGATCTTGAGTTGCGAATCGTATAACGGGGAAAATATCCATGCTCCATGGGTATCTTTTATTAAAAATTGTTCTTTTACTTGAAACTGTTGTTGACCAAATAGCTCCAACAGTACCTCCTCATTGATATAGGGCTTGCAATAGCGGTTATGATCAATATAAATCCCATGACGCTGAAATTCCTCTTTTGTAATAGGAAGACAAGGCACAAATCTTCCTAAAACACCTTGAACTGCATCAGTAGGGATACTCCAAATTCTAAAAAAACCCAAGATGTGATCAATTCGAAAAGTGTCAAAATAATAACTCATTTGTTCAAACCGCTGTTTCCACCAGGCAAATCCATCCTGCTGCATTTTTTTCCAGTTATAGGTTGGAAAGCCCCAGTTCTGACCAATGGCCGTAAAATCATCGGGTGGAGCACCTGCCTGCCAATCCATATTATAGAGACTTGGATCCACCCAAGCATCAACTCCATATCGATAGATGCCTATGGGAATATCACCTTTTAATACTAATCCCTTTTTATGCGTATAAGCAACTGCTTCCTTTAACTGTAGATCTAAATGGAATTGCACAAAAGCATAAAATAAAACCTTGGTTCGGGTAGCCCCGCTTTTAAAAAGTTGATCCGTATCTGAAGCAGTGTAGATGGAAGCGGTTGGCCAATTTTTAAATTGAGTAGTTCCAAACTGATCTCGGTAATAGCAAAAGGCCGCATAGGGTTTTAACCAATGTTTATTTTGTTGAAAAAAAGTCTTGAAAGCTGGATCAGCCATCGTGTCTTCACCCTGCACTTCAAATAGTTTTCGCAATGTGTCCAGTTTGACCCGGATCACGGCTTCATAATCTATTGCCTTTTTGTTGTTGAGTTGCTCCTGAACTTTACGCAAAGGTCTTAATAGAACTGCATGTTTAGTGCCCGCTACTTGGGCTAGATTAATATAGATAGGGTGTAAGGCAAATGCAGATATTGCTGCGTAAGGATAGGAGTCTTGCCAGGTTTGTGTGGCAATTGTATCATTAATAGGAAGAAGTTGTATTAAGCGCAAACCAGCTGCTTGTGACCAATCTGCTAATTTTTTTATATCCGTAAACTCTCCAATTCCAAAACTTTGTTGTGTTCTTAAACTAAATACTGGAATAGAAACCCCGGAACCTCGCCAGCTTGTGTTGGGTAATTTTATAAACCCGTCATGCAAAAAATAGCAACTGTTTGGTTGTTTTAAAAATGTAGGTAGTATTCTATTTTCACCTTCTTCAAACTGAATGAATCGCTTTTGAGCTGTATCCCACACGCCGTACTTATAGAAGACTGGAAACGGTTGGTCTTTCAAATCCAATGCGATCTCCCACCAATTTTTTTTCTTTTGCAATAAAAGGGGTTGGTCAGTTGACCAATGATGCAACGGCTCCACATTACCCAGCAAACAAACCTGGTGGTGTGCTTGTAGTAAGGGGGCCTTCACCCGAAATATATGTGATCCAGTAGCCGTTCTTTTTGTAGCTCCCTTACGTTTAGGCAAAAGCACTTCTTGAAAGGGAGTGGTGAAAAAAGCATTCTCAAAATCACCAGCATGATTCCAGGTGTCATAAGAAACTATGGTTGCGTTTGAATTTTCAAGGGAGATGACACGATCATTCCCCCACTCCGCCCATAAAGTTCCATCCTGGTTTTTGAGCAAATATTTGTACTGTAGTTGCGCGGTTTTTCCACGCAGAGGAATCTCAATGTTTAATTGCCAAGTGTCTTCATCCAAAAACACCATGGGGACGGCTGCCTCTTGCTTTAATAGTCCCAAAGCAGAATTGTTCCCCATAACCAGGAGTTCCTGCCCATATTGGGTGCGGAATCTTATATTGAATTGCAGGCGGGGCACAATCGTTTAGGCAATCACGCTAATGTGTGTACGAAACACATTACGAAAATAATGAAAATCAACAATTCAAGTACAGTTTTTCAGCTTTGATTTTAGTAATTCAATGAGACGCTATAATTTTGCACAAAATCAAAAAATGGAACAAACTAAAAAGAATAAAGGGATTTGGTGGTTAGTTTTCTTTGCCTCTACCGCAGCCTTAATTTGGGCGATAGCAGCCCATTGGGAATGGCTAACACTTATTCTACCCTTCCAGACCACTGCGTTTGTTAAGGCAATGGATATCATGTGATGCTCAAGTTGCATTTTTTATTTTTTTGTTTTCTGATTGTATGTTCTACAACCGGGTCTTACGCCTCGCATCCAGTTCAATTACCTGTTTCCATGCTTAGGGGAAAAGATAATTCCCAGCTTAAAACCTCTTCCAGTAAAGTCCAGATAATAGATCTTAGAGCAATTAGGCGGTTAATTCACAAACAAATTGAGACAGAAAAAACTGAATTGGCCCTTTTATTGATTCTGTCTGTTTTGGTTCCTCCCCTTGCTGTATTTTTAAAAGAAAGGCAAATCAACAGCCGATTCTGGCTAAGCTTATTACTGACACTTTTATTTTGGCTTCCCGGTGTCATTTACTCCATTTTAGTTATACTAGCTCCCAATCAAGCATAAAAAAAGGGCCATAAGGCCCTTGAATAGTAGAAAAAAATAATTTACTATTTAACGGAATTGATTAATCCCTTAAAGGTTTCGGGATTGTTCATAGCCAGATCGGCAAGTACTTTTCTGTCTAATTCAATTCCTTTCTCCTGAAGCTTTTTAATAAAAACAGAATAAGTCATTCCTTCTTCGCGCACGGCAGCGTTGATACGCGCAATCCATAAAGAACGATATTCGCGCTTTTTCAATTTACGACCCACAAACATGTAGGTCATACCTTTTTCGACAACATTTTTAGCTACCGTTAAAACGTTTTTACGTTTGCCATAAAAACCTTTGGCTTGCTTTAATATTTTTTTACGTCTAGCTTTAGAAGCGACGGCATTTTTTGAACGTGGCATAATTCAGAAATTAAAGATGATTAAAAGAGTGGTTTACTTAAGTCGCAATAAGCGTTTTACAAAATCAACATGAGATTTGGCAACAGTGCCATCTAATCGCATGTTACGCTTTCTTTTTTTGGACTTCTTAGTAAGAATGTGACGCTTGAAACTCTTTTGGTGCATAATCTTTCCAGTACCAGTCACTTTAAAGCGTTTTTTGGCACTAGAATTGGTTTTTACCTTTGGCATCGGTAATAGTATTAATGTTTAACCCTTGAGGCATTCCCCACAGGGGGACCTTTTTCGAACCTCTTCGGCAATGGGACGCAAAGTTAAGCTAAACTTTATTATGAAAAACAAAAAACCAGGCTCTTTTGAATAAAGCCTGGTTTTAATATTTAGATAAACCTAAATAATTACTTAGGATCTAATGCTTTAGCGATTCTGTCGCTAATATCTTGAAGGTGAATTTTACTCATGGTGTCCGTGTAAATAGCTGCGGCACTGCCCGCTTCAGCTTTCAAACGCTGCAAATGCGCCTTTACAACGGTTCTAACATCAGATTTTTCAGCACTAACAAGACTGGGGGCAGCAGGACCAAAACCACCACCAAATGATGCAGTTGCAGCTGCTGGTGGATTTAAAATATTGATCAACGTGTTCACATAGGTCTTTTGGAGATTTCTACGATATACGTCAATGGGTTTTTTAGTGGTAAGCTCAGCCCATACTCCAGCTTTTACATCTCCCATGTATTCCAAAATACCGTATGCTTTTTTACCCGCTGCAGCCTCAGCCTCTACTAATTTAGTAAGCGTACGGCTACTCATGATTCTGTTCAGAATATTGTCTTGAACAGCTCCTACAATAGTTAACCCACTCTGCCCTGTCTTATCAAAAATTTGCTGATCTAATAACCAAGTAGGAGTATTAAATAATTGTTTTTGCAAGAAATCAAGGGCTTCTTTTTGCTTTGCTTTACTCACTAGTTCATACACTGGCCCTGTTTGCTCCTGCGTTTTAGGGGTTTCCATGATACCACCAATGTATTTCGCTACATGACCATTATAGCGGGCAAACTGAGACACCACTTCCTGGTAAATGGTTTTCATTCCTTCAAAATCCTCATTAGCCTCACGAGTCCAACTCTGAATATTAGGAACTATTCTCTGCAAATTTTTAATCCCATAGAAGCTGCCTTTCATAGCATCATCTCCTACCTGTTCACTTTGAGAACGAGGATCGTCCGGATTTGTTTCTGTTCCAAACCAAAGCCGATTATCTTTTAATTTTTCTATTACCCAGCCATTCAATTTTGATTGCTCAGCTTCCGGACTTTTGAATTCAGGAAATAAACGGTATCCCCAATCAATAGCCCATTTATCATAATCGCCAATGCGTGGAAAGAGACCAGCCGTACTGATATTATCCTCGGGCTGGGCTACATAATTAAAACGAGCATAATCCATAATGGATGGTGTATGTCCGTTGGCCTCAACCCATGCTTTATTACGCAAATTTTCTACAGGCACACTAGAGCTGGAACCATAATTATGACGGAGACCTAACGTGTGTCCTACTTCATGGGAGGAAACAAATCGGATTAACTCTCCCATCAGTGAATCTGGAAACTGGAGTTGACGTGCCCTGGAGTCATTGGGAGCACATTGGATCATATACCAATTACGAAGTAATTGCATTACATTATGATACCAGTTGATATGGCTTTCCATGATCTCCCCGCTACGTGGATCTGAAATACTGGGTCCACTGGCATTTGGAATATCAGAGGGCTTATAAACAATTGCAGAATTTCTGGCATCATCAAGACTCCAGGTGCTATCTTCTGATTTTGTAGGGGCTCTTTTCCCGATGATTGCATTCTTAAAACCTGCTTTTTCAAAAGCTACCTGCCAGTCATTAACTCCTTGAATTAAATAAGGAACCCACTTTTCAGGAGTAGCCGGATCTATATAAAAAATGATTGGCTTTGCAGGTTCAACGAGTTCGCCCTTCTTATATTTTTCTATATCGGCAGGCTTGGGCTCCAATCTCCAGCGTTTAACAAGGGAAATATTTTTTACCCCCTGTGGATTAGCATCAAAATCAGTGTATCCAACTGCAAAGAATCCTACACGAGGGTCAAAATAACGTGCCTGCATAGGAGTTTTAGGAAGAATGACGATGGAACTGTTTAATTCCATAGTCATGTTTCCGCCACCACCACCTTGCATCATTCCTCCACCAGGACCTGATGGTATGGCTGGACCTCTGCCGTACGTTTTGATAGCTTTGATCTCTACATTAATGGGATAAGCTTTTACGGCAACCACATAGGATTTATCAGCTTGTAAAGCTGCAATACGTAGGGAAGACTTTAGCGATGAACTAAAATGTAACACATCATTGTCCCCACTGATAAAATCAGTAATGTCAATAACCGAGCTGGAAGAATCCTTGCCAAATGCTTTTACGTCAAAAGACTGTACAATGGGTTGTACGTTAGATTTTGAAACCGTGGTAAACATAGGAGAAGTAGAATCTTTTGCATATTCCGCATAAGAAATAGTGCGAAGAAAAATTCGGTTGCGTGGTCCTTTTTCAAAACGAACAACATTTTGTCCAATTTGATCGCCCGCGTAACCAAAAAAACTTCCTCCACTTCTCAACCCAGCCGGAGCTTGAGAAATTCTATTCACCACTAACATATCACGTTGTAACAAGGTATCCGGAATTTCAAAGTAAAAACGGTCCTCTACTTTATGAACCCAAAATATTCCTTTACTTGTTTCTGCCTTTGCTGTGATTACCTCCTTGTAAGGCTTGGGTGCCGTTGATAAAGCAGGGGGCATTCCAGGTGCCCGACGTGAGGTATCAGGACGTTGCGCGTTAGCCGGTGAAGGGACAGGTTGCTGGGCATGCACGGAGAGTAAAAAGAAACTGCATACACAGAGCAATAACTGTGTTTTTAGATTTCGCATATGGGTTGATTTTATTTTTTCTTTCCTTTTGGGGCAAACATGGCAAGCATGCGTCGACCTTCCATCTTTGGCATATTTTCCAATACACCAATTTCTGCAAGACGTTCTGCAAACTTTAATAAGAGCAACTGTCCGCGGTCCTGGAATTGAATAGAACGGCCTTTAAACTGAACGTAGGCCTTCACTTTGTTTCCTTCTTTTAAAAACTCGATGGCATGTTTAGCTTTGAAATCAAAATCGTGATCGTCTGTATTTGGTGTAAATCGAATTTCCTTCACCTCGGAGGCCTTGCTTTTGGCCTTCATCTCTTTTTCTTTTTTCTTTTTATCGTAGAGAAATTTATTGTAGTCGATGATCTTGCAAACGGGTGGGTCAACATTGGGAGAAATTTCTACCAGATCTAACCCTTGTTCTTGTGATTGACGTAATGCATCTTGTAGGGAATAAATACCTACTTCAACATTATCCCCTACTAATCTGACTTGTTGTGCTCTTATAAAATGATTGATTCGATGTTCTGCTTCTTTTCTGGGAGGCATTTTACCTCTGAATCGATTTCCTCCCGGTCCTTGAAATGGTCTTGGACCGCTTCCGGGTGGGCGATTAAATCCGCCTCCGGGTTTCTGTGGTGCTGTCATTGAAGGGTTTTAGGTGACTAAATTATAATTTTTAACCTTTCCGGGACTGAATTTCGTCCCTAATTTGATTTTTGAAATTTTCAAGTGTTTGTATTCCCTGATCCCCCATACCCTGCCGGCGAACGGATACGCTATGTTCCATCATTTCTTTCTCCCCAACAACCAGCATAAAGGGCGTTCTTGAAAGCTCAGTATCCCTGATTTTTTTACCGATTTTTTCATTCCGATCATCCACCTCAACACGTACACCCATTTCCTTCAATTGCTGTTCTATTTGATTGGCATAAGGCATAAACTTGTCGCTGATTGGCAACACTTTAACCTGTAATGGAGATAGCCAGAGTGGGAAACGACCCGCGTAATGCTCTAGTAAAAAGCCAATAAAACGTTCATGGGTACCTAAGGGGGCTCTATGGATAATTAAAGGAACTTCTGACTCATTATTACTGTTGGTATACGATAATTTGAATTTAAGTCCTGAATTGAAATCAACTTGGTTTGTTGCCAACGTAAATTCACGGCCTATTGTGCTCCAAATTTGCACATCGATTTTAGGGCCATAGAAAGCAGCTTCGTCCTGCACTTCAACAAAAGGTGTACCGGTGTCAATCAGGACTTTTCTAACCATTGCCTCTGTTTCTTGCCAAAGTGCGGGTTCGTTTACATATTTCTGCCCTAATTTGGAAGGATCATGTAAACTCAAACGCATCACATACTTCTGAATGCCGAAAATTTGAAAATACTTAAGATACATTTCATTTACCGCACGAAATTCATCAAAGAATTGATCTCTGCTGCAATAAATATGGGCATCGTTCATATGTAAGCAACGAACACGCATCAGCCCAAATAATTCTCCACTCTGCTCGTATCGATAACAAGTGCCATACTCTGCAATACGAAATGGAAGATCTTTATAGCTTTTGGGTTCTGCATCAAAAATTTTATGATGATGCGGGCAATTCATTGCTTTGAGATAATATCTTTCGCCATCCATTTCCATGGGGGGAAACATGCTATCCGCATAATAAGGAAGATGACCACTGGTCAGGTACATGCTTTCCTTTGCAATATGTGGTGTAACTACTCGCTTGTAACCGGCTGCCTGTTCAGTTTCCTTTGCTAATTTTTCTAATTCCTCGATAACAATAGTTCCATTGGGTAACCATAAAGGCAAGCCTGGCCCAACATCATCATCCATCGTGTAAATTCCCAACTCTTTTCCCAACTTGCGATGATCCCTTTTTTTAGCTTCTTCAAGCATCGCTAAATACTCATCTAATTCTTTTTGAGAAGGAAAAGTGATACCATAAACACGCGTGAGCATTTTGTTCTTCTCGTTTCCTTTCCAATAGGCGCCCGCAATACTGGTAAGCTTTATTGCTTTAATGAAAGAGGTATTGGGAATATGAGGGCCTCTGCACAAGTCTGTAAATTCTCCCTGTGTGTAAAAAGTAATTTCTCCATCTTGCAAACCTTCCAGCAGGTCTAATTTATACTCATCTCCTTTTTCACTGAAATATTGTATCGCATCCGCTTTCGCTATTTTTTTTCGGATAAACGCGCTATTCTTCTTAGCCAATTCATTCATCTTCTTTTCCAGAGAAAGCAGGTCTTCTTCTGACATTTTTCGGTCACCAAGATCCATGTCGTAGTAAAATCCATTTTCAACAGCGGGCCCGACCCAAAATTTGACACCTGGAAAAATTGATTCAACCGCTTCGGCCATTAGGTGCGCAGAGGAATGCCAAAAAGTTGATTTTCCTGCCGAATCATTCCAAGTTAATAGTTGTAGGGCGGCATCTTCCTCAATTGGATAATTCGCATCGGTGACCAACCCATTGACCTGGGCAGCTAATACCTTTTTAGAAAGCCCCTCTGCTATACTGCGGGCAATTTCAAATGGGGTCACTCCCTTATCGTAGGTTCGAACGGCACCGTCTGGAAAAGTTATTTTAATCATTGTTTAGTACGAAAAAAAGAAAACAAAAATAGCACATTTTAGGGGTAAACCACCGGGTAAAATGGGATGTTAAAATTAACCCGGGAAAGGCCGCCGGGCCCGAGGGAAGCCGCCAAATTTTATATTTGCACTCTCCTATGTTGCCTAAAAACACTACAATTTTAATTCTTGTGGCTTTCCTGTTGTCTCGAGCTGTTGCTGGGCAGGACCTGACTGGAATTTGGAAAGGGTATTTTGTAACAAAGGATTTTAGCCAGTACAAAGTGGAGTTTCAAATCAAGCAAACCGGTAAAACCGTATCAGGAGTTTCTTACTCGTATTTGACTACGGTTTATTACGGTAAAGCTACGATGAGCGGACGTTGGGAGGAGGAAAATCAGTCTCTCCAAATTCAAGAGTTAAAAACAGTAGAAGTAAAGACCTCAGAAGGCTCAGTCAATTGTCTGATGAACTACAAACTTGGTTATTCTAAATCCGGTCGTGAAGAGTACCTGGAAGGAAGCTTTACCAGTAAATATGAATTTAATTCTGACGGAATCCAGAAAGGAGATGACTGCGGTGGTGGAAAAGTATATTTACGACGTGTAAGTTCCTCTGATTTTTATCCAGAACCTTTTTTGCAAAAAACGGCTGCTAAAAAAATAATTGTCAACGAAGCACCCATTGCTCGTAAAACCCAATCTTCCCCTACTTCTGCCCCTCTTCAGGAGAACGTAATTATAACTGATCCTGAACGCAAGGCTGTATCAAAGAAGGATACAATAACTCAACAAAAAACCTATACCATCCCCCCTGTTAATAACAATCGTTTTAATGATTTGATTCAGGTCATTACTGTGAAAAACCCCCAAGTACAGGTTTTTCTTTTTGATAACGGCGAGATCGATGGGGATACCATTACGGTTTATCTGAATAATAAACTTGCCTTGTCAAAACGAAGATTATCTACTACCCCTCTTACACTGACCTTGGAGATGGACGGTAAAAATGATATACAGGAATTAACCATGGTTGCAGAGAATTTGGGTAAAATACCCCCCAACACTGCACTTATGATTGTAGAAGCCGGAAGCCAGCGCTTCCGTGTTCAGCTTACCTCAACGGAACAAAAAAACGCCGTAGTTCGTTTTCGGTATGAAAATTAGTAGTCAGTTTTATTAAGCCTTACCTTCGGCAACTGATGATCATGCGTTTACTTATTCTAAGCTTGCTTCCCCTCTTTACAGCTGGGCAAGATTTGAATGGAAAATGGGCCGGCCGTCTGGTGATGGCTCCCAGTGGGTGTTTTCCAACTTACACGATCCAATTTGAACTATTTGATTCATCAGGAATCATTACTGGCACTGCCCTTCATATTTCAGATTCGTTTAATTATGTAAAAAAATCCATAGCTGGATCTTTTATAAAAGACAGTAACCGACTAATCCTGGAAGAAGGAGCCATACTGGATTTTAAAATTAAGCAGGACTGTGTTCCCTGTCGAAAAAAATATACGTTGACTTACCACCGTGGAGGAAACGCCATTGCAGATGAACAAATTCGGGGCGCCTGGGTATCTCCTGCAGACAAGGCTGCTGATGGAAAAACTACGTGCGACCCCGGCACGATCGTACTCAATCGATTAACCAAAATAGAAAAGAAGAATAGCACAACGCCAATTACACAAAACAAAACGAATATTTTGGTGCGTGAGATTAAATTAGATAGTTGTACAGCTGAAATCGAATTTTTTGATAATGGCCAAATTGATGGGGACACGATTTCTGTTTATGTAAATAATCGCCCTATCGTATATCGACAAATGTTGAAGGCCCAAGCCATCTCGATTCGATTACCTATCGATACAAAAAGAAATATCCAAGAAGTAGTAATGGTGGGAGAGAATTTAGGAACGATACCTCCCAACACCGCATTAATGATTATTAATGCGGGTAAAGAAAGGTTTCAGCTATACCTTACGGCCGATGAAAAACGAAATGCGATGGTTCGGTTTATTTATGCGCCGTCGCTGAAGCTATAATTTATAATTCCAGGTTACCGCTGGAATGATCGGAAAGAGAGAAACTTGTTTTGCGGTAATATTCAAATTTCCATTTTGCAGACTACCCTCCTGGTCGTAGTAAATAAAGTAGGGATTGAGGCGACTGTACACGTTATAGATACTAAATACCCATTGGCTTTTTAATTTACGCCCCGTTTGATCAACGGGTTGATAGGTGAACGAGAGATCCAACCGATGATAGGACTTCATCCTGTATTGATTAATTCGGCTGAACTCTTGTGTTAACACACCATTCATAACATAAAAACGTTCAGGCAACGTCATTGCATTTCCAGTTCCAAATACAAAAACACTTCCTACTTGCCAATTTTTAGACAATATCCGATTCAATACAAAAGAAAAGTCATGTCTTCTATCAAATCGTGCAGGATAACGTAATCCTTGATTTATGGCAGGGAATTTTCTCCAAGTCCAAGAAAGTGTATACCCAAGCCATCCCGTTGTTTGTCCTCTTACTTTATTAATAAAAAATTCTGCCCCATAACTCCAGCCTTTACCAAAAACAAATTCCTTTTCTGGATCTGACAAAGAAGGAGTGTATCCTTCTCGGTATTCAATTTGTTGCTGCATGTTTTTGTAGTATAACTCAACAGAAGTTTCAAATTGATTGTCTGCAAAATTTCTGAATAAACCAATAGTGGCCAGCCAACTTATTTGAGGTTTAACTAAATAGGTGCTGGGCACCCACAAATCAGTTGGCAAAGTTGAGCCGGCGTTAGAAACCAGGTGGATATATTGCATGTTTCTGGATAAAGAGCTTTTCAACGAAAAGTTATCAGAAAACAAGTAGCGAGCGGATAATCGGGGTTCAAACCCGTTGTACGCAACCACCCTTTTATTTTTAGTATAAACGACGCTGTCTATCCGGTTTCCATTTAAATCAGTACGATACTTAGTGAAGGGACCCAATTGTGTGAATTGGCTCCAACGTAAGCCGAGATGAATTTGCAGTTTAGAGGAAACTTGCCAATCATCCTGGACATAGAGCGCCTTCTCTAATGCATATTTTTCATTTGGCCCATTTGGCTTGAATTGAACCGAATCTTGACTACCTGAAAAAACATTAGGTAAAAACCGATGATGTGTAATCAAGAACCCTGTTTTAATCCGATGATTTGCTGTTGGATAGTAATCGAAGTCGGATTTAATACCCAAGTCGCGTATTCCGGAGCGCAAGGACAAGTTAAATCTCTCTTGTGTAGCATTGAATTGAAACCGATAGTCATTCAGCACAAGTGTAGTATTGGCAAATAAACGGGGCCCAAATACATGATTCCACCGTATTGAACCCGTTGCATTTCCCCAAGGTACATTCGTACTAAATGAACGTTTAGCGTTCGCAAAATCAAAAACATCTCTTCCAAAATAGCTACTGATAAATAGTCTGTCTTTTTTCGAAAAACGATGATTAAACTTTGCATTTAAGTCATAGAAATAATAGCCAGATCCATAGAAGCTACTTTCTTTTGAAACAAAAGGCTTTAACAATGCATCGATATAGGTACGTCTGCCCGATACCATAAAAGAGGATATTCCTTTTTTTATAGGGCCCTCCGCAGAAAAACGTGAGGCAATCAATCCTATCCCCCCCTCAAATTGGTATTTATAAAGATTGCCCTCTTTCATAGATATATCCAGCACAGCGGAAAGTCGACCTCCATATTGTGCAGGCATCCCTCCTTTAATCAGCGTTGCATTTCGAATTGCATCCCCATTGAAAACTGAGAAAAAGCCAAATAAATGCCCGGTATTATATACAATCGCATCATCTAATAAAATTAGATTTTGATCAGGCCCCCCTCCTCTCACATAAAAACCAGTGTTTCCTTCACCGGCATTTCGAACACCGGGCATGAGTTGGAAAGTTTTTAAAATATCAACCTCACCAAAAATTGCAGGTACTTTTTTGATTTGTTGGATGGATAAGTCAATACGCCCTGATTGGCTTGAGCGAATGTGTTGATCTCTTCGTTTACTAAAAATGACCACTTCTTGCATACCCGCACTTCTTGGAGATAATAGAATGGTAAACGAAGATTCTTTATCTAATAACAGCGAAAAGGTTCGGGTGGTATACGAGACATGAGAAACAGAAAAATCATACTGGCCGACTGGAAGCGTAATAGAATAGAATCCATATAAATTACTCAGCGTAGCCGCACTTGTACCATTTACTTTTAGACTAACGCCACTGATTGACTCTCCCGTAGCAGAGTCGCGGACATATCCATTCAAGGTAAAGCGTTGCTGAGAAAACCCTAAAAAGGGTAAACTGCCAATTAAAAGAAGTAAGAGGACCCGAAACATAATTTAATCAACAAAATTAGACCAAAATAGTTGCCTCCTTCTCTTAAATCATACATTTGCGCCGATTTATGTTAGCAGGACTACAACAAGTTACATTTGAATTTGGCGCGCGTTTAATAGTAGCTGATGCTACCTGGCATATCCAACCGGGTGAGCGAATAGGATTGATTGGGTATAATGGAACCGGAAAATCAACGTTGCTTAAATTATTGGTTGGAGACTACCAACCCACTTCAGGTAGTGTAGAGCGAAGCAGAAGCACCAGTATTGGTTATTTACACCAGGATTTGCTCAGTTTCAATACAAAAGACAGTATACTACAAGTAGCGCTACTGGCTTTTGAAAATATTTTAAAATTAGAGCAGGAAATAGAGATACTGGGTAAAGAACTGGAACAAACGGGCGATGAAAAATTACTAGAGTCTTACACAGACAAACTGCACCAGCTGGAAACTGCTGACGGATATACCATTCATCATCGAACCGCGGAAGTTTTACAAGGGTTAGGATTCTCACCCACGGATCTGGATCGACCTTACCAGGAGTTTAGTGGAGGATGGAGAATGCGTGTGCTTCTAGCAAAAATGATTTTAGCCAAACCTGACTTACTCTTGCTAGACGAACCCACCAACCATCTAGACCTGCCATCCATTGAATGGCTGGAAAAGTATTTATCACACTATGCTGGCGCCGTAGTTATCGTGAGCCATGATAAGTATTTTTTAAATCGAATGGTCACAAAGATCGTTGAACTCTACCAAGAGGAATTACACTTTTATACAGGGAACTATGATTTTTACGAAAGGGAAAAATCAGTCCGGATGGAATTGCAGCAAAAAGCGTATGAGAATCAGCAAGATTATATTCGTCAGCAAGAAAGACTAGTAGAACGATTCCGAGCAAAGGCGAGTAAAGCAGCGATGGCGCAAAGCCTGATGAAAAAATTGGATAAACTCGAAAGAGTTGACCCAGCTCAACTTGTTCGTCCCAACTTAAGAATCAATTTTAGTTTAGATAAAACACCGGGTAAGATAATTGCCACGCTAAAGGATGTAAAAAAATCTTTTGGAGAGTTGGTAGTGATGAAGGAGGCCACAGCAGAAATAAATCGTGGCGACAAAATTGCGCTGATAGGAGCCAACGGAAAAGGGAAGTCAACGCTACTCCGAATTTTAGCGGGCACAGAACCTTTTGAACAGGGTGAAAAAATTGATGGGCACAACGTTGTCCAAAGCTTTTATGCACAACATCAATTGGAATCGCTCACGCTTTCACATACATTACTGGAAGAAATGGCAAGCAGTGGCTGTCAGCTTACCGATCTTGAAATAAGATCTTTGTTGGGTTGTTTCTTATTTAGCGGCGATGACGTTGATAAAAAGATAAAAGTTTTGAGCGGTGGAGAAAAAGCAAGAGTGGCGCTAGCAAAAGTTATTACCAGCCGTGCTAATTTTTTATTACTGGATGAACCTACCAACCATCTAGATCTTCACAGTTGCGAATTACTGATTGAAGCCCTTCAAAAATATGAGGGTACACTCATCTTAGTGAGCCATGACCGATATTTCATCTCCAAAACAGCAAATAAAATATGGGAAATAGAGGATGGTGTAGTCAAAGAGTTTAAAGGTGGTTACGAGGAGTGGGTAAGCTGGAAAGAACGTATGGAAAAGCAGCGGAGTACAGCAAGTAACAAATCTACAGCTACACTCAAAACAGCTACTCACACAGTCATACAAGCTGCCCCTCTTCAACAAGTATCAAAAGAAAAAAAGAAAGAATTTCAGCGTACACAAAAGCATTTTCAACAGGCTGAAAAAGAACTGGCTGCTGCTACTGCTTTACAAAAAGAGTTAGAAAAAAAATTATCAGATCCCCAACTTTATGCAAACCGGGAAGACTTTTTGAAACTAGAAACATCTTATCAAGCTTGTCTTAGTTCAATGAAACTCTTGACGGAGAACTACGAACGCCTTTTTGAAGAAATGATGCGCCTAGAAGATTAATTCTTATTACTTTATTTTATTATTTACTATAGCCAAGATCTCTTGTTCTGCTTTTATCGCAGCCTGTTCAATTTGTTGTCCTTTTGCTAAGATCTGTTGTACATAGCTTGCATCCTCATAGCCTGCACAGTTAATTTTAACATTTAAAAAGGCCCCCAGGATAGCACTTCTGGCACAAAGGGCCCCCACGCCTGCATCGGAAACTGAATTGGGATTACCTGTTTCTGCCATTGATTTAATCAATTGTAGGCTCTCGAAACTTACGTTCATCACCTCCAATGGAATTTCTATAGCTTTTCGAGTAGCTTCCTGAATCGCCTTGGTGCGTGTAGCTTTTTCCGCTGGAGTAGCTTTTGGAAGTGAGAATGCGCTCATGATTGCATTAAATGAATCCGTATCGGCATCAACCAGCTTGATTAATTTTTCCTTGAGCTGCTGCCCAGTTTCAGCCTGGTCACCAAATTCTTTCCATCGTTCGTCCCATCCTTTTTTGTGAGAGGAAAGGTTAGCAACCATGGTGGCGAGTGAAACACCCAATACGCCTAAATAGGCAGCCACCGAACCACCTCCAGGTGCCGGGGACTCACTTGCTGTTATGTCTGCAAAATCACTTAATGTTTTATTTATTAACATTTTAGATTGATTATCTTCAAGCATATATTCAATTATTCGTTCATTCGGTATAAAGGGCGAAAGCTCATTCAACCCCATAGAACGAACTGCAATATCAATTAATTCTTTTTCAGAAACACCAGTAGATCGATTCTGTTTCAATAGAAAATACTTTCCAGCATCAAGAATAGACTTCAAGGGGATCAGACCCACCAATTCGCTACCCGTAACGCGCAAGCCGCGCTCAGTGGCCTTTTTGCATGCTTCGTCAAAAGCAATATGAAGTGGGGTAATCGTAATATTGGTAAGATTCATTGAAATTTGTGCAATTCCATATTCCTCAATAAACCAACCAATAGCTTTTACCGCTTTCAAAGTGCCGGGTATTGAAACCGTATTACCAGATGCATCGACTACTTTTTTTCCATTTTCCATTTTCACACGCCCCGCTTCTCTAATGTCAAAAGCTACTGCGTTAGCACGACGCGTTGAGGTTGTATTAAGATTTATATTATAAGCGATCAAAAAATCTCTAGCCCCAATTACTGTGGCACCTCGTTTAGGATCAAACTCATCAGGTCCATAATCGGGTTTCCATTGCGGCTCTTTTATTTTTTTAAAAAATCCTTCGTACTCACCAGCTCGGATCAGGGATAAATTACTACGGCTCTTATCTGGCTGTGCCGCTTCATAGCAATAAATAGGAATTGACAACTCTTCTCCTACCCTTTTAGCTAATTGCTGCGCATATATAGCTGTTTCTTCCAATGATATCCCCGCTATTGGTATAAAAGGACAAACATCAGTGGCGCCCATCCTTGGATGTTCTCCTTGATGGTGACGCATATCGATTAGCTCCCCGGCCTTTGCAATGGCTAGAAAGGCCGCTTCTACCACAGCGGTTGGAGTACCCACAAAGGTTACAACAGTACGGTTGGTTGCTTTTCCAGCATCTACATTTAATAAACGAACGCCCTCAACGGATTGTATAACCGCTGTGATTTGATTAATTACTGCCATATCACGGCCCTCGCTAAAATTTGGTACACACTCAATCAGTTGATGGTTGGTTCGCATAATATCAAAATGAAGATTACTGTATTTCCTTTCCTCTCAAAACTACCTTATTAATCAAATTAGAGCCAAACGCGTAGGGATAATAAGCAAGTGAAGGGATCGGCTTAGTAATAAAGAAGTTTGCAAATTTCCCAGCCTGCAAACTCCCGCATTTACTTTCCAATTCCAACGCACAAGCACCATTGATTGTAGCGGCATTGAAAGCCTCTTCCGGAAGCATTCGCATTCGTATACAGGCTTGTGCAATTACGCCATTCATATTACCAGAAGGAGCAGAACCCGGATTAAAATCCGATGCCAAGGCAATAATTGCACCAGCATCAATTAACTTTCTGGCGGGTGCATCTTGCATTCGAAGAAAGTAGGATGCATTTGGCAAAAGTGTACCAATAGTTGCTGAACAACCTAAAACACGAATTGATTCTTCATCCATTGCCTCGAGATGATCCACGCTGATTGCATGAAGTGATACTCCAACTTGAACTCCCCCTGAAACAGATAATTGGTTGGCATGAAGTCGAGGACGAAGCCCCACTTTTTTGCCTGCTTCACAAATAAGAACGGTTTGTTCGGGTGAAAAAAAACCTTTTTCACAAAAAACGTCAATGTACTCCGCAAGCCCAGCTTTTGCAACAGCAGGAATCATTTCGGATAAAATCAGCTGAATATAACTATCTGGATTATCCCTGTATTGATTAGGAAAAGCATGTGCTCCCAAAAACGTTGCGCGAATCAGGACGGGTGAGTTTTCCTTTAGCCTTTTGATAACCCGTAACATTTTTAGCTCTGCTTCCAAGGTTAAACCATATCCACTTTTTATTTCAATTGCACCGGTTCCTGCCTGTACTAATTCGCTGAGCCGCTCCGACGCCAGCTCATATAACTCTTGTTCATCGGTTTGCTGCAATTTAGCTGCTGAATTAAGTATTCCACCCCCCTTAGCGGCAATTTCAGCGTAACTCAACCCTTTGATTTTATCTACAAATTCATGTTCACGACTACCGGCAAAAACCAAATGGGTATGACTATCGCACCAGGAGGGAAACAGCGCCCCTCCTGCTACATCAATCCGGTGAGCGGATGGATATTTCTCAAAGGGAAGTTCAAGCATACTCCCATACTCCAAAATGTAATCTTGCTGCGTAATTAAATATGCATTTTTCATGCAAGGAAAATCAGCAAGCGAGGCTCCGCGAAGCGGAGCGTTCGAGTTATGTAGGCCCCCTAATAAACCGATATTATAGTAAATACAAACCATTCCTACTAAATACACTGCTCAAGTACCATTGCACTGGCCCCACCACCACCATTACAAATACCCGCAGCTCCATATCGCGCATTTTTTTGTTTTAAAATATGAATCAGGGTAACAATGATTCTTGCACCAGAACACCCTAAGGGATGTCCAAGCGAAACGGCTCCACCGTTCACATTTAAAATCGAAGGATCTATGCCAAGCCTTTTTGCATTTTCAATTCCTACTACCGAAAAAGCTTCGTTTAGTTCCCAGTAATTGATTTCTTCTTTTTTTAAGCCCGCTCTTTTAAGTGCAATAGGTAATGCCACAGATGGACTGGTAGTAAACCAAAGTGGGGCTTGTTCTGCATCCGCATAACCACGGATAAAGGCAAGTGGTTTTAAACCAAGTGAATCAGCCTTTTCCTTTGTCATCAATAAAACGGCAGCAGCACCATCATTCATGGTAGATGCGTTTGCAGCAGTGATTGTGCCCTCTTTGATAAAAGCAGGCGACAAATTGGGGATTTTGTCAAATTTTACAGCAAATGGTTCCTCATCTTTTGCAATAACTACAGGTTCCCCTTTTCGCTGTGGAATTTCCACAGGAATTACTTCTTCATTAAATGCCCCGCAATCCCAGGCTTGTTGTGATCGTTTATAACTCTCAATTGCAAAATCATCTTGCATACTTCTGGAAATCCCACATTCACTCGCACAGTGTTCCGCTGCAACTCCCATTGCTTTTCCATCATAGACGTCCGTGAGACCATCTTTCGCAAGCCCATCTATTAGTGTTGAATTTCCATATTTATTCCCCCAACGCATCGAATCCACATAAAAAGGAATATTGCTCATGCTTTCCATGCCTCCAGCTACTACTACTTCGGCATCCCCTAATAAAATATGCTGTACGCCCATCGAAATTGCTTTCATTCCACTAGCACAAACTTTATTAACGGTAGTACAGTTTACCTCATCAGCAAGTCCTGCATATTTTGCCGCTTGCCGGGCCGGGGCCTGTCCAAGATTAGCTTGTAGTACACAGCCCATAAACACATCCGTTACTTGAGAGGCGTCTAGTTTTGATTTAGCGAGTAACCCCTTGATGACGATGGATCCTAATTGCGGAGCAGACAAACTTTTTAAACCGCCACCAAAACTACCCATAGGAGTTCTTACAGCAGCAACTATTACAACTTCTTTCATGGCAAGGATTTGTGATCAAAGATACTATTGTTTTTACCAGGCAATGCCATAGTCCTCTCCATGGTTACTACTGCCACCCCATAAGGTTCGATGACGTTTATCAAAGAGAATAGCATTAATGGGTCCACTGGTTCTCTCCTCTGTTTTAATTTGATATCCCTTTTTTTTCAAGGCTTCGATTGTGGCAGCGGGAATACTTCTGTTAAGTAGCAATTGTCCTGGTCTAGGTTTTCTATCTTGCAGCGTTGTTCCTCCCAAGGAGAGCCAAAGTTGATTAGTGTTAAAATTAGGAGCTTCAGCAGCTTGCTGAACAGTCATGCCAAACTCTACAACATTCAGAAAAAACTGAACTAAATTTTGATCCTGCGTGTCTCCTCCTTGTACGCCAAATGCCATAAAAGGCTCACCATCTTTTATTGCGAGCGAGGGTGTTAATGTTACGCGTGGTCTTTTTCCGGGCTCAACAATATTAAAAGGATTTAATACACTGTCCAGTACAAAACTTTGCATCCGTTGACTAAGGCCCACTCCCGTGTTTCCTGCTATCACGGCGGGTATCCAACCACCGCTGGGAGTAATAGAAATAAACCAGCCATCTTTATCAGCTGCCTCAACGGTTGTGGTTCCTCTCCAAAGTCGCTCCTGATAGTCTTGTTCGTTCTGAATTGTTGCTTTATTTAATAAGGCAATACCTTGATCATGGGTGGGAGTTACCTGTCTAAAACTACCTGAGTCCTGGACAAATCTCAACTGTTCAATGAAGTGCTTATAAGGATTGACTTCCCCTTGATAAGGATAAGGGTCTCCAGGGCCTATGTTGGAAATATTTTTTAACGTATCTAATAAAGCAAGGCGATCTTTTGCATAGGCTTTACTGAGCAGACCTGCCATTGGTTCTATCGGTTGCTTGTAGGGATCGCCATAGTAAAAGTCGCGATCTGCAAAAGTCATATTCAAGACCTGATAAAGAGTGTGAATGTATTGAGGAGAATTATAGCCAAGCTTTTTTACATCAATTTCCTCCAACATGCGCAATGCTTGTAAAAATGAAGGGCCTTGAGTCCATTGCGATAATTTATACACCTCAATTCCTTTATACTCTATTTTCAACGGTTCCTCTTCGAGGGGTCTCCAATTTTCCAGATCTTTCTTTGTAATTAATCCACCTTGCTCCTGCACTCCTCTTACAAATGCGTCAGCAATATCACCTTTGTAAAAACGGTCATAAGCTGCCATGATTGCCTCTTTTCTGGTTTTACCTGTTTGTAGGGCGAGTGTTTCTGCCTCGATCATTTTAGTAAGTGTATTTAACAAGTCTTCTTGCTTGAAGATCTCGCCGGGATAAGGCGCCTCTCTTTTTTCACCTAAATGGGGTAATAATACTTGCCGACTATATTTCCATTGCTTTATGCGTTCCTTGGCCCGCTCAATACTATTAGCTGTTTGTGCCTCGATGGGATAGCCTGCAGCCAGCTCCAGGGCAGGTGCTAAAACTTCCCTCAAACTCTTTGTTCCATAGTTTGCCAACAGGTAACATAACCCACCTGGAGTGCCAGGTGTAGTGGCGGCTAATGGTCCATATTCGGGCGGAAAGGTATACCCTCTTTCTTTGAAATAGGAAGCAGTGGCACCGGAGGGCGCTACCCCCATTGCATTGATTGCAATGACCTTTTTAAGCTTGGGATGATAAAGCAAAGCCTGCGTTTCACCACCCCAACTTAAAACATCCCACATGGTGCAGGTAGCCGCTAGCATTGCACATGCTGCATCTACGGCATTACCGCCCTGCTGAAACAATATAGATCCAGCCGTAGCAGCTAGAGGCTTACCAGTGATGGCCATCCAATTCTTTCCATGTAAAGGAGGCTTTTGCGTGGGGGCATATTGTGCAAAAGAATAACGAATAAAAAGAACCGAAACAAAAAGAAAACAAGCTAAATAACGTCTCATAGCATTGTGTTTAAATGATGTTGATTAAAATCATTGTTACAAAAAACTGTAAACAAAATCTTTACAAACAGATGACAACAACCGGTATTGCAATATCCTAATTTTACCACTCCTATAACGCGTATTATGAAATTATTTGTAGCTGGCCTCCCCATAGATATGGATGAGGCAGAATTAGAAGAGTTTTTTGAGAAATATGGCCCCGTGAAAACAGTCAGTATTGCAAGAGATCGTGCTACAAAACGTACAAAAGGTTTTGGGTTTGTAGAAATGGAAAACTCACTACATGCCAAAACTGCTATTCAAACGCTTAATGGCCTTGGTATTGGCCGAAAAAAACTTTTGGTAAAAGAGGCGCAATAACTAGCGAGTTTTCACCAAAATGAGTGACTGGTGTGGAGCCAGTATTAAGTCAGATTTATCAGGCATTGATTTTAATTGATCGAAAAATTGGTAATCCTTCATCATTATTTTCCAGCCTTTTTCCTGGCTAAAATTTGATAAGAAAATTGGAATATCCTGATCGGACGGATTTAACCAGATTTGCCATTGCTGGTAGGAATCGTTTGTTGTACGCGCATCAATAAAATACCCAAGCAAACCATTTGTACTGTTGGAATAAAATCTAATTTTTTCATTCCATTCCTTCAATTGAAAGGCAGGATGTTTCTTTTTTAATGCTGCCAATTGTTTCACATACGAAAAAACATCTTGATGACGGAATTTATCATTCCAATCGATTGCATTAATGCTATCCGGGGATTCAAATGAATTTTCAACGCCCCTTTTTGTACGTAAAAACTCTGTTCCAGCCTGAAAGAAGGAAGGACTTTGTGATAATAAAACAGCAGTCATCACTTGTTTATGCATATCAATTCGAACCTGTTCAGGCAAGTTGGCATGGGACAAGCTCAAGCGATCCCATAACGTATGATTATCATGACAATCTGCATATGCAATTAATTGCTCGGGAGAAGTGGCAATCGGCGTTTTGCTATAATTCACTTTTTGATACGCTATATCCTGATGCAGCACGCCTCCTACCAGACCAAATAAGACAGAATTTAGCTGTTCAACATTACCTCCTACCCAACCCTTTTCAGCTGGCGCAAATACACTCCCCTTTAGCCCGTCTCTGAATTCATCTCCAAATACTGCAATCCCAGAGAGTTTAGCCACATTATTTTTAATTGCACGCAGGCTGTCTGGCAAAGGGGAAGCGCCTGCGGTCCAGCCTTCTCCGTACAGCAGTAAGCCCGGGTTAATCTTTCGTAGCGTATCTGCTAGATAATTCATAGTGGCAATGTCATGTATTCCCATTAGATCAAATCGAAAGCCATCTATATGATATTCTCTAACCCAATGCAATAAGGATTGTAACATAAATTGTCGAAACATCGGTTGTTCACTTGCTGTTTCATTGCCGCAGGCTGATGCATTTGAAAATGTACCATTCGTTCTTTTGCGATAATAGTATCCGGGCACAAGTTGCTCAAAGGATGAATTTTCGGTTTGTGCGGTGTGGTTGTACACTACATCCATTATAACCCGAATGCCAGATTGGTGAAATACCTGAATTAAATTTCGAAATTCGCGAATTCGGGTTCCAGGATCTTGATTGTTGCTAGCAAAGGAACCCTCAGGTGTATTATAATGAAAGGGATCATATCCCCAGTTATAAGGAGGAATGCTATCCATTTCATTACTGGACTTGAAGTCAAAAACAGGTAACAGGTGAACATGCGTTACGCCCAACTCAATAAGATGATCCAGGCCCGTAGTTTGTCCAAATGCATTGACTGTCCCCTTTTCAGTGAGCCCTACATATTTTCTTTTATTAACAACACCCGAACTGTAGTGAGCGGTGGCGTCACGGACTTGTAACTCATAAATAACAATTCCTGAACCCTGTAGTGGTGGCATGGGTCGATCTAGATCCCAGCCACTGGGCTTTTCTTTTTTGAGATCAACGATTGCTGCATGAGTACCATTAGGGGAAACCGCTATGGCATAAGGATCACTGACCGGCTTACTCCAAAATGAAGCTAATCCTGACTTATTTTTTACAAGGTACTTATAGTACTGTACACCCAAGGAGGGATTAAGTTCTATAGACCAACTGCCCGCTAAACCCTGCTTTAAATCCTGGACTGCAATTGGAGTACTCAAATCTTTACCAAATAACTGTACCCTTACGCTATCGGCAAGCGGTGCCCAAACTTTCAAAACGGGTGTATCATTATTCCATTGTAAACCCAAATCATTTCCAGTATATACTGGTAAAAGATCATTTTTCTGCGTCAATCCTTTGCGTGGCAAAAGGCAACAAATCAAAAGAAAAATCTTAATAAATTTTAGCATGGCCAAATATACATTTGAAGTATCTTGAACCCACCAATTTAAAAATTCATGGCGGATTTACAGGTTAAAAAAAGTCCAACTCTTTATGATGCAGTAATTGTGGGATCCGGTGCTGGCGGAGGCATGTCTGCTTATGTGCTTGCAAAAGCTGGACTCAAAGTGTGTTTATTGGAGGCGGGACATCATTATGATCCCCAAAAAAATATCACACAATTAAAAAATCCATGGGATTCCCCCAGACGTGGCGCTAGCACAGGTTACAGACCATTTGGAGATTTTGACGCCTGCTATGCAGGATGGTCTGTAGAAGGCGAACCCTTTAGCAAGGAGGAGGGCACCGATTTCATGTGGTGGCGTGCCAGAATGTTGGGAGGACGCACCAACCACTGGGGCCGCATTTCACTTCGCTTTGGCCCAAAGGATTTTAAAAGAAGAAGTATTGATGGTTTGGGCGACGATTGGCCCATTGGCTATGAGGATATCAAACCTTACTACGATAAAATAGATCAACTCATTGGAGTTTTTGGTACCAACGAGGGCTTAGAAAATGATCCCGACGGATTCTTTCTACCTCCTCCCAAACCGCGTTTGCACGAATTAATGATTCGTAAAGGTGCTGAGCATAGCGGAGTAAAAGTAATTCCCTCTAGGCTTTCGATTCTTACAAAAGCCATCAAAAATGATGCGGGAAGAGGTGTTTGTTTTTATTGCGGACAGTGTAATCGTAATTGCAGTTATGCTAAAGCGGACTTTTCTTCTACCAATGTTTTAATTTTTCCAGCTTTAGCTACAGGGAATGTGGACTTGATCACCAATGCGATGGTGCGAGAGGTCTTAACCAACAAAGAGGGGCTTGCCACTGGTGTTTCTTACGTCAATAAACTAGATTCAACTGAACATCAAGTACGTGGACGGGTAATAATTTTAGGGGCGAGTGCTTGCGAAAGTGCAAGATTACTTTTGAATTCGACCTCTGCTAGGCATCCAAATGGGCTAGCGAATAGTAGTAATGTAGTGGGTAAATATTTACATGACTCAACTGGTGCTGCCATGGGTGGTATCTTACCATCTCTTTTTGGAAGAAAGCGGTATAATGAAGACGGTGTAGGGGGTGCACATATTTACTCCCCATGGTGGCTTGATAATAAAAAACTGGACTTTCCACGCGGTTATCATATCGAATATTGGGGTGGAATGAGCCAACCTAGTTATGGTTTTAACTGGGGGATTGAAAGTCTCAATGGTAAATATTTAGTCAAGGGAGTAAAAAAAGAGGCAGGTGGATATGGTGCATCGCTTAAAGAGGACTACCGTTATTTCTATGGTTGTGGCGTTGGAATGGCTGGCCGTGGTGAGGCAATACCCCTTGAAACCAATTTTTGCGCCATAGACTCCCAGAAGGTGGATCGTTATGGAATTCCTGTCTTAAAGTTTCATGTGAAATGGAGTGAACATGAGATCAATCAAGCCAAACACATGAAAGAAACTTTTAAAGAGATCATGCATAACATGGGCGCTGTTGTTACTTGGGGAGCAGATGATGGACCTCATAACAATTGGGGATTAAGTAAACCGGGCGAAATCATACATGAGGCAGGAACTGTGAGAATGGGAAATGACCCCAAACAATCCGTCTTGAACAAATGGAGCCAAGCGCATGATTGCAAAAATTTGTTTTGTGTAGATGGAGGGCAATTTGTATCACAAGCGGATAAGAATATAACATGGACTATTCTTGCTTTGTCGATGCGTGCATCCGAGTACATTATCGATCAACTTAAAAAAAATGAATTATAATGGATCGTAGAAAATCCTTAAAACTGATAGCTACAGGAGCCATTGCCTCTCCCCTCGTATTGGATAGCTGTAAAAATCCAACTGATTCCAATGAGAAGAGCAGCAACAGTGCTTTTAATCTAGACAGAAGCCCCGACGAGCTTTTACTAGAGAAAAAAATTCTGGAACAAGGTAATTTTTTTTCACAGCAGGAGATGGCTACGTTGACTGTACTTGTTGATATCATTATTCCTGCTGATGAAATTAGCGAAAGTGCTAGCAAAGCAGGTGTTCCAGCTTTTTTAGATTTTATCGTAAGAGACATGCCAAGCCATCAGATTCCCATGCGAGGAGGTCTGCGTTGGTTAGATATGCATTGTATGAAACTATTTAATCAACCTTTTGTTGGATGCAGTTCAACGGAGCAGCTTTTAATCATTGATCAGATCGCTTATCCGGAAAAAGCAGCCAAATCCGTACAACAGGGTGTCAGCTTTTTTACTTTGTTAAGAAATTTAACCGCAACTGGCTTTTATACCTCACAGGTGGGCGTAAAAGATCTGGGTTATGCAGGCAACCAACCCAATCAGTGGAATGGTGTTCCCGCGGAAATATTAAATTCCTATGGCTTAGCCTATAGTGAAAAGGACCAAAAAGAGTGTATCCGCTACGATAATCAAGCGTAGCCTGCGGTTTTATTTATTTAACTTGCTCCCATGATTTCTCCCGCTACCATCCAACAAATAATGGCGCGTGCTGACATCACTGATGTGGTGGGTAGCTTTGTTAAATTAAAAAAGCGAGGAACCAATTTATTGGGACTTTGCCCCTTTCACAACGAAAAAACACCCTCATTTACCGTCTCACCCTCTAAAGAAATCTATAAATGTTTTGGGTGTGGGAAAAGTGGAAATGTAGTGAGCTTTGTGATGGAGCATGAAAAATACAGTTATCCAGAAACATTAAAATGGCTGGCGCAACGTTACCAGATCGAAATTGAAGAAACCCAGTTAAATGACGATCAACGACAAGCTTTACAAGCTGCAGATAGTTTATTCGCTTTAAACCAATTTGCACAACAGTTTTTTTCTCAACAGCTTTTGGAGACGGAAGAAGGGAAAGCGATTGGGTTAAGTTATTTTGAAGAAAGAGGATTTAGCAGTGCTACCATTCAAAAATTTCAGTTAGGATATAGCCCTGAGGCAAAAGATGTTTTTACAAAAGCCGCTTTACAGCATCAATTCAATCCTGAATTGCTTCAAAAAGCAGGATTAGTTTCCAACCGTTACGATCAATTACAGGATAATTATCGGGGACGAGTAATTTTTCCGATCCATAACCACAGTGGCAAAGTGGTGGGATTTGGAGCGAGAATATTAAAGACCACTGAAAAAGCTCCCAAGTATATCAACTCGCCAGAAAACGAGATCTACGTAAAGAGTAAGATTTTATACGGTTCTTTTTACGCAAAACAGTCAATTGACAAATTAAATGAATGTTTATTGGTGGAAGGGTATACGGATGTGCTTTCCCTACACCAGGCAGGCATTGAAAACGTAGTTGCCTCTGGAGGAACTGCGCTGACCATAGATCAATTACGTTCCATTAAGAAGTATACTAAAAACCTAACTATTGTTTATGACGGGGATCAAGCAGGTATAAAAGCTGCCTTGCGTGGCCTTGATCTTGCCCTAGAGGAAGGAATGGCTGTTAAGCTTGTACTGATTCCTGACGGAGACGATCCGGATAGTTACGTAAATAAAGTGGGGGCTGTCGCATTTCGTGAGTTTGTAAATAAAAACAAGAAAGATGTTATTCTATTCCAGTTAGAGGTAGCCTTGCAGGAAGCGGGCGCTGACACGAGCCAAAAAGCAGCGGTGGTAAATAGGATTGCAGAATCGATTTCTAAGATCAATAAGGCAGAGGATTTTACTAAACAACAAGATTACATCAAAGAATGTGCTGCTATCTTAAAAATTGAAGAAGCTGGACTCCACCATTTGGTAAATAAATTCATTCGGGATCGCATCTCTCAGCAGGAAAAAAAGTTATCATTTGAAGAAGCAAAGCAATATGAAGAAAATGCCAAGCAATCTGCCGAAGCAGGGTTTGATGACGCCACCTATTCATTACTCTTTAAAGATGATCTACAAGAAAAAGAAGTAGCGAGAATATTACTAGAGTACGGTTTTCAGCCATGGGGAAACGGAATTTCTGTCGCTGACTATGTGTTTGAAGAAATAGACGAAAGCTTATTGGAAAATGAAAACGTAAAAAATTTATTTCAAACCTATCGAGCAGAGGTTCATAAAGGAAATCTTCCCAAAGGGCCACAACTATTTGTTCATCATTCCAATCAAGCCATCAGTGCTTTTGCTGTTTCACTTTTGAATTTTCCTCATGAAGAAAGCAGTCGCTGGCGACAAGACTTTAGTCTAACACAAGGCTACCAATCCAGCTTATTTAAAAAAGAATACGAGGAATTCATAGCCACACTAGCTCCGGAAAAGAAGGAAGAGCTGCTTAATTATTTGCAGTCAGAAGAGGATAAATCTCCTGAGGCGATACGCTCAGCCATTCATTATCTTAAACTGCGAAAAATAAAACGCATGCTGCTTGAAAATCAGCGGGATTTGGAAAATGAAAAAAACCAGCAGGAAATAACTATCCTGTTACAAACCCACGAACACCTTAAAAAGGTTGAAAAAAGTTTGGCCGCTGCGGTTGGTTCAGTAATTATCCGTTAGCCACAATCGCCCCCACTTCGCAACGAGTAAAGCGAAGAGCGCTCCAAACATGATCTAATTCAATTCTGTCTATACTTTCATACCCCCCTCCCGTCAGTTGATTCCAACTAGATTCCCGATTGAGGTCAGTTACGATTTTTGATGTGGTTTTTGGATAAGCGACCCAAAACTTGGAATTTTCCTTTAAAGATGGCATCACATCTCTAAGAATACCATTTAGTTGCATTTCATTTACAGCAAAAATTAAAGCAAAATCATTTTTTCGACTTTTAAGCAATGGAGTCACATTCTTAGCAAATGAAAGCTTGCTGAATTGTT
>BJGL01000005.1 GCA_014190475.1 Bacteroidota bacterium
CCTGTGCTGCAATGGAGTAAGCACGTCTAGGAGAATCTTGAAAACAAAAAGCTTTTACCTGATATCCCAGCTCTCCCAACGAAGCAGCTGCAGAAGCTCCCGCCAAACCGGTACCCACTACAATTACTTCTAGCTTTCTTTTGTTAGCTGGATTGACCAGTTTACAATGTCCCTTGTAGTCAGTCCATTTATGTTCGAGAGGGCCAGCTGGTATTTTGGAATCAATCATAGAAAAGTATTACTAGATTAATAAATTTATTTCACCCAACCTGCGTACATGCTTATTGGCATTAAAGCAAATGCCAGGGAAACCACAATTGAAAATGCGGTACCCGCACTTTCAATAATTTTCAAATAACGAGGATTGCTAACACCCAATGTTCTGAATGCACTTTGAAAACCATGCATCAAATGCCAAGCCAACGAGAGGCAGCCAATGGTGTAAAGAACAACAACAGGGAGATTTCCTTGAAAAACACTTAACATTTCGCCATACAAGTTGTGATACTCTTTTCCATCTATCATCACAGGTTCCAAACCAGTAATTCGACTGGGCACCCAAAAATGAGCCAGATGCATTACCAGAAAAAGGAACAACAGGGTTCCCAGAATTCCCATACTACGGCTGTACCACTTACTTCCCTTATTTCCCATGGAAACTGCATACCCTTTTTTTCGAGCAGCACGGTTGGTCAGTTCCAACGACCAGCCTTGGAAAATATGCAATAGAAAACCAGCAAACAGCCCTACCTCCAATAAACGAGGAACTACGTTGGCTCCCATAAAATGAGCTGCTTTGTTGAACATGACGCCACCGTCCATTGCCCATATACAGGCATTTAATCCAACGTGTACAATTAGGAACAGGATCAAGAAGATTCCTGTCAACCCCATAGTCCATTTCCTACCTACAGAGGAATTGAACAATGCAGACCATTTCATCGGCTAGAAATTATAAGGTTAGCGATAGTAAAAATCAAGCAATTCTTCAGCTTGCAAAATTAACAAGCCGCAAGTAAAAAAGGGCAAAGAATTTTGTAAAAAACGTTCTTTTTCAACTTTATAGATCAAGATCCGGAAGTCCGGAACCTAAGAGAAGGCCCACCTTTTTAAAAAGATGAAAGGGCTTATAAGTACGCCAGTCAGGTAGTGTTATCAATGGTAATAAACGATCAAGTCGGGCTTGTTGAAATTCCAAGGAGCTGGAGACCGAAAGATTCAAACAGACGGCCCACCCGCCTCTATCCAGCAGCTCCTCTTTCCACTCCTCATAATAGTCCGTTCCATCAAAATGAAAATTCAAAACATTTTCCCCGATTAAAATGAAGTGACAAATCCCTTCGTCCATAAATTTCTCAAGCACCTCTCGCTTGAGCTGCATGATATCATTTTCCAGGGCATCATTCCATTCGCCCAATAATTCAATAACCATGTAGCGTTCCTCATAGTCAGCAATCAATACTTTCAGGTAAAGGGTTCTGCTTCCAAACTCATCCCACAATGGATGAATGTAGTAGTTGTATACAGTTTGAGAAAACTCAAACTCTGAATACACTCTTCCGAAAAAAGGAGAACGCTGATCCTGTTCACTTATATAAACATGCTGCCAATTATAAAACGGCTCGAGCGTGTGCATACAATCGAATTACGATAAGAGCAATAAAGCTTTCTTGACACTGCCGGCTTTTAGCAAAAGATTCTTGGCATCTTCATAGGATTCAAGTTTGGCCTTTTCCATTAACATTTTTGTTCCGCGATCCACCAACTTCTCATTGGTGAGTTGCATGTTGACCATTTTGTTGTCCTCCACCCTACCCAATTGTATCATTACGGAGGTAGAAATCATATTCAGTACCAATTTTTGTGCAGTTCCACTTTTCATACGGGTGCTTCCGGTTACAAACTCAGGACCAACCACTACTTCAATAGGATAATCCGCCGCAGCACTTAAGGGGGACTGAGGGTTACAACAAATACTGCCAGTTATTATGCCATTTTCCCTGCAACGCTGTAAGGCGCCTATTACATAGGGCGTGGTTCCACTGGCTGCTATTCCAATAACAACATCTTGTGCAGATACAGTATGCCCTTGCAAGTCGATCCATCCTTGTTCCCAGCTATCCTCTGCATTCTCCACTGCTTTTGTAATGGCTTGTTCTCCTCCTGCAATAATTCCAATTACTAAACCAGGAGGAACTCCATAGGTAGGTGGACATTCACTTGCATCTACTATACCCAATCGACCACTCGTCCCTGCCCCAATATAAAACAGGCGACCCCCCATAAGCATTTTATCGGCAATTACTTCCACTAATTTTTCAATCTGCGGAATTGCATTTGCTATAATTGTAGGAACTTTTTGATCCTCCTCATTGATATGCGTTAGCAACTGCTTGATAGACATTTTTTCCAAATGCCGATATAAACTACTATTCTCTGTGATACGTTCAAAACTCATAAACTATGAATGATACTTTATCAGTCCTTGCATGGGGTTACGAAGAATGCTACCGAGCTCAAATTCATAATGTGCACAGAGTTGTTTTACCACATCACTGAAAATAGAGGCCACTCCCCCTGTGAAATGCAAGGGGAATTTCCATACCTCCGGATAACGACAGAGATGCTGAAAGAAGAAATCATTCAGCCCATCCTCGAGAATATTTTCAATCATGTAATGCCCCCTGTTCTCGGCAAGAAAAGTTGTAAACGTAGCTAAATACCGGTTAGGCAGTGGCTTCTTGTAAACATTTTCAAGAATCTCCGCCGGCGTTGTGGTATAGCTAAGATCAAAGCGACCCCTTAGTTCTTCGTCAAAAATCCCATAGAGATAATACTGGATTACTTTTTTGCCCAAATACGCCCCACTCCCCTCATCGCCCAGTACATAACCCAAGCCAGGACTATTTTTAATAATTTTCTTTCCGTTGTAAAAACAAGAATTAGAACCCGTACCCAAAATACAAGCAATCCCCTTTTCTCTACCACACAACGCTCGGGCAGCTCCCATAAGATCATGTGTAACTTCTATCTTGGCCTCGGGAAATAAAGCCTCGAGGGCTTTCCGTACAATTTTCGCATTTGAAGGGTTAGCACAACCTGTGCCGTAGTAAAATATTTCTTGAATATTCGCCTTCTTTAATCGAGGCAACAACTCTTGTTGAAGTAGTGAAATGATTTCTGGAGCACTTAAAAAATAGGGGCTAATACCAGCCGTGAGCAGGTTTCGTTTCTTAGTCCCTTCAAGAAGGCACCATTCCGTTTTTGTAGCACCGCTATCTGCAATCAATTTTACCGTAGCCATTGCTCAATCAACACAAAATAGGTTCAATGCAAATAAGTTAACTTGCACAAGTTACGCAAAATATAGGCCGGAATGGTAAATAAAAAACGAGATATTGCGCTACCAATAATCATAGCACTTTTATTAATTCTTGTATTATTTGCCGGCCAATTTTTCTTTCCAGCCATTCATCTTTTTGGGAACAATAAGCAATCAACCTACCAGCAAGTTTTAGAACTGGTCAAAAACAAATATGTAGATCCTGTAAACCTAGATAGCATAGAATCGGTTGCAGTGGATGAGTTGCTAAAAGAATTAGATCCCCACTCCAACTATCTCACCCCAATTGAAGTGACGGAGTCAGCTGAATTACTGAAAGGTCATTTTGAAGGCATTGGTGTGGAATTCAGTCTTTTCAACGACACGGCAACTATCACTTACGTAATCCCAAACGGTCCCGGCGAAAAAGCAGGTATTCAACCGGGGGATCAACTAGTAAGTGTCAATAAGCATTCTCTTATCCGGAAAAATATTTCCACGGATACAATTCGTTCCTTAGTAAGGGGAAAGCGAAATTCAATAGTGAACTTAACGCTAGTTAGAAATCAACAATCCTTACAGTTAGCAGTTAAACGAGATCGCATACCGTTACCTGCAATTGAGGCCAAATACCTCCTTGACTCCAAAACTGGCTATATCCGCTTGGAACGCTTTTCTGAAACCAGTTATGAGGAATTCATGCAAGCGGTAGAAATGCTAAAAAAACAAGGAGCCCAACAACTTATTCTTGACTTGAGAGGAAACGGTGGCGGATTATTGAGTGAAGCAGTAGACATTGCGGATGAATTTCTTGATCAGGATAAGCTTATTGTTTATACAGAAGGAAATAAAATTGGCAAACAAGAGTACCGCTCTCGCAGACCCGGACAATTTGAAAATGGAAAAATATTCCTGCTCATCGATGAATTTTCAGCCAGCGCCAGTGAAGTCTTAGCTGGGGCCATTCAGGATTGGTGTAGAGGCAAAATAATTGGCCGAACCTCCTTCGGTAAAGGGCTGGTGCAAGAGGAGTACAATCTTTCAAACGGTGGAGCATTACGGCTTACTGTAGCCCGGTATTACACACCTTTAGGAAGATGCATCCAGTTGCCCTATCAGCAAATGGATACGCTTCAAAAGAACCGCTATTTTATTACCCCCTGCAAGGACACACTTCGCGCAGAGAATGGTATTACCCCCCATATTAAAATTCCTTCCACAACCGATACTACCCTGCTTGCATCAGTAACTATCATGAACGCCTTATCTCGTATCAATCAGTTTTCTTTTGAGTACTATCAACAGAATATTTCAAGGCTTACTAAAAAAAATAGCCCCCAATCCCTGCTTACCGATAAGGAGTTATTGAAAGATATTTGGGAGAAATGGATACGCTCCGAAAAAATAGCGACTACTTCACCCCTCGCTTATTCGTCCGTTGAAAAACAGTTTTTAACAGAAAGAATCCTAGCCACCATTGCAAGATACAAGTGGAGAAGCAATGGCTATTACCAGATTCTAAATGCAAACGACAGTACACTGCGTGTAGCCATGAAACTAATCAATCAATAAAAATGGATATAAAGAATAACATCCTTGAAACAATTGGCAATACTCCTCTAATTCGATTAAACCGAATTACCCGCACGTTGCCCTGTGAAGTATTGGCAAAAGTGGACTACTTTAATCCTGGTAACTCGATCAAAGACAGAATGGCCTTAAAAATGGTGGAGGTTGCCGAGCAAGATGGACGCTTAAAACCAGGAGGTACCATCATAGAGGGCACTAGTGGTAATACAGGTATGGGATTGGCACTAGCAGCGGTTGTAAAAGGTTATCAATGCATTTTTGTTACTACCGATAAACAATCAAAAGAGAAAGTTGATATTTTAAAAGCCGTGGGGGCAGAAGTAATAGTATGCCCCACTAATGTGCTTCCTGAAGATCCCAGAAGTTATTATAGCGTTGCCGCACGATTAGCCAAAGAGATCCCCAACTCTTGCCACATGAATCAGTATGACAATCTGGCCAACCGACTGGCACATTACGAATCAACAGGACCAGAAATTTGGAAACAAACTGATGGAAAAATAACACACCTGGTCTGCACAGCAGGTACCGGAGGTACCATTACGGGTACCGCAAAATATCTAAAGGAAAAAAATCCAGCTATTCAAATTTGGGCCATTGATGTATATGGCTCCCTGCTCACTAAATACTTCAGAACAGGTGAAATTGATATGAATGAAGTAAAGCCATACATAAGCGAGGGTTTCGGAGAGGACTTTGTGCCTAAGAATTACGATATGCAGTATATTGATCACTTTGAGCAAGTGACCGATAAAGATGGTGCGATTATGGCTAGACGATTAGCTAAAGAAGAAGGCCTTTTCTGTGGATACAGTGCGGGAAGTTGTTTACAAGGACTTTTTCAATTAAAGGATAAATTGAAAAAGGGAGACATGCCTGTTTGTATTTTACATGACCACGGAAGTCGATATGTGGGAAAAATTTATAACGATCAATGGATGATGGAACGCGGCTTTTTAGATGTAAAAACGATTCGTGAAATTATTCGTAGCAGAGGATCCAAAAAATTAATCACAGTAGCACCTCAACACACGGTTTCCGAAGCCGTAGAATTGATGAAAAAATATGATGTTGAGCAAATACCGGTGATGGAGGGCGAACAACCAGTGGGAGCGATTAGTCAACATGGGCTCTTTAAAAAAATATTTGCAGACCCCGATCTTAAAAACTCTTCTGTTCAGGCTGTGATGGAAAAAGGATTTCCAATTGTACCCTTTGACAGCCCTGCAGAGAAGTTGACACAATACATCAGTAAGGATAATGGGGCTGTACTGACCCGAGACGAAGCAGGCGCTTACCATATTGTTACAAAATATGATGTAATTGCTGCCTTAGGGAACCCTTAAAAAAACTAGATTTGCAACCACTGAAATCCTCTTTTTATGAAAAAATATAATGCAGGTGTACTACATGGTGAAGAATTAAAAGCGCTTTACCAAGATGCTATCGAAAACAATTTTGCGCTACCTGCTGTCAATACCATTGGAACAAACTCGATTAACGCTACGCTGGAGACTGCTGCTAAAGTAAACTCCCCTGTTATTATACAATTCTCAAATGGTGGGGCGCAATTTATTGCTGGAAAAGGAATGCCCAACGATCAATTGCAAGGAAATATACAAGGAGGAATTTCAGGAGCTCTCCATGTCCATAATGTAGCAAAATATTATGGAGTACCAGTTGTGTTACATACCGATCATGCTGCCAAAAAATGGCTGCCCTGGATTAGCGGATTATTGGATGCGGGTGAAACGTATTTCAAAGAGAAAGGACAGCCACTGTTTAGTTCACACATGTTAGACCTTAGCGAGGAACCTATAGAGGAGAACATTGCAACATCAGTTAGTTTTTTCAAACGTATGAAGCCGCTTGGAATGAGCATCGAGATTGAACTTGGAGTAACCGGAGGAGAGGAAGATGGGGTTGACAATTCTGATGTTGAAAATTCAAAGCTTTACACACAACCTGCTGAGGTATCCTATGCCTATACCGAATTAAGTAAAGTAGGCCCTTTATTTACTGTAGCAGCAGCATTTGGTAATGTACATGGTGTATATAAACCTGGAAATGTTGAATTACGTCCTGTTATTCTTAAAAACAGTCAAGATTATATTCAACAACAATTCAAGACTGGTGCTAAACCTGTCTACTTTGTATTCCATGGCGGGAGCGGTTCTCCACAAGAGCAAATTCGGGAGGCTATTTCTTATGGTGCGATCAAAATGAATATTGACACAGACTTACAATGGGCATTCTGGGATGGAGTACTTGGTAATTATAAAAAGAACGAAGCCTATTTGCAAGGTCAATTAGGGAACCCCGAAGGGGACGATAAGCCCAATAAAAAATACTACGATCCCAGGGTGTGGTTACGTAAAGGTGAAGAAGCTTTCATCAAACGCTTGGAAGTTGCATTTGAGGATTTGAACTGCATTAATAGAAATGCATAATTGATCAAGCTCGTTTAGCAGTGGCAGGCATTTCTTTGATCATATCCTGCATCGTTTTTATACCTTGCTCAACGTATATATCCTTGCCGAGGGTTTTTAACCAACGCTCAAACCGCTCTTGCTTCGGTTTATCGTTAGACCACCGGTTCTCCTCCCCTTGTAAGGCATTTACTTGAAGAGAAGTTCTTCCTTGTTGTAATGAATCCAAACGCTTGACAGCACCTCTTATTTGCTCCTGTGCTTTAGTATATGCATCTAATTGTAGATTCACTACTTTTTCATTCTGTCGAGATAAATACGATGCTGTATTACTGATTAACTTAAAAAGTGTATCCGTGCCGATTCTTCTGCGCGCCATGGCTACCACAGAATCTTTTTGATAAGCGGGTGTCCAGGTGATATAGGCAGTTTTTGGAATTTGGTCCCAGGGAAGCGCCTCCTTGGTATCCTTTTCTCGAAACTTCAAAAACTCCATGTTGTCCGGTATAATCACATCAGGGGTCACTCCTTTTAACTGCGTTGATCCCCCATTAACCCTGTAGAACTTTTGCAAGGTCAACTTTACGGTACCAAGCTCTGCATTGGTGGAAGAGAATCCATATTGTGGATCCAACCCAATATTACGCTGTACGGTTCCCTTACCATATGTTGAACTACTTCCCATAATAACGCCTCGGCCATAGTCCTGTATGGCCGCTGCAAATATTTCAGAAGCAGAGGCGCTGAATTCATTCACTAAAACTACTAGGGGGCCTTCATACTGAACCGCTCTGTCCTTATCCTTTAAAATAGTAGGTGGGCGATCTCTGTCCTTTACTTGAACAATGGGCCCTTCGGCAATAAATAATCCTGCCATTTGAACCACATCATAAAGCGATCCTCCTCCATTATTCCTGAGATCAAACACCAAACCACTGATTCCTTCAGCCTTTAATTTAGTCAATTCATTAGCTACATCGGTAAAACATCGACGCCCATTTGGGTTCTCAAAATCAGCATAAAAATCAGGAAGATAGATATAACCAATTTTTCGCCCTGCCTCTTGTATAACAGCACTGCGAGCATATCCCTCATCTTGTACAATGCGGTCTCTGATCAGAGAAACTACTTTGATAGTACCATCGATCTTGCGAATAGTAAGCCGAACCTCAGAATCCTTTTTTCCCCGAATTAATTTTACTGCATCCGTTGTCATGAACCCGGTGAGATCAACTGGCTCCTCGGCAGCTTGCCCTACTTTTAGAATAATGTCTCCCGCTTGAATTTGACCAGATTTGGAAGCAGGACTGCCCGCCACAACACTGGTGATTTTAATATTGCCCTCATCATATTGTAGCGTAGCACCAATTCCAAAAAACTGTCCGCTCATTTCCTCGTCAAAGTAACGCTTATCAACAGGGGGCATGAATTCAGTATGCGGATCCATGGTGGTGGTAATTGTATTGACGAACAAATTAAACTTATCGTCCTCGTTGAATTTATTCCGAAACCGATCAAAAGTTCTGGCCATGATTTTACCAACTTTCTCACGTGCCTCTTTTTCCAACTCCACAGCACTTTTACTGCTTTTATTATCTTTCTCAAGAGCTTTGCGATTAAGATCCAAACCTTCTGCATACCGTTCTAAGGTCATATACTTCAGTTTGTTTCTCCAGCGTTGCTCTCGCTCCGAAGCATTGACCGGAAAATCCAATTGCTCGGAATCCAACACTACTTCTTCGGGAGCTGTAAACAAAAAAGGATTGGTTAATAATTTTTGATACAGCAACTCGGCCTCCTGTACGCGCGTAGTAAATAGATTCCCAGCCGCTTTAAAAAAAAGGATGGGCGCACCGGTCAACTCATCGTCAATCTTGCTTTCATATACGCGCAATGAGACGATATCACTTTTAAGAAAAATGTTCTTTTCGGGATCTAGCTCGGTTAGGTAGCGTTCAAAAACACGCTTTGAAAAAGCATCATCAATTTGCTGTGGACTATAATGTCCATCTGAAAGCATCCTGCCCACCAGAAACATAATTTTCTCGTATTTATCAGGGGGTAAGTTTGTTTTACTTTTTCCTAAAAGTTGGGTAGTAACTACCGATCCAATCAAGACCAAAACCACCAGAACGCTGATTCTCTTCATATTCAACCAATATTTTAAGTGCAAAAACATGGAAATCAAAAATAGCGTAAAATGAGGCCCTATTTTTTTGAGAAGCAGGTTTTTACCTAATTTTGCAACTCCTTAACCTCTCCCCCCTAGTTGGAGATTATCAGGAATCATGGTGGCTATAGCTCAGTTGGTTAGAGCATCAGATTGTGGTTCTGAGGGTCGCCGGTTCGAGCCCGGTTAGCCACCCAACACCTCGTCTTAGGACGAGGTTTTTTTTAATAAATAGTCTTAAATACGGTCTTAAGATTGAACAATCACCTCTCATAAACGTTATGAACCGTTTATATTATCTCTAAACCTTGTCCACAAGAGACTGCTCACTTAGTCGTTTAATAATCAAATTTTTAGCATGCTAGTTCGCCTTTTCCTTTTTTTAAGTTTTCTCTCCTTCCAATCGGCCCAAGCACAACCACCAGCTGCGATGGCTAGAGGTGGCGCTAATAGTCGTCAAATGCCTAACGGAAGCTTTTATGGAAAGGTGTTGGAGTCTACTACCGGAAAACCCATCGAACTAGCCTCAGTTCAATTGCTTCAAAACAAGCTGGATACAGTCACTAAAAAGAGAAAAGACGTAGTGATAGCAGGAATGTTGACGCGTGCTAATGGCGAGTTTCGGCTTGAAAACATACCTGCCTTTGGTCAATTCAAGCTACGCATCAATGTAGTTGGCTACAAGACAATCGAACAAACCATAGGGTTTGATCTAAAAATGCCAACTGGTGGTAATGCAGATTTTACTACCATGCTTGCTGCACTGGATAAGGATCTTGGAAATATCAAAATTGATATCGCTGAAAAAACATTAGAAAACGTTACAGTAAGCGCGAGTACCGGTGGATTGAAATTGGGAATTGATAGAAAAGTTTTCAGTGTGGATCGAAATATTGTATCCGCAGGTGGAACTGCCGTTGATGTGATGCGCAACGTTCCCTCCATTAATGTGGATCTAGATGGAAATGTTACCATGCGTAACAATACACCTCAGCTATTCGTAGATGGCCGTCCCACCGTACTTAGCCTGGATCAAATTCCAGCTGATGCAATAGAAAGTGTAGAGATCATTACAAATCCCTCCGCTAAATTCGATGCCTCTGGCGGTACTGCCGGCATTCTAAACATTATTCTGAAAAAAAATAAACGTGTTGGCTACAGCGGGAATGTTCGATCCAATATTGATTCCAGAGCACGCGTTGGAGGTGGGGCTGACATCAATGTGAGACAAAACAAGCTCAACTTTTTTGGCAGTTTGAATTATAACATGCGCAAATCGATCAGTGCTGGAAGCACGGAGCGCACTACCCTAATCGCCAACCCTAACACCTTTTTAAAACAAGAGGACAGCAGTATCTCCAAAGGAAATTTTCTCTTTTTCCGGGGTGGCTTCGACTACTTCATAGATAACCGTAACACGCTTTCATTCTCCATAAACAAAGGGGGAGGAAAATTTACCCCTACCAATGACAGCTATAGTACTATTGACTCCCTCTTCTCTCCCAGCGTTCGTTCCTATAACGATCGCTTTTCAAACTCGGCCAGTGAATTTAATTTCACAGGGCTAAGTGCTAGCTTTAAGCATTTATTTCCCCGCGCAGGCGAGGAATGGTCTATTGATTTTACACAAAATAGTAGTAAGAGTGAAAACAGTAATGAGATACGCACCGCCTATTACACAAATCTCTTAAGCTCTTTTGTAAAAGTTCAGGATCAGCTTCAGGCTGGATCAGGTGATAACACCAATGTGGTAGTTCAAACTGACTACACACTACCCCTCTCTGATAAAGTAAAAATTGAAGCAGGATTACGCGGGCAATGGAGAACCGTTGATAATAAAAATAATTTCTTTATTAAAACCACAACAGGCACTATCCAAATTCCAAACTTGTCAGTCAACTATACAAGTGACGACAATGTGTTTGCAGGATACGCCACCCTCTCGAAGCAGGTTAGTAATTTTGGTTACCAAATAGGACTACGCGCTGAACGTTCGGAGTATAACGGCTTTTTGCCTGATCGGAATGAAAAGTTTGCAATTGAATTTCCAATCAGTCTCTTCCCGAGTCTTTTCATAAGTAATAAATTAAAAAAGAATGCTGAGCTCCAGTTGAACTATACCCGCAAAATAAATAGACCTAACTTTTTCCAACTATATCCTTTTACCGATTACGCAGACTCGTTGAATCTTAGCAGAGGAAATCCAGGTTTACTTCCTGAGTTCACCAACTCCTTTGAACTTTCTTATCAGAAAACGTATTCCAATAAAAACAATTTGCTGGGCTCCGTCTACTTCAAACACACCGATAATCTGATTACACGATACCAGGACAAAGAGACCAACCCCATTACTGGCAAAGAAGTATTGATCAATACATTTATAAATGCCAATTCCAGCTATGTAACAGGAGCCGAGTTGGTTGCTAAAACTAAAATCAATAATAAGTGGGATTTGACCAGCAACTTCAATTTATTTACTTCAGCGATCCGACTTGCATCCAGTTTCGAAAACTCAATTGACCCTTTTGTGAGTTACCAGATTAAACTCAACAATATTTACAAGCTGCCCAAAAACATCACCTTTCAATTATCAGGAGAATACCAATCAAGATCAGTTTTACCCCCCGGTGGCAGTGGTGGCGGAGGCGGAGGACGTTGGGGCGGCGGCGGTGGCGGTATGTGGGGCGGTGGGATGTGGGGACAAGCCAGTGCAGCACAAGGCTACCAAAAGGCAAACTATTTTATTGATGCTGCAGTACGAATTGAGCTTGGGAAAAACAAGCAAACGAGTATTTCACTAAATATGAATGACGTATTGCGCACAAGGCGTCAGCAAATCTACTCAGCGTCTTCCTTGTTTGTACAAGACGTTTTCAGAAGAAGAGACCCACAATTACTCCGGCTTAATATTAACTGGCGCTTTGGAAAATTTGATCCCAATCTGTTCAAGCGTAAAAGCAACAAATTGATGGGAGAAGGAATGGAAAACATGAATATGTAGCAACATTCGTTCGCTTACATATGAATCGAAGCTAGCTCCTCTACCCTGCCCTGCCCAGTACGAATCATTCTTGCGGGAAACTTTTGTACCACAATATAATCGTGGGTAGCCATAACAACAGCAGTGTTGTAATCACGGCTGATATGAAATAGTAATTTCATGATCTCATCTGAAGTTTCGGGGTCCAGATTACCCGTAGGCTCGTCTGCTAAAATTAATTTGGGGGAGTTCAGTAATGCTCGGGCAATATCAATACGTTGTTGCTCTCCCCCACTTAATTCAAAAGGCATTTTAAACCCTTTGGATTTTAATCCCACTTTATCGAGCACGTCTGCGATCTTTTCATTCATCATTCGTTCATCTGTCCACCCTGTTGCCTTTAAAACAAATTTCAAATTCTCATTTACGTTTCGATCGGTCAACAACTGAAAGTCTTGAAATACAACACCCAGTGTTCTTCTTAAAAATGGAACCCGTTTCCAATCCAAGTCCTTTAAATCAAAACCCGCTACCATACCGGTTCCTTCCACCAAGGATAGTTCACCGTACAACGTTTTTAAAAGACTGGATTTACCGGAACCAGTTTTACCAACCAGATAGACAAATTCACCCTTATTGACAGTCAAGTTCACATCTTGTAAAACAAGGGATGAACCCTGATAGATATTGACTTGGCTTAACGATATGATTGAATCTGACATATAAATATTTATTACAAATTACTAAAAAGAAAAATGAGTATCAAAATACCAATGACTCATTTTCGTGATGAATGATCAGCTCCTTTTTGATTCCATTTTCCACCCGACCAATTATTTGCGCTGCTACATCAAAAGAGGATGCAATATCAATAATTGCTTGTGCATGCTGACGGTCTGTATAAATTTCAAGACGAGTACCCATATTGAATACCTGCATCATTTCTCGTAAATCGGAATGACTGGCTTCCTGAATCAACCTAAAAACAGGTGGAGGTGAAAAAAGATTATCCTTAATTACAGTGAAATTCCCTGGAAGATATTTCAAGCATTTAGTTTGCCCACCACCGCTGCAATGAATTAGCCCATGCACCGCATCAGGCAATTGCGCCAATATCTTTTTCATAACAGGAGCAAAAGTGCGGGTTGGACTCAACAATAGTTGTCCTATCGTGTAGCGAGAGCCTTGATCAATAATCTCACTGCTAAGTGTGTAAGGCCCTGTATAAGCTACGGTACTTTCCATCGCTGGATCCAACGACTCGGGGTATTGCTGTTGATAGGTATGATTTAATAAGTCATGTCGAGCGCTAGTAAGTCCATTACTGGCAATTCCACTGTTATAGGCATTTTCATAGGAGGCTTTTCCAAATCCAGCTAATCCTACAATTACATCCCCGGGTTGTATTTTTTCATTGGTGATCAAATTAGCCTTAGGCCAGCGAGCAGCCATAGTTCCATTAATTGCAATCGTACGAACTACATCACCCACGTCAGCCGTTTCCCCACCCATAAATTGAATATCCACCCCGTGTTGATTCATTTGATCAAAAAAGGAGCTGGTCCCATCAATGATAGCCGCCAACACCTCCCCGGGAATTAGTTTTTTGTTTCTATCGATTGTTGACGAGAAAAGAAGTGAGGAGGTGACCCCCACACAAAGCAAATCATCCAGGTTCATTACAATAGCATCCTGCGCTACCCCCTTCCAGACAGAAAGATCCCCGGTTTCGCGCCAATATAAATAGGCCAGAATAGATTTAGTGCCCGCCCCATCTGCGTGCATAATCGATACCCAATTACTGTCATTGCATAAGAAATCGGGATATACTTTGCAAAAAGAGTGAGGATATAGTCCGGGGTTCAGCTGCTTGACGGCAGCATGTACTTCCTCTTTTTGGGCAGAGACCCCTCTTTTATCGTAACGTGACATGTGCGGCAAACTTACAGATTCCTTACGGTTCGGTCAACTGCTCTACGACAACTATCTTTGCAAGCCAAATGCAAGTCCATACCGCATTAAATCAGCTTCCGGCTTTTAAAAAGGCCATAATTACCATTGGCACCTTCGATGGCGTTCACAATGGCCATAAACAGGTATTACATGCCCTTAAAAGCACCGCACAATCCGTAGGAGGCGAGTCCGTACTGATTACATTCGATCCGCACCCCAGAAAAGTGGTGAGTTCGGCCATATTGGGTATTCGATTGCTTAATACCCTTGAAGAAAAGAAAAAGCTGTTAGAAAAAGAAGGAATTGATCACTTGGTAATTGTTCCCTTCACTGAAAAATTTGCGAATCTTTCTGCCACCGAATATATTGAGGAGTTCCTAGTTGCCCATTTTCATCCCCATACTATTATCATGGGTCATGATCATCAATTTGGCAGAAACCGACAAGGCAACTATGCCTTGTTAGCTTCCAAAGCGGAACAGTTTGGCTATTTATTAAAAGAAATTCCGAAACAAGTAGTAGAGGATATTACCATCAGCTCTACAAAAATTCGAGAACATCTCTCTCGCGCTGCAATAGCAGCGGCCAATCAATTATTGGGATATCCGTTCTTTTTTAGTGGCCGCGTTGTACATGGAAACAAAATCGGCCGAACACTGGGCTATCCTACCGCTAATTTAAAAATTGAAGACCCCGAAAAAATTGTGCCTGGAAATGGCATCTATGCGGTGTATGCTCGCCCTGAGGGATCCGATCATTTATTTAAAGGAATGATGAGTATTGGCTTTCGCCCAACTGTAGACGGAAAAAGTAGGGTAATAGAAGTGAATATTTTTGAATTTGATAGAGAAATTTATGACGAACTTTTAGAAGTTCATATGGTAGCCTACTTGCGAGAAGAGAAGAAATACGAATCATTACAAGGACTAATTGAGCAACTGGGCAAAGACAAGCAAAATAGCTTACAAGTCCTATAACTCACCCTAACTGGCTGTCATCTTAACGATGATCTCTTTCAACAAAGAAGCGTCTTCAGTTGCAGGCGCTCCGACTCCAACAGATTTGAGATTGTACTGATGTAATAAAAGGAGGTTAAACTCTATCCCCTTATACCCGTATAAGCGGGCCGCCTCTTTGTAATTACGTATAGAGAATGGAGGAATCCCCAGTTGACTGGCCAGTAAACGATCATCGGATGTATCCGTACCAAACAACATATACACTTTTGAGAAAAAACTATATAACAGCGGTAAAATCAATTGTAAGGGTGCAGCTTTAGGATTTTGTTTGAAATACTGAATAATTCGAAAAGCTTTCAGAAAATCTTTTTGTGCTAAAGCCGTCTGCAATTCAAATACATTGAACTCCTTACTTACGCCAACAAATCGCTCTATTGCATCCTCGTCAATTACCGCACCCGCTTTACTATTCAATTGAAGTTTTTCTATTTCCTGCTCAACTTTGCTTAACTCACTACCAAGATGATCCACCATTAATAGCAAGGCACGAGGGGAAATTTTGAGTTCCTTAGCGGCAAGCCGTTGCTCAATCCATGCAGCAACTTCTTTTTCATTTAACTTTTTGAAAGAAATATAAGTGCCCTTTTCCTTTATCAATCGAGCTACCTTTTTTCGATTGTCTAGTTTTTTCTCCTTGTAGGCAATTACTAAAATGGTAGAAGAGAGTGGCTGTTCAAAATAAGGTTCCAGTTTTTCAATATCGCGCAATTGCTGGGCCTCTTTCAGTACAACTACCTGACGTTCTGCAAACATCGGATAGCGCCTACATTGGTTCACCAGATCAGCCCAGGAGGTTTCCCGGCCATAAAAGACTGTACAATTAAACGCAGCTTCTTCAGGCTTAAGGATTGTTTTTTCTGCAGCTTCAGTCAATTGATCAATAAAGTAATCTTCCTCACCCTCTAGCCAATAGAAGGGGCTGAATTGCCCTTTGGACCAACTCCGTAAAATACTGGCTACATCCACACAGCTAAATTAAACGATTTAAAAACCATCTAAAAAGAAAAAGTCCCGCCGGATGGCGGGACCTGAATACTTAAAACCCAGTAGTTAACTGATTGCGCTAAGGCGATCAGAATAAGTTGTAACCATAACTAACATAATACAAGCCTCCAACATAAGGGCTACCAAATCCTGTACGCTGATAGTTATTGGCAATGTTAGTACCTCCCACGCGGAACGTACTCTTTGGATTCTGAGGAGGACGATAAGTAACCTGAGCATCCCACCATCCAAATGCTGGAAGTGTACCTGTTACAAAGGTTCCCTCGTAATAGTTACGATCTTGCCATTTGTAAACAACATTGAAACCAACGTTCTTGTATACATTCTCGTTGCGCATACCAATGTTTACACGGTATTTAGGAGCATTAAAATAAGTTACAACTCCTTCTTCAACATCCTGCAATTTGTCAGAGAATACGTTTCCATAAACCACATACTTTCTTACCCACTGGTATTCAAAACCAACGCCCCATCCAGTAGAAGTAACTGGCTCGGCAGAGTTCTGAACGTAGGAAAGGTTTGTACTAGTGAATGGAGAGTAGAGATCAGAATTAGCTCCTGTGCGAGATTGCGCTAGAGCAACTCCAACCAAAAAGTCTTCATAGCGACTATAATAGTAGTAAGCATCAATCAATAACTTCTTACCAATTACACCTTTGTAGCCCACCTCATAAGACTTAACTGTTTCAGGCTTTACAGGCTGGAATCGAGCACGTACTAAACGACTGGAATCAGCAAGGGTTCCTGCTCTATAAGAAAGAACACTGGCAGCTGTATAACCTGGACGAGTTGAATTAAGCTTATAGTAATCTTGGAACTCAGGCAAGCAACCCATCAAAACACCAGAACCAGTTACTAAACTGATGTATTGATTCTGGTTAGTTGGGAAACGATAGGCAGTCTGGTAAGACAAACGAAGGAAATTCTCTTTTGCCAATTTGATAACAGCAGAAACACGAGGCGTAAAACGGCCCTTGAAGTTTGTTTGCTTATCAAAACGTCCGGATGCAGTCAACGTTAAACCGCCCTCCAACATACTTTTCTTCATTTGCATGTATCCACCATACTCATTTACGCGGATCAATTGAGCAGTATCAGCAAACAGTGTTCCTTGAGAATTTAATACCCACTGTTTCCAACTGGCTCCAGCCATGAGTTCAACCTTATCAGAGAAGCCACCCATATCAGAAATATTCAACTGCGTCTCGGCAGAATAGAAGTCTGTCTTATCTAAGAACAACGCACCACCCTTACTGATTGGTGTTGTTTTGATACGGTTCATGGCATCGGTGAAAGCTTTTGTTCCAGGCAGTAAACGCGTAGCATCTGCTGAAGCTCTGGCAACTTGATGGAGTGTAAAGTCACTTGCTTGCACCCCATTCAAACGACGACCTTCAGAGAATGTGCCAATATAAAGTGGGAACCAGCTACTACTTGGGCTGGCCGTTTCATTTAAGAAAGCACCCAGCGCAGTTGCGTTATAAGACTTACCTGCATTTTCTTGTGTGGTGTAGCCACGAATAAACCAGTTCTTATGACGCAGCTCAAGTTTATGCTGCCCCATTGTCAAATTCTTTAATGAATAACGATCGGCACCTGTATAAACAGTTGTACCAGCACCAATATAGCTGTTCAATGATAGCTCAAGCTTATCATTGAACTTATAATGAATACCCCCATTAAAACGAATATTCAAGGTGTTATAATCCACCAATTGCTGCTCCTCATAACCAGTACGAGAAACGGTAGCCCCTCCAAAATAGTTATTCTTTAAACCATTATAGAAAGGGAACATTTGTTCAATCAAAGGTTTTAATTGAGGGCTGTTGATGGCACCTAAAACAGGAGCCGGGAAAAATGGGAAAGCGTAAAATCCTTGGCGTTGTGCATCGGTAGGATATCTGGGATTTCCAATTGCACCATAGTAAGCGTTAAGCAAAGAGACCACATCTAGAGCACCACCAGTTGCGCCAAGGATACCACCACGGATTGATCCTTGTACAAAATTTGCAAACGCATTCATATTGGCAGCAGTCTCGTCTCCGTAAATATTGATACCATTGAAATCAGAATTGTTGGTTCTGTTACCTGGCACAACAGCACTTAGGATACCAATCTGAGCTTTATTGCGATAATCTTCAGCCTCCCAATCAGAGCCCTTTACCATAGAGGCAGCTAATTTGATCGCTAACTTATTCTTATAGGCTTTAGCCCAGCGGAAAGACCAGTCGTAAAAAGGAGCAGCAGCACGCTGTTTTTGATCTACGTGCATCATACCCTGCTTAATGTTATAACTAAAACCCTGGTATTTAAATGGGTTTTTTGTATTGATCAAAACAGTTCCATTCATACCACCGGAACCGTAAAGCGCAGAAGAAGCACCAGAGAGCACCTCTACGCTTTCTACATCCAGATCAGATGGACCAACCATACTACCTACGGCAAAGTTCAGACCTGGCGCTTGGTTATCCATTCCATCCATTAACTGATTTAAACGCGTATTACCGCTGCTTACAAATCCACGAGTGGTAATAGTGCGAAAAGTTAAACTCGCTGTATGCACATCCACTCCCTTAAGGTTACCGATAGCCTCATAAAAGTTAGGAGCGGCAACGTTGCGAAGTGCAGTTGAGCTCAAACGTTCTACGGTTACAGGCGATTCCAATAAACGGGTGGGTGTTCTAGTTGCAGACACCACAACCTCCTGTCCTAATGACTCATTTACTTTCAATTCGATGGATAAATCTGCCAAAGAGTTAACACTAACTTCTTGGTCAGAAAATCCAATAGAACTAAAAACGAGCGTAACAGGAAGCTTGGATACTGATAGGGCAAATTGACCATCAGCATTCGTATAGGTTCCTTGTGATGTACCCTTTACTACTACTGAAACAGCAGGAACAGCTTCTTTCGATGCTTGATTACGCACCGAACCTTTTACTGTAACTTGTTGAGCATAAGCAGAAAAGGAAATTAATAGCACCGCAAGTGAAGAAGCTAAGAAATTGTAGCTTTTTCTCATAAATCGGAATTTTGGTTTAAAATAGAATGGAAAAGTACGCATTGTAGGGGGACTATAAAAATTTAATTTTAAAGGCCTAAGGATAAGTTGTTGAAATCTCAAACTGACTGGTTTACCGTACTTTACAACAGTCAGATTACTTTCGAAGTATGTCCACTTTTCAATTTATAAATCAGACGGGTTTTTATAGGGGTAAAGTAAGAGATGTTTACAGTATTGGGGAGAATTTGCTTGTTATGGTAGCCTCAGACCGCATCTCCGCCTTTGACGTAATACTACCCCGCCCCATACCCTTCAAGGGGCAGGTTTTAAACCAAATAGCCAGCCATATGCTGGAGGCTACCCGTGATATATGTCCAAACTGGCTTCTATCTACTCCTGCCCCCATGGTATCGATTGGCAAAAAATGTACACCCTTTAAAATTGAAATGGTAGTGAGAGGGTACCTAACCGGACACGCTTGGAGAACCTACCGATCTGGACAAAGAATGCTTTGCGGGGTTGAAATGCCTGATGGGCTGCATGAAAACGATCCATTCGAAACACCCATCATTACCCCTTCCACCAAAGCATCAGAGGGGCACGATGAGGACATAGACGCTAGCACAATTGTTTCGAGTGGCTTAGCAACACAGGAAGAGTGGAACAAATTAGCTAGCCTGGCACTTCAATTGTTTGAACGAGGCACTAAAATTGCTGCTGAAAGAGGACTAATATTGGTGGACACAAAGTATGAATTTGGAAAAATTGGAGATGAGATTTATCTCATGGATGAAGTGCATACACCGGATAGCTCCCGATACTTTTTTGCCGAAGGATATAAAGAAAGACAAGCAAAGGGCGAACGCCAACCACAACTTAGTAAAGAGTTTGTTCGCGAGTGGTTGATTGAAAATAATTTTATGGGCAAAGAGGGCCAATCCGTTCCCACCATGAGCGATGAGTGGGTGGCTACAATTTCTAAGCGCTACATTGAGCTTTATGAGAAAGTAATTGGCAAAGCATTCATACCAACACAACTAAGCGAGGAAGAGATTTTTAAATCAACCTCAAAAGCGTTAGCGCAAATTCATTAAAACTTTTGCCTGTTGGGTAATCGAAGCGCGTCTAATCGGTCTTTGGCCTTGTTGAAAATATGCTGTCCCTTATCCTTCCCTTTTCTTATTTTTTTTCTCTCCTCTTCGGGCAAATGAATCGTATCCTGGCAGGCCAAAGAGCAGCACCCCTCCATCACAGTAGCACAAGATTCACATTGTATAAAAAGTAAGTGACAACCATCATTCTTACAGTTGGTATGTGTGTCCGCAACTTGTCCACATTGATGACAATGTGCAATGACATCCTCAGTAATTCGTTCGCCCAGTCTTTCATCAAAAACAAAATTTTTACCAATGAATAAACTAGGAAGTTCTTTTTCTCTTACGTTGCGCGCGTAGTTGATTACACCGCCCTCGAGGTGATACACATTGTTAAACCCCTGATGCAATAGAAAGGCAGAAGCTTTTTCACAACGGATACCCCCGGTACAATACATTAAAATAGTTGCCTCTTTCTTGTCTTTCAATAAATCAGCAGCCATAGGCAACTGCTCGCGAAAAGTATTAGAGGGGATCTCAATCGCATTTTTAAAATGCCCCACCTCATACTCATAGTAGTTTCGCATATCAACTATAATCGTATTGGGATCCTGCGCTAGCCTATTAAACTGTTCAGGGGTAGCGTACTTCCCTTTTCGCTGCATGCTAAAAGTTGGGTCTTCAATACCGTCAGCCACAATTTTATCCCGCACTTTAATATCCAACACAAAAAAAGATTTTCCATCGTCATGAACAGCTATGTTCAGACGAACACCCTGCAAGGGTGGAATCGTATCCAAGTAGGTGCGTAATGCAGAGAATTGAGTTGTAGGCACACTAATCTGTGCATTAATACCCTCTGAGGCCACGTAAATCCTACCCAGTACCCCTATGGCATGCAACGAATGGTAAAATTGATTTCGAAACTCATCCGGATGATCAATTTGGAAATACTGATAAAAGGAGATGGTGGTACGAGGTGTGGAATCTTGTAGTATTTTCTCCTTAAGTTCTCGCCGGGATATCCGGTTATGCAATGAAGCCATATAAAAGAATTTTAGTTCGACCAGAACCCCAATTGCAGGTTGGGCAAAATTCTAAATCAGCACAAAGATAAGCGGTCAACTAAAATTAGAACCCTTTAACCCCGATTCGAAAACCAGTCAAATGAATACCCGAAGGCTGATAGCCCATCACGTAATCCACTCGAATCTGCTTCAATAAATTATCTACTCCTACAAACCACTCCCAATGATTACGCGTTGTAGAAATGTAGCAAGCGTTTAAGCCCATCACCAGGTACGGCTTGAGTTTATTGACCCCCGGAATTTTATTAGTCAGCAATCCTTTAAAATTGTATTCAAGATGGCCTAATGAGTAAAAACGTTCAACATGACTAAGCCTGTAAAGTGAAAGTAATTGGAAGCTATTCAAATATTCATTGGCAAGTTGAGAGGCATTTCCATTAAAATGGATATAATCGGCCAACGGAACAGCTTGATTGTTCAAGAAGCCACCCATCGCAAACCGGTAGCGAAATACCCCTTTCAATTTTAAATTAATATTATCCGTTATACCCATTCGCCACTTCGTATATCGTGCATCATTACCCGCCCATGCTCCAAGCGTTTGTGTTATTTGAAAACTTAATACAGGCTTATCACTGCCAATATTAATGATTCGTTCTGGCAGCTTAATATATCGCGTACCAGGCTGCCAACGTAATGCTACCGTCATGTCGGCCACCTGGTGTCTTGCGATGTTTTGGTTGACCAGCTCATCCGGGTAATTGGGCGTATAGGCACGATTGGGTTTATTAATCCAAGTGTAATCTGTTTGATTATCGATTGCGGTCCGATCCTCAAAACGAATTCCCCATTGTAGCGATAAACCCGCACCTAACCCTTTTGAATAAGTAATTCTAAAAACGCGAGCTTCATAAGATTTGATTCGATTTGATTCATAGAGCAGTGATGAGAAAGTGTTTCCCTTATCTGTAATGGGACTTTGCCCATTGAACTGTAAAACCTGATGACCCACCCCTAGCGTAATTGAACTCCTAAATTGCGTTCCGAAAACATAGGAAAAAGTGGAGTAAGGATTGAAGTGCTGATTACCAAAGCCAGTTCGTAACACCAGGTTACCATTAAGCTGTTTTCGGGTGCCTGTACTATCCCATTTATATTGCCACCGCAATTGCGGTTGGAAGACAAGCCCTTCGGCAGGGTTAAAAGAAAGCTGATCAATGATTGAATTAACAGATAAATCAAACTTATCCCTTTTTGTATAGATAGTTTGCCCGGTAAGCAACAAACGAGGGATACTAAATTTATTTCTAACCCTATTTAAAGAATCTAAATAAGCGGGATCTCTACGTCTTTGCTCCAGACTATCTTTTTTATAATAATCTACCAGTTCTTCTGCCGTTAATGGCACGGGCCTAACTTGATCCCAATATTCCACTGACCGACGATTGGCGCTATCAGCATACCGAAGTAAAAAACGATCAAAATATTTTTTTGTCCAAGATGGTTTTAAAACGTAGTCGGAGTAAACGTTTAAAAAACTGCCGTAGGCATCGAATCCAAATTTTTTGGCAGCGGGATACAGCACTTGACTAACTAGACGCCACTCGCCTTTTTCTTCCTCGTTATAGAGCTGAACTACTTTCAAGGTATCAACAAATTCAAGCTGTTGGGCACGAACCAAGTTGAGGTCCACGGAGTGGAGTTGCCAATCTTCCTGCACAATTGTAATTTCTCCTGCAAAAACCGGCTCACTTTTTCTTTTTGGGATTACTTGTATTCGACTTAGGACTTTGTTGTTTTCTATGAAAGAGCCTATGAGTTTAAACCGATAATAATAAAAAGCAGATGACGACAAGGGAGAAATAAATCCTCTAGGATTAAGACGGGTACCCGGTAAAACAATATTGTCATAAAATGAATATTGATCGGGCACCGCCAGCCCAAACCCATCGCTATCGCCGCTTACTTTTGAGGATAATACCTCAACCTTTTTTTCTTTTTCTCCCCGTTGTGCATAGCGGGAGATAGTTTCCGATAAATAAAGAAACTTTTTTTTACTGGTATCCCCATCTTCAAAGTCAACTTTCTGCGATAAGAAACGAGTTGGGAAGTCCCGCAACCGAAGTTGCCCTTTGGAGTACACCATACAGGAAAATTCTTGGAGGCGCTGTTGATTGGTTTGCTGTTGCTGAATCATTTCACGAATCAGCCTGTAAGCAGGATCCTCTTTATTTGAAATGACCACATCCGGGAGCATTAACGCTTGTTTTTGCAGTACAAAATCTAAACGAACTGACTCCACTCCCACTGTTATAGTTTGCTCCTGCTTGGCAAAACCAACATATTGACAAATAATTTTATACTTGCCGGGCGATAAGCTTAACTCAAAAAAACCCTCTGCATTGGCAGAGATACCCTGTTTAGATCCTTGTACGGATATAGAAGCAAAGGCAAGCGGATGACCATCCGCATCCATCACTCTCCCTTTTACAAGGCCAGCACTCGCTTCAGAAAAAATTAACCCAATAAATAACAGCAGTAATAATCGAACGATCACTCCATCTTAGATTTAGAAATGCGAAGATAGCTACCCGCTAATGCAGCTACCCCTCCTAGGAGACCACCCAAAACTCCAGTTAACAAAATCAATGCAGCTGAGGATCCCTGCAAGGGAAATAAAACGGCAACTTGCTTGGATAATAGGCTGCTATTTTGCCAATCAATCCACCAAGAGAGTCCTCCCCACGCCAAGAGCATACCTAAAAAACCAGCTGCAAATGCTTTGGCCGGGGCTTGATGGATCATAGCCGCCACCAGGAATGCAACGGGCACAAAACCCCACCAAGGTGATAGCGCCCATAAAGAGATTCCCACTCCGCTCAGCATTGTTAGTAGAACTGATAAAAAAAACTTCATATAAAAAATTATGATTTATTAAATCGTAATACCCATTTAACCTGTTGATTGGCACGATCCCCATCTCGCATATACCAGCATCGATTATATTCTCCTTTTTCCCAAACCGAAATATTATTATCATAAAACCGACTACCCGGATTACCACTCTGACCACCAGGAAAAACTCCATATGCCTCGATCCCATCTGTCAAATGAACAATCATACGCCAGCTGGGACCATGACTATGCTTTATGGCGTTTACAATATTGCCATATCCCCCAACTGCCAGCCCTTTCCTGGCAAAAGCTGGAAGTGCCTCTTTTAATAAATGATATACACTGGGGTTCATAAATCGACTCCAGACCAATTTGCCCTCCGCCTCTTTAGCGGCTAAAAAAAGGGCTGCCTTTTTAAAAGAAGCAGTTATGGTCATAGCTAGTGATTCAACTTCGGTTGTATTAATATCATCAGCATACCGGTGGACTGAATCTCTTAACAACCACTCTATCGTTGTTTGCTCTGAAGGCCAAGGGGCAACAGGATTTGTACGGCTGATTTCGTCCTTCCAAATTGACACTTGTACAGAATCCCAAAAACATTGAAAAACTGTTTGTCCTTTTGAATCAGGAGAAGCTAGTAAATCCCAACTGCGTAAAATTTCCAAGTACTCACGCTCTTTTAATCCCAGCTGCCCTTCTTGAATGTTGGCAAGCAAAACGGGACGAACATCCTCCGCTGAAACATTAAAGTAATCAGCATGCAACTCCATCATGTCTCTTGGAGTGATAGCTGACATTGTTGCCAGTTTTTTATCAATGCGAACACCCCGAGCGGTAATATAACTTCCGGGAATAAAATAAGGATAAGTACCATCGGCTGCACGTTGATTGGCGCTTTGTAAATAACCACGCGCTGGATTAATTGCATGCGGATTTTCTTGTTGAGGGATGTACCCTTGCCACAAATAACTACTGTCTTGACCAGGCATTACATAGAGTCCTTGTCCATCCCACCTTGCAGGAAAACGTCCCTGCTGCCAAATAGCAATATCACCAGATCGGGATGCAAAAATAAAATTCTGACCGGGGCAAGTGAATGTCGAGATCGCTTCCTCATAATCGGCATAGTTACGTGCCTTATTGAGTTTGTAAAAGGTTAAGCCCTCGTTACTCGGATCGTGAGCAGCCCAACGCACAGCAAGGTTTCGGTCTGCTGAGATGGCATTGGAAAAGCGATTATCAAATTGCACGGGGCCAAATACCGTATAAGCAACCGTATCAAATACGGAGAGGCTGTCCTTAATTTTTATCTCCTCAATCCTCATGGTTGTGGGTACCCATTCACCATTAAACCAATAAGAGGACCGAGTCTGATCCTTGAATTTTATTTCGTAATAATCTTTTACATCTCGCTGTGAGTTGGTGACCCCCCAGGCGATGCTATCATTAAACCCAATTACAACAAATGGTGATCCGGGAAGAGAAACACCATAAGAATTATGCGTAGGTGTTTTCAATTGGATCTCAAACCAGATAGAGGGTAATGACAATTCGAGGTGGGGGTCATTCGCTAAAATTGGATACCCGCTTTTTGTTTTACTTCCTCCCACAACCCAATTATTACTTCCATTGCCAGGATCGGGACGATCCAGTGATTGTGCGGCAACGGTAGTTTTATTATTAAAGTATAAAGAATCTGCAGTAGCGGGCTTTACCGGAATAACAGCCGGCTTGGGAAATTCCGTTCCAATAGGAACAATAGGTAGCAAGGAATCCGGTACCTGTGGATATAACTGTTGCAATTCTTCCGGCATAAAAATGGATTTGGCGTTTGTATTAGCCAAATCATTTTCTGTACCTCCGGACAACATCTTTGACATCATCTTTAACAGGAGTGCAGTTTTGAGATTGCTCCATTTTTCTGGCTTACTCTGTAATAATTTATATTCTATAGGTAAAGCTGATTCTGTAAGCTGCTCAATGTAGGAATTTACACCAGCGGTATAGGCATCAAAAAATGAGCGAAATTGTGTGTCTGCTTCAATTTCTTTAAGTGCGTTTTCTGCAGCGTAGACCATTCCTAATCTACGTTGTTCTTTATCAAAATTGATGGCTTTACTACCCGCCAGTTCACTGGCACGACCTGCGGCAGCTCTAGTTTGTAGATCAATTTGAAAAAGACGAAAACGAGCATGTAAATAGCCCTGGACAAAATAGAGATCTTGTTCGTTTTCAGCAAACACATGTGGCACTAAACGATCATCAAAAAAAACTTCAACAGGCCCCTGTAATCCATTTATAGAGAGAGTACCCCCATAATCTTGGCGGGCAGGTTCGGCATTTTGCCAAAATCCATATTGTGGACTAAAAAAAGCACCCAATGGAGGAACTTTTCCTAATGGACGATCGAACACGGCTACCAGTGCAACAGTAATAGCAGTGCTACATAAAAATGGAACAATACGCATAACAGGTGTTTGGAACTGTAAGGTAAGAAAGATTCAGCTTTCCTTTCCGGTTAGCATGGGTACAAAAGAAAACTGCTCGAAACGCTCCACGCGCAATGCATTGTTTTCTCCATTGGTAACACGGCACATTTGCTGCGTCTCCCCCTCTCCCACTGGCAATACCATTACTCCACCCGGCTTCAACTGAGCAACTAACTTTGGAGGAATGTGAGGAGCCGCAGCGGTAATCAATATTTTATCAAATGGCGCAAATGTGGGAAGCCCCTCAAACCCATCTCCATAAAAAAATTTGATGCCTGGTTGTTGTTGGAGCCATTTAAATTGCTTGTTAGAATCAAAAAGTTTTCGTTGCCGTTCAATCGTAAAAACCTGCACACCGAGTGAAGCCAATACAACAGCCTGATAAGCACTACCCGTTCCAACTTCAAGTACTTTTTCAAACCGCTTTACATCCAACAACTGTGTTTGATAGGCCACTGTGTAGGGATGTGAGATGGTCTGGCCTTCTCCTATAGGAAATGCTCGATTTTCATAGGCGATATCATCAAATGCAGAATCCAGAAAAAAATGCCGAGGAATTTGTGCTATCGCAGCCAATACTTGATCGTTGGAGATGCCTTGAGAACGAAGCTGATCGACCAATTTTTTTCGCAATCCTTGGTGACGGTGTTTATCCTCCGTAGGCCTCATAGATTCAATGCTCCCCTATAATTTTTAATCCGTTGCTGCAATTGCATTTTTATTTCTTCAAACTGATTTGCCTCTTTTAAATCTTCTCTAACACTAAAGTAAAATTTAATCTTAGGTTCCGTACCACTAGGACGTGCCGAAATCACGGTACCATCAGCCAATACAAGTTGTAACACATTTGATCGTGGCAGCGTTAATGGCCAAGTCTGACCACTTGTGAGCTCCTTCCCTACCTGTGCTTCATAATCGAGTAGCTGTGTTACGGCACTACCCGCAATAGAGATAGGCGGATTTGTTCTAAACCCATTCATCATGGCAGCGATTTCCTGTTGCCCCTCTTTTCCTTTTCGTGTGATGGATAGTAACTCTTCAAGATAAAAACCGTGACGAACTGACAAATCGATCAGCTTTTGGTATAGACTTCTTCCTTTCGATTTTTCATAGGCAGCCATTTCACAAAGTAGCGCCACCGCACTAACCCCATCTTTATCTCGTATTTTATCTCCAATCATTAAACCAAAACTCTCCTCCCCCCCAATAATATAATTTTCGTTGGCTTCCTTCTCCCGTATCAAGTCTGCAATCCATTTGAAACCCGTTAAAACTCGATAACAGGATACCCCGTTTTCTTTGGCAATAGCATCAATTTGCGGAGTGGTAACAATGGTCGTAATCACCATGTCATTTGACTTGGCAACTCCCTTTTCTTTTCTTGCCTCCAATAAATAATTAAAAGCCAATACTGCTGTTTGATTGCCATTTAGCAGTACCCAGTTTCCCGCTGAGTCCTTTACCCCAATGGCTAATCGATCGGCATCAGGATCTGTTCCGCATAAAATATCTGCATCTAATTGTTGTGCTAAGTTTAGTCCAAGCTGCATGGCCTCACTCTCCTCGGGGTTGGGATATGCCACAGTTGGAAAATTTCCATTGGGTTCTTCTTGTTCTTTTACAATATGAACATTCGTAAAACCAAACTCCTTCAGTACCGTGGGAACCAACCGAATTCCTGATCCATGAATGGGAGTATACACAATCTTAAGGTCCTTGTAACGTGCCACAATTTCCGGATAAACGCTCAACGATTTCACCATTTGCGTATAACGTTGATCCATCTCCTTTCCAAGAGAGGAGATCAGAGACTCACCTCCCGACCACCTTACCTGCGCAACTCCTTCAATCTTTTCCACTTCCTTTATAACATTTTTGTCATGCGGAGCCACCAATTGAGACCCATCATTCCAGTATGCCTTGTATCCATTGTATTCTTTAGGATTATGCGAAGCCGTACAGACTACGCCCCCCTGACAACCTAACTCACGTATTGCAAAAGATAGTTCCGGCGTGGGTCTTAAGTCTTCGAATAAATAAACATGAATTCCATTAGCAGCAAAAACCTGTGCAGTAGTTTCAGCGAAAAAACGGCTATTGTTACGGCTGTCGTGAGCAATAGCTACTCGAATAACTCCACTAAAAACTTGCTTCAAATAATTAGCAAACCCTTGCGTGGCCATACCTACCGTATACTTATTCATCCGATTTGTACCGACGCCCATCAAACCCCTCAGTCCTCCTGTGCCAAACTCTAAATTTCTATAAAACGAGTCCTCCAGTTCTTTAGGATTATTAGCCAATAATTGCCGAATAGCCTCCTTGGTTGCCTGGTCGTATTCCCCTTGCAACCAGTCATTGATTTTTTCCTGCGCGATAGGATCCATACAATTGATTTTGAAAGGATAAAGTTACCGAAATTTGGCCTTTAAATTATTAACACTGCCAATACAACCACACATAATCGTTTTTTATAAATACACATTGAGTTTACTCTTTTTCGTTTTCTCCACATTCACCTATTGCCAACCTATTCAATTCGATACTACTGCTTTTCAAAAGGAACAACTAAAAAAAAATAGAATCAAATGGGTAGCGGCAGGAAATATCGGAGGCTATGGAGGTGCAATGATAGGACTCTACACAGCTTGGTACCGGAATTACCCGCAAAGTAAATTTCACAGTTTTAATGATTGGAAAGAATGGAAACAGGTGGATAAAGTGGGGCACTTATATGGAGCCTATATTGAGAGTGTTGGAAGTATGGAGCTATGGAAATGGGCCGGCATGGAGCGAAAAAAAAGAATTTGGATTGGAGGATTAAGTGGAGCAGCTTACCAAACTGTAATAGAAATACTGGATGGTTTCAGCAAGGACTGGGGATGGAGTTGGGGAGATTTTACTGCTAACATGATTGGAAGTAGCTTACTCATTGGACAAGAATTAGCTTGGAATGAGCAACGAGTACGTATCAAATTCTCTTATCATCCTCAATTCTATAATGATCCTGTATTGCAGGAAAGAAGTGATCAACTTTTTGGCAAGAATCAATCAAATCGATTTCTAAAAGATTATAATGGGCAAACTTACTGGGCTAGTATTTCAATAGCCCCCTTTTTAAAAGAAACAAATTGGCCAAAATGGCTAAATATTGCTTTTGGCTATGGGGCTAACGGACTATTAGGAGGCCGTGAAAATATGGCCACCAATCCGGGTGGCGGCATTTTATTCGATCGAAGAGATATTCCACGATATAGACAGTGGTATATTGCCCCTGACATTGATTGGAAAAAAATTCCTACTCATCGAGCTGGCCTACGATTTCTCTTTACATTTCTGAATGCATTCAAGTTTCCAGCGCCAGCGATTGAGCTCTCCAGCGGTAAAGTTCGCTTTCATCCCCTCTATTTCTGATTTGAATTGTGTTAATTTAGCAGGTGTATGACAGCCCTTCAATTTTTAGAACCCTTACTATTTATTGCATTTACCCTGGTTGCAGTCACGCTGGTGATCAAACGTGGTAAAATTATACTCAAAACAATACAACTAGGTCGAAGCGAGGAAATGAAAGGTTCGCCAATTGATCGTTGGAAAAATGTACTGCTGCTGGCACTTGGGCAGCAGAAAATGTTTCGAAAACCAGGAGTAGCCCTTTTACATTTAATCGTTTACGCCGGATTCATCATTATTAATATTGAAATAGTTGAAATTATTTTAGATGGAATACTGGGGCAGCACCGGTTATTTGCTCCCCTACTGGGTTCACTCTACCCTCTTTTAATCAACGCATTTGAGTTATTGGCACTTCTGGTCTTACTGGCCTGTATCGTTTTTATAATCCGGAGAAATTTAAAATCAATCAGCCGACTGCAAAGCACTGATTTGGAAGGCTGGCCCCGCAACGACGCGATGATTATTTTGACTGCTGAAATTATATTGATGTCACTCTTTTTATTCATGAATGCCAGTGATACACTTTTGCAGCAACGCGGTCATCCTCATTATAGCCAACATGCTACTGGAAACTTCTGGATTTCCTCACTATTATACCCCTTACTTAACAATTGCAGCAATTATACTCTTGTAGTACTGGAAAGAACCAGCTGGTGGCTCCATATTCTTGGTATCTATGCTTTTTTAAATTATCTCCCCTACTCTAAACATCTACATATAATCCTGGCATTCCCCAACGCCTATTATGCGCGGCTGGAACCAGCTGGAAAAATGGAAAACATGCCTTCGATTCAACAAGAAGTCATCTACGCCATGCAACCAGAATTAGCTCCTGCCGAGAGCAATACAAATCCTCCTCGGTTTGGCGCGCGTGATGTGATGGATTTGAGTTGGAAAAACTTACTAGACGCATACAGCTGCACCGAGTGTGGCCGATGCAGTAGTGCTTGTCCAGCCAACCAAACTGGAAAACTGCTTTCGCCTAGAAAGATCATGATGGATACGAGAGATCGACTGGAAGAAGTAGGAAAATCGCTTGCAAAGCAGGGAACCTGGCAAGATGATGGTCGCTCACTATTGCATCATTATATAAGTATTGAAGAAATTAATGCATGTACTACTTGTAACGCTTGCGTACAAGAATGTCCGGTCAGCATCAACCCGCTCGATATAATTCTCCAATTACGGAGAAATTTAGTTATGGAAGAAAGTAACACCCCAGCTGAATGGGCCACCCTTTTTGGAAATGTAGAAAACAACTTTGCGCCTTGGAAATTTAATCCTGAGGACAGAGAAAAATGGATTCAATCCTCGTAAGTCTATTTTTTATCACCTTCCGTAGACCAGCGCTCTAATTGCTGACCAACCCGTTTTGTTTCCGCATCTGGCTGACTGATACGATGTGCCGCATCCTTTTTTCGGATTAATTTATACAACTGCCAACCAGCTGTTATCAAAAAAATGAATCCGATAATTAAACTGACCAGTGATTGATTATCGTTGATTTTATTGGCTACTAATTGTCCTCCGAAAATAAAAATACTATTGCCCATTAAGGTACCCATCCCAATTCCCAAGATATAGGCATTGTATTGCGCATTTTTTGCCTCCAATAAACCACGAGAAAACAACACAGTACTCCAACCAAACCAAAATGGAATTTGAACAGGATTGATGGCACTCATCAAAAACCCTAAAAGTAATTTAGGAAGTGCACTATCCAGGATCAAATTCCGATCTTGGCTGTTTTCTGAAAAAGCCATGTAGAAATTAGAGGTTGCTAGCACAATCAATAAAAGAAAAGTAAGAAAATCAAAGATGCTTAACAGACGGGTCTGTTTTCGCAACCAATCCATGGCAACCAGGGATAATCGAACATAGATCATTTCAGCCATTAAAGAACCCAGCGAAAACAAAAGCGCAGCCTGTATACCACTGGCAATTGAAATTTGCATGGCCGCTACATTTAAAGTACCCAGCGGTAAAGAACCAATAAAACTGACCAGGAGCCCAATTAAGAGTACCTGAATTAATTTAATCATACTAGCAAAATACTCTATAAACCGGAAACATCAAGCTGTTCAAGCTTTTTAAAATGTTTGCGTGCCGCTTTCAAAAAATTCCATCCACGTTGGAAAGACCAATAATGGATTCCCTGCCGATGATTGTACGCGCTAATTTTATACAGCGCACTCCAATGTTTCAAAAGAGTTCGGTACGCCTGCAGGAGTGATAAACCGCAATCGTAGATGTGATTTGGCTCTGCACCACATCCATTGAATTCAATAATGGAAAAAGAATGTCCGGCTTTCAAGTCCTTTACTGAACTAGCCTTCAAATCATAACGACCATAGTAAAATTTAGTATGTAAACTAAGCTTGTCAAATTGCGCCTGTAATTGTTCATCAATTTCATGTGCCAAGTTGATGAATTGCGCACCACGATTATGATTACCGGCGTACGAAAGAAAGTAGGGCTTTCCATTTTCTAAAATCGTATGCCAATTAGCCTCATGTTTAGCCTTTAATTCCTTTGTACGATTAGCTCCTTTGGGATGCAACTTGACTAGTTGCGCTAGCGTGGCTACCCCGTTTCCCATGACCTGTAGCAAATCCTTTTGAATAAACCCACTAATCACCCCCTTTTTTTCGGATGGATGTCGATAATAGAACAGACTATACTCATTTGGATACTGGATCCAATCCTGCACAATGTAATGAACTGGTACAGCCTGGTGATAACGCGACCATTGTTCCCAGGACTCGATACGACGAAATAATATCCCTTTCATTCCCACATCCGGCTTAACCGTAAAAGGAAGCGTAAAGCCAGCCTCTCGAATCTGTTGCAAAGCTTCCGAATCTGACAGAGAAGAATCGATATAGATTGTTTTAGGATAAAAATGACTGGGCAGTTGTTCATACATTTCGCGCTTCCCCTCCCCTTCAAATCCCCCAAATGTGATGGTGGGGTTGGAGGAACTGAAAAACCAAAACGATCGACTGCGCAAACAATACCATAGCCACCAGGGAAAAAGAGGCAGGTATAGAATAAAAAAATTCCACTCCTCCCAGCGTAATAAACGGTTGAAGAACTTTGGCATAAGTTGGTGATCAAAAATACTGCAATCAGGCCACGTTCATTCCTGACAACTGTTCAAATTCTGTACTTTTGTTGAACAACTTTACTTTCATGAATATTCCTACACTGGCTTCCTGTGTTGCAGCTGGTAAATCCCCCTCCATTTTGTTTTGGGTGGGTTGCGCAGGCAGTTTTGATCAACGCGCGCAAAGTATTAGCAAAGCTTTTGCGCACATTTTACAAAAAGTAGGTATTGAATTTGCCATTTTAGGAAAAGAGGAATGTTGTACTGGCGACCCCGCAAGAAGAGCGGGTAACGAATTTTTATTTCAAATGATGGCGTATCAAAATATTCAAACCTTAAATGGCTATGGAGTCAAAAAAATCGTAACTACTTGTCCGCATTGCTTCAACACATTAAAAAATGAGTATCCCGAATTAGGGGGCCACTACGAAGTTATTCACCATACCGTTTTATTACAACAATTGATTGACGAAGGAAAAATTCGTCTTAAGGAAGAAGGACCTTTCAAAGGAAAGCGTATCGTTTATCATGATAGTTGCTATTTGGGAAGGGCAAATGGAATTTACGAAGCTCCTCGAAAAGTGCTAGCGCTCTTAGACAGCGAATTGGTAGAAATGAAAAGATGTCGCTCTAATGGGCTTTGTTGTGGAGCAGGCGGGTCACAAATGTTCAAAGAAGAAGAAAAAGGAACGCAACGCATAAATAAAGCAAGAACCGATGAGGCCTTGGCAACTTCAGCCTCCATTGTAGCAGCAGCCTGCCCATTTTGCAATACTATGCTTACAGATGGAATCAAAGGAGCTGAGAAAGAGGACACCGTCAAGGTGCTTGATATTGCAGAAATTATTGAAAAAGGAATGATTACTGAGTAATCCCAATCATGAAATTAGACTATCAAACACTGCTCCCACAAGATTATTCAGCATCATCTCGCGTTTGGATTTACCAAGCTTCTAGAATTTTTTCCATACAAGAAGCACTGGAGCTTGAATCCCAACTTGAACAATTTACCAAGAATTGGCAGTCCCACGGTGCCCCTGTACAGGCTACATCCCTATTGCTTTTTGGAAGATTCATTATTTTAATTGCGGACGAAAGCAACGTTCTAGTGAGTGGTTGTAGTACAGATGCTTCCGTACGAGAAATAAAGAAAATTGAGCAAGAATATGGCGTTGGACTTTTTGATAGAACACAATTAGCCTTTTATGTAAACCAAAAAATAGAACTTTTACCGTTAGCGCAATTGAAGTATGCTTGGGAAAAGAGTTTTATCACAAATGAAACCCTCTACTTCAATAATATGGTTGGCACCTTGAAGGAACTCGCCACTCAATGGATAATTCCTGTAGAAAAAAGTTGGCTACAACCAAAATTAGTACAGCCCTAAGTTTGCTATCTTTTCGTCTTCTTTTTTGCGCTACTCTTATTACCCGTAAATACATAGGCTAGTGAGAAGCGGTAGTTACGCGTATAAGTAATGCTGTAGCTTTCTACCGAAAAATTGGGACCATAGGTAAAATTTCTGCGCTCCTGATTCATGAGCGGATCAATCATATTAAAAGTGGTAATTAGTTTTTTAGCCAAGAACTTAGCTTGAACCCCTACCGTTAAACTACTATTCCAACGCGCAAACCCCTGCGGAGTTGCAAATCGATTCAAATTAAAATTAGAGGTAAGATTCCAATTCTCATGTGGCGTCCATTGATGACCCAGCGTAGTTGTGAAGGATGGGCCATTCCTAAACTTCCTGACTAAACGATCGTAAGCGCTATACTTGATATAAGTAAAACTAGCGCTGGAATTCAATTTTAGCTTTTTGGCAATTGTAAATCCGTTCCATGTGCTTGCCTCCAACTCCTCTCGGCTACTGATATTCTCCCAGGTAATTTCTGTTTTACCGCCCTCCACTAAAGTTCGAACCTGACTAAAAATATCATTCACTTGGTGGTAGCCCACACCCAGATTTAAAAAATACTTGGGTCGATTTCTACTAAGCACCAAATTATAGTGATCGGTAGTTGAAGCCAGTAAATCAGGATTGCCAAAACGCAAATTGTAGGGATCTGCAAAATCAAGCACTGGATTTAATTGCTGCATACCCGGACGATTGATACTCCTTCTGTAAGAAAGTGTGGCACTAAATCGATCTTTCCAGGATTTATTCAAATTGAAAAAAGGAAGCCAGGTAGGATATTGGTTCGATACCTGTTTGTCTTCATTTCGAATATCAAAACCAATTTGAGTTTTCTCCAGCGAAGTACCCGCCGTTATACTAAAGCTTTCGCCAATAACTTTTTTGAAAGATACTCTCCCCTGATACACACCCTGTGTAAATACAAAATCATTACTCAGCAACGGAAGTGGAAGAAAAATTTGCGCTGGCATTTTTTGATAGGAGGCCGCCGTAATCGCATGTGTACTCGTAAAACTATAAAAAGCCCCCCCTGAAAAAGTTAATTTTGCAGGTTGCCATGTTTTATCATACATCACACGCAGTGTCCCTCCTCGATTCTTATTATCAATGGCTTGTCGTTGCATGGAATCCTCCCGAGTAATTCCACCATCAGGGCGCAAATAGAATTGAAAAAAATCTCGATCACTGGCTTGTTGACCACCATTCCAATTTGTCAAAATTCTTAGTGATTGCCCCGCTTTAGGTTTATAGGTATAATTCAGCTGCAAGGAGGGCGACCAATTATTATTTCCACTATAAATGGAACGATCTGTGATACGCCAAGGAACATCAAACTGATTGATAGCGGTGAATCGTGTGCCGGAAAATTGAGTAGCCGCATTTTGATTCAGCTGAAGCACTCCGTTGAACATGGACTTCGCGTTGAGCTGATAATCTAAGTTGACTCGAAGGGATGGACGTTTATTTTGACTATGATTGCGATTAGAGGTGGATAGATAATTAATGGAATCTGCATAACGATTTTGACGGGTAGAATACCCTTGCCCTTGAAATCGATTATAATTGAATCCGGTATTTACAGCCAGCGTTAAACCCTTTTTCCGATAATTGTAACTTCCCGTAACGGAAAATTCACCTCGAGTGCCCGCAGTAATTCCGATTCTTCCACTTCTCCCAATTCTTCCTTTTCGCATTACTATATTGATCACTCCTCCTTGCTCATTTGCATATTGAGGTGGCGGGTTAGTCATCACCTCAATTTTTTCAATTGAACTGCCAGGCAGTGACTCCAGCAAATCCTGAAGTTGTTGCAAATTCAATTCAACTGGCTTATCATCAATTAAGATCCGAGGCTCTTTTCCCCTTACAGTAATTTTTCCGTCAGCGTCCTTTGCCACCAAAGGCAATTGAGTCAACAATTCACCAGCCGTAGCCCCTGCTGCATTGGCGGATTCTGTTACATTGAAGGTTAAATTACCCTCTTTGGACTCAATAATGGGTTTTTCAGCATAAATCACTACTTGTTCTAGTTGACCTATATCATTGTTTTTCATTACAATATCAGGTATATTGAAATCTAATCTTTCAGCTCTGATATGAATACTATCAATACGTATTGGTCGCTTGCCTACATAACTGAGTTTCAAAAAATAATACCCCATTTTTAATAGCGAAAACTTGAAATCCCCTTTATTATCGGTTTGTATCGTCAAGAATTGAAGCGTGTCCGCCATTGAGGTCAATTGAACAGTGACGCCTTGGAGTGGTTCTGATTTTTCAGTAATCAGATTGCCAGATAAAACGCCTCCTTTGCCGGGCTGGGCAATAGAAACCTCCGAAAAGGCCAACATACAGATGAGTAGTAAAAAACGTTTCAAACCAATGTCTTAGACGTCAAATATACCTCTATCATTCACCTAATCTGTTAAAGAACCGTGACAACCTGTCAGATTCAAGCAGCTCTTGGTATATTTGCGGTTCCCCAAATTTAGTGTATGGAGGAGTTGATTTTAGATAAAACACAAGATGAGGCTAGACAAGGTGAGGCGTATGCCCCTGACCAACTATTGGATAAGAAATTCAAACATCATTTCTATATAGAGAGCTATGGCTGTCAAATGAACTTTGCAGACAGCGAGGTTGTGGCTTCTATCCTTCAAGGAGCAGGATTTGGACCCACCAGAAATCAAGAGGAAGCTGATCTCATTTTCATTAATACTTGCTCTATACGGGAAAAGGCTGAACAGACTGTTCGCAAACGGCTGACCACTTTTAAAAGCTTAAAACGTAAAAAAAAGACCCTTTTGATTGGGGTGCTAGGATGCATGGCGGAGCGTTTGAAGTCAAAATTTCTTGAGGAAGAAAAGTTGGTGGATCTTGTAGTAGGCCCGGATGCCTATCGCTCCCTTCCTACATTGATTGAAGAAGCGGCAGGTGGACAAAAAGCAGTAAACGTATTGTTGAGCCGTGAGGAAACGTATGCAGACATAGCCCCCGTCCGATTAGACAGCAACGGCATAAGTGCTTTTGTAAGTATTATGCGTGGGTGTAACAATATGTGTTCTTTTTGCGTGGTTCCATTCACGCGCGGCCGTGAAAGAAGCAGAGACATGCAAAGCATTCTTCAAGAATGCACCGATTTATATGAAAATGGGTACAGAGAAATAACATTGCTTGGACAAAATGTAGATTCCTATTACCATGCTACTTCGCATGAAACATCTTCTCCAGTCACTTTTGCTAACTTATTAGAGCGGGTGGCACAAATCGCTCCAGATTTATTGATCCGTTTCTCTACTTCCCATCCCAAAGACATTACCGATGAAGTGCTTTACACCATGGCCAAGTATGAAAATATTTGCAAATACATTCATCTTCCAGTGCAAAGTGGTTCCAGCCGGATTTTGCAATTAATGAATCGGACGTATACGCGTGAATGGTATATAGCCAAAGTTGATCGAATACGAGCTCTATTACCTGATTGCGGCATTAGCGCAGATATCATTGCTGGATTTTGTACAGAAGAAGAAAAAGACCATCAAGACACACTCTCCATAATGGAATATTGCAAATACGATTTTTCCTATATGTTCTTTTACAGCGAGCGGCCGGGCACCCTGGCTGCACGACGTTATACGGATGATGTGCCAGAAGAAATCAAAAAAAGAAGACTGGAAGAAATAGTATCGTTGCAAGGCAGGTTATCCTTGGAGAGTAACCAACGCGATATTGGAAAGTCTTTTAAGGTGCTGATCGAGGGAGATAGTAAAAAAGATAAAGCAGCATGGAAGGCTAGAAATTCACAAAATAAGGTTGTGGTTTTTCCAAAAGAAAATCATCCCTATAAAAAAGGAGATTTTGTAACAGTAACCATAACCGATTGTACGCAGGGAACCCTAAAAGGTAATATCGTTACAAACTAACTTATTCATACTTGATGATGGATATACAAAGTATAAAAAATAGATTTGGCATCATTGGTAACGCACCTGCCTTAAATTATGCTATGGAAGTAGCCGCGCAGGTTGCCGCTACTGATTTAACGGTTTTGATCAATGGGGAAAGCGGTGTAGGTAAGGAAGTTTTCTCTCAAATCATTCATTCCCTCTCTGCCCGTAAACACAATGCATTTATAGCGGTTAACTGCGGGGCTATTCCAGAAGGAACAATTGATTCTGAACTTTTTGGTCACGAAAAAGGCTCTTTCACTGGTGCCACTGAGGCTCGGAAAGGCTATTTTGAAACTGTAAATGGAGGCACCATTTTTTTAGACGAAATTGGAGAATTGCCCCTTGGTACACAGGCTAGGCTATTGCGCGTACTCGAAACGGGTGAGTATATACGGGTGGGCTCCTCCAAAGTTCAAAAAACTGATGTTCGTGTAGTAGCTGCTACTAATAGAGAATTACTGCAACAGGTACAAAATGGAAAATTTCGGGAAGATCTTTACTATCGCCTGAGCACTGTCCCAATCCGCGTACCCTCCTTGCATGACCGACCTGAGGACATCCATTTGTTATTCAGAAAATTTGCCGCAGACTTTGCCACTAAATATAAAACAGCATCGGTACAACTGGATGAAGAGGCAAAGCAGGTGCTATTGAATTATCCTTGGCCTGGTAATGTTCGGGAACTCAAAAATATTGCGGAGCAAATTTCCGTCTTGGCTCAAGAGAAATTAATTACGGCAGAACATTTAAAAAAATACTTACAACCCTACTCAACTAATCGCCTACCCATCTGGACAGGAAACCAAAGTACCCAACCAGAGTTTGCCAATGAGAGGGAAATCCTTTACAAATTATTCTTTGACATGAAAAAGGATGTCAATGAACTGAAAAGAATGTTTGTTGAATTATTGAGCAATCCGGACATTGCGGCTTCCTATCCTCAATTAGCCGGCAAATTGCATGAATTAAAATCAAATGCACCCGATTTATTAACTACTCTTCCCGGTCCTGCTTCTTCCCCCATAACACCAGCTGTGCATCCGACTGCTGTACCAATTTTAGCAGCTGGATTTACGCACCCTACCACAGCAATCCAGGAACATGTAGAAGTTGACGAGAGTTTAAATATTATGGAAAAGGAAAAAGAATTAATCCTGAAAGCGTTAAAAAAACATAAAGGAAAACGAAAAGATGCAGCACTTGATTTAGGGATAAGTGAAAGAACATTGTACCGAAAACTCAAAGAATACGACATTGAAGAATAATAGTCTACTCAGCTCCCCTCTTTTGTTGCTTTTAATTGCAGCAACTACTTGCTTACTACAAATGGGATTAAGCAGCTGTGGGGTTTACCGTTTTACTGATGCATCGGTCCCAGATAGTATCAAAACGGTCAAGGTTAATTTTATTGAAAATAAGGCTTCGTATATAAACCCTCAATTAAGCCCACGATTGACAGATAAAGTAAGGCAAAAAATTGTTGCACAAACTCGACTGATCCAAACCAATAATGATGCGGACTGGGAAATCAGCGGAGCCATTACACAATACAGTTTCTCTACTTCTGCGATTGCAGGACAGCAATCGGCCAACAACCGACTAAGCGTCAGCTTGCAGTTAAGTATTTACGACCGAAAAGCAGATGAAACCAGAAAAGTGGATGTAAGTAGAAGTTTTGAATTTAAAGGTAGTCTGTCGGTACAAGCCGCTGAGGCGTCACTGGGCGATGAGTTGATTCGAACTTTAGCAGATGATATCTTTAATAAAGTATTTTCGAATTGGTAACGCATGCAACAACCACTCTCCAATATTGCTTCCGTTCTCTTGGGCAAATCCTCAGTGGAGGAATGTACGCTGACCGAGATAAAAAAACTTTGTGCCGATTATCCCTGGTTGGGAACAGCACGCCTCTTGCTAGTACATAAGCTTAAGGCTGTTCAAGATCCCTCTTGGGTAGCCGCCTACGAACAAGCACAACTTTTTTTTCCTACTACCAATTGGTTAAATCTATTATTGGATACTTCTACCCAAAAATCATCCTCTAGCCAGGAGTCCATCGTCGCACAAAGCAAAACCCTTAGCAAGGAACCACTTGCCTTTGAGCCCTATCATACCATCGACTATTTTGCATCACAGGGAATTCAATATAAACCCGAGGATCAACCAGCTGATAAATTTGGGCAGCAACTCAAAAGCTTTACGGAGTGGATCAAGGCTATGAAACGCCTTCCCTTGTCAGAAATGGGAAAATCAATTGACCCAAAAGAGGAAAAACAAGTGGAGCAGCTGGCCGGTAACTCACTACAACAAAATGAAGTAATAACAGAAGCGATGGCAGAAATATGGATTAAGCAGGGGAACATCGCAAAAGCCAGGGAAATCTTTAGCAAATTAAGTTTGCTGGAGCCCTCAAAAAGCGCTTATTTTGCCAACCGAATTGATGAATTAAACGCATCGTTATGATCATATTATTTGTAATCCTCATTGTCGTTGCTGCCTTGTTTCTAGGGTTTTTTGTTTTAGTTCAAAACCCAAAAGGAGGTGGCCTTTCCGGAAATATCGCCGGATTTAGTACGCAATTCATGGGAGTGAAGCAAACCACCGATGTGCTAGAAAGAGGCACATGGATCTTTGGCGCTGTGGTTGCTTTATTATGTCTGTTTTCAGTCTTTTTCATACAGGGAAGTGGAAGCAGTCAAAGTGATCGAGCTAAAGAAGCAAGTGGGTTAACTGTTCCTACACAGGCATCTCCTTCGCCAGCAGCAACATTACCTACACCCGCACCGACACCCACTCAGCCTGGAAAGTAATTTTTCAAGATATTTAGCAGACCCCACGATAGCGTGGGGTTTTTTTTTCTTAATTTAAAGCTGTGCGGATCAAATTTATTTTAGTGGTAATTCTTGGGTGCTGCATGTTGGTGCTGGGTTGGATAGGCTGGGGCTTATTTGGACCTACCCTATCGTATAACCAAAAGTACCTCTATGTGGCCGAGCCATCACCCCGCAATCAACTGTTAACGCGCGCAAGCAAGAATGGAGTGCTACTGTCAACCTTTTGGGTAAATCAGCTTCTTGGTTGGTGGAAAGTGGATACGATACGAGCAGGACGTTACAAAATATCAACAGGCATGAGCGCCTTTCAATTGGCAAGAACTCTTAGAAACGGAAACCAATCCTACGTAAAACTCAGTATCAACCGGATCAGAACCGTAGAGGAGTTAGCGGGCAAGATTGGAAATGGGATTGATTCTAAAATTGATTCCTTGCAATTACTCCGTTACTTTCGAAACAATGACTCAATTCAAAAATATGGCGTAAACACCCAGACACTCCTGGCATTAGCGCTACCCTATACCTATGAAATTGGGTGGGCTGAGGAGCCCTCGGAAATAATTGACCGATTTCATAATCGTTGGAAGCAATACTGGGAAACTGAAAAAATACAACAAGCAAAAAAGAAGGGGCTTTCACCCCTTCAAGTGTCAATCCTTGCTTCTATTGTTGAAGAAGAAACAAACAACAAAGAAGATCGTTTCCTTATTGCCAGCACCTATTTAAATCGTCTCCGAATAGGTATGAAGCTACAAGCTGATCCCACTGCCAAATATGCCAGTCGAGATTTTAAACTAAATAGAATTCTGTATGAGCATCTTAAAATCAACTCTCCTTATAATACGTACTTGAATACAGGTCTCCCACCCGGCCCTATTTGTACACCCTCCCTGCAGGCCCTAGAAGCGGTATTAGAAGCCCCCACCACCAATTATCTATTCTTTGTAGCGAGCTGGAAATTTGACGGAAGAACGTTATTCTCATCCAGCTACGAGGAGCACCAGACTTATGTAAAATTGTTTCATGCGGCACAACGTAAAAGACTTGAATGAACGGAAACAATAAAATAATTGATTACCTGGTTACAATACCCCTTGTAAAATGGCTTATTCACAGAAGTAAAACCACAACACTTCCTGGCTTTACCGGCATTCCAATTTACCAAGTAATTTCTTTTTTTATTCGGCAGGTACAAACCATTGGAATGACAGAAAGAGCATCTGCTATTGCATTCAATTTTGTAATGGCAATACCCCCTGCCATCATTTTTCTATTTACTTTAATTCCTTACCTGCCCATCACGCAATCGTTGCAACAAGAACTCTATAAGCTGATAAAAGATATCATACCTGGAGAGAGAAATAACGCAGTACTCATCAATTTCTTACAGGACTTTATCAATAATCCTAGAAATGGTTTATTATCAATTGGCTTTATCCTATCACTATACTTTTCCTCCAATGCCATGATGGGGATAATGCGCTCATTTGATAAGAACTATGCTGGCTTTAAAAAAAGATCAAACTGGCAACGACGTAAAGCAGCCCTTCGTCTAACCGTTTTACTTTATTTATTTGTCATGGCCTCATTAGTTGCCCTAATTGCTCGTGACGTGGTTCTGGAATGGCTAGGAATTGAAAACGCATCACTTCGCTCCCTTCTTTCTAATCTGCGCTGGATCGTTATCTTTCTTTTATTTTTTTCCTGTATTTCTTTCATTTACAAGCTCGCTCCCTCTGTCCACAAAAAATGGAAACTAATTAATCCTGGCTCGATTGTAGCTACTAGTTTGATGTTGATCACCTCGGGTGCTCTTTCCTGGTGGGTAGCCAATTTTTCACAATACAATCAATTATATGGCTCTATCAGCACTGTACTGATCATCATGATTCTGATTTTTATCAACTCCTTAATTTTACTAATAGGATTTGAATTGAATGTAAGTATCTACTCCCTGCAATCAGCTCGTACAGAAACCAGAATGGATCCTGAAAGCTAATTCACTCTAACTCCCACTCTTTGGATAATCGAAGTCGCGCCTCCACTTCTTGTGGATGTCCTTGGTAATGTCCTGCCTTTTCTTTTTGCCGAAACGCTTCATATAAAGTAACAGCACAGGCCACGCTGATATTTAAGGATTGTATGATCCCCACTTGAGGAATAACAAAATTACCATCCGCCTTGACTCTGATTTCGTCACTAACTCCGCTATGTTCATTACCAAACACCAAGGCAAGAGGCCTTGTAAAATCTACTGCATACAAGGGAACTGCCTGTGTATCCAGGTGTGTAGTCAGAATTTTTAATCCCCGACTTCGAATACTATCAAAACATTGATCCGTATCCTCGAACTGGTGTACGGTTAACCATTTAGCAGCACTGGAGGAACTTCTGGCTCCCCATTTTTTATGACGAGGGATTTTAGTGTTCAAGATATATAGCTCTTGCACCCCAACCGCATCACAAGTTCGCATTACGGCAGAAATATTATGTGGGTCAAATACGTTTTCCAACACAATGGTCAAATCAAATTGTCTGCGTTGTAGAACAGCTTGTAGTTTATCAAATCGGGCTGGCGTCATACTAATTAATTACTTCATATCCTTGCGCTCTATGTACTAAGGGAATACAAGGCATATCAATCCCAACAGCGGAAGTACCTAAGAAAGGAACCCCATTAAACACCCTGGCTGGATTAGAAATACAAAGTGCAACTGCGTCCTGAGTAGAAAACCCCGCCTTAAAAATAAGATTATTGAACGCACGTAGCATTGTTAATGCTGAGCCACTTAATACCCCATTCGCAACATAATGATCATTATTTAATGTGTGCTGATAGGGCCCTTTATCGCAGCTGGTTACAGCATCGGTAATCGTAAATAATCGATTTCCCATTACTTGATAGGAAAGTTTTATAACAGACCAATCAACATGATAACCATCGGGAATGATACTAGCCATTACGCTGTTATGAGAAAAAGTAGCCCCCACTAACCCCGGAGCACGATGTTGTAAAGGAGACATCGCATTGAAAAGATGAGTAACTAAAGATACCCCATTTGAAAAGGCATGATTAGACTGCTCAAAAGTTGCCATGGAATGACCAGCAGAAAGTAGGACATTTGCATTCACCAAGAAATGTAATATTTCTTGCGTACATACCTCAGGTGCCAGCGTGATCATCTTGATAATATCTTTGCCCTGTAACAAAAGCTGCTCGACATCTTTCAGCGATGGAACTTTAATGAACTGTGCATCATGCGCGCCCCTTTTTTCAGGATTTATCCAGGGACCTTCGAGATGCAAACCCAAACACCCTTTGCCTCCTTTTTCCCAATAGTCCTTTACTGCCTTGATACCACTTTCGATAGTACTTGGATTATTAGTGGCAATGGTGGGTAAGAAAAAATGAGTTCCCTCTTTTGAAAACTCTTGATACATTAATTCAAGCGTTTCCCAAGAAGGAAATGCAGAAAACAAATGAGAAGCTGCTCCATATACCTGTAAGTCAATAAAGGAAGGGATCAAAAGGTCAATCTCGGGATAGCTATTTTGATAGGGCTCAATACTAACAAGTCTATTGTTGCTAAGTGTAACTTCCTGGTTGCTTAGCCACTCATGACCCGTAAAGATTAGTTTAGCTAGAAAACGTTTTTCAACTGCCATGGTGCTTCCAGAACAAGGGTACTTCTTATTATTTTGACTTGCTCAAGGAACGACGAAAGATAAATCGAGTAATGAAAATACCCTCGCCGTCATCTTTACCTGCATTACTTTCCACAGCTGATGTAACATAGGCAAGTTCCCAACCTTGTTGCGTGAGCGTATTCAGTTTAGAAGTAATGACCGCATCATTGGAAGCAATATTTCTAAAATTGATACCTCCCAGACTGAAGAAGTTTAAAAGCTTAGTCTCATTGAGCTCATCAATCTTAACATCAGAACGCTTGACGGCACCCTGGCGTGAATCATTACCATCTTTTCTCTCTGTTGTTAACTCATCTGCGTTAACGGCTCCATTATTCTCAATAATCCGAGATCGACCCAGTCCCATAGGAACAATAGACTCAACACTGGTAATAATCTTAAACTCGTATTGTGCTTTAGCCTCTGTGAAAAAAGTTACGATGGCAACAAGCAATAAGAATTTGACGGTTTTCATAATTGATGATTTTAATTTTTGAAATCAAGGTCAAATCTCGGAATTATTCTTCATTAATTGAAATACCACGGCCGCAGCAATCAGTTGGATACAACCCATGCTCATAAACAGTAAATCAAAAGAATAGTAATAAGCCAACAAGCCGCCCACGGCAAATGCAATTCCAGATACTAATTGTGATTGCCCAGTAGAGAGCCCCCATGCATAGGTATCATGGTCTTTAGTTAAACTAGCTGCAAACAAAGCATCCCAAACCGGTGTGCCTATGGCTTCAGCAATACCTAAACCAATTTGTACAAAAAAAAGTTCGAGGGGTGTTTCAACCAGCAAATAACAAAACGTCAATATTGCGTTTAGCAGGTACCCGATAAAGAGCAATTTCGTTTTATACTTTTTACGATTGACTAGCTTTCCTACCAGTATGTAAAAAAGGCCTGTACAAATTAAGTAAGCCGACCATGCCCAAGTAATATCCAGCAAATCTCCCCCAATTCGTTCCGTGAAAATTGCATAGAGCGGCCCCAGCATTCCTTCGCCAAAATACCAGATATTGGCGCCCCACAGGAGCATTTTAGTTGTTTTGCTGAGTTTCATGTGGATGGCTAGCTTTTAACGCTAAGATGTAAGGATTAAGTGAGCGTTTAACTAGCGATGATATTTATATTTTATCTGCTTGTCGTCCTACAAGTTGCCATCCTTTTTTTCGATTAGCTTTTCGCACCCACCGCTCTGCTACTTTTAAATGATATGTATTTCGCTTGCCTTGCAAGCTAACATCAATGGTTGCGTTAAAAACAAGGTCCGCATTATTTTTATTATAAGCTTGGGCAGGATTTTGTCCATTGATCGTAAAGCCAAAATCTGCCAGCGTGATGTTCATACTGTCCTCTTTGTAGCTGTGGTAGATCAGATATCCTGTCTCAATATTCTTTAGTTGTTCTTTTTGGGTCTCAATCCACCCATTACTATGACCATATCGAAGTTGCTTTGAAGTGCGAAACTTAATTTTCTTTAAATCGCCCTTCACGAGGGCCTGGTGATATTCCATCGCATTGAGTAGTAGTGATACATAAATTGGCTCAATATTGACAATAGAATCTAAAAGGATAGGCTTCTGGGCCTTTGCCTTCACTGGGTTCAAAGCCATGAAAAGAAAAAACAAGTAAAGTAAAAAAGTTCTCATTGGTGGTAAATTAACTAAAAAGCCCTGACATTAGTCAAGGCTTTTTATTGGGTCGGGACGACTAGATTCGAACTAGCGACCCCTTGCACCCCATGCAAGTGCGCTACCGGGCTGCGCTACGTCCCGTTCCAAGGGGGAATTTCTCCAGGGGAGGCAAATTTAGCGCTATTTTTCGGATTTTTTGGATCGGAGAGTAAGCTTTACCTTTGTCTCTTAATGAAGCTACTCATTAAGCAAGCCCTTGTTGTTGACCCAAATTCTCCCTATAACAACAAAAAGGTTGATCTTCTTATCGAAGACGGTATCCTCACTAAGATTGGAAAAATAGATACAGCTGGTGCTGACAAAACAGTCAGCAGCCCTCACCTATGCATCTCTCCTGGCTGGGTCGATTCATTTGCAAATTTTGCTGACCCGGGTTACGAACACAAAGAAACATTAGAATCCGGTGCGGCGGCTGCAGCGCAGGGAGGTTTCACGGATGTGCTTATAATACCCAACACGAATCCGGTATTGCACAACAAGGCAGGTGTTGAATATATTTTACACAAAAGTCAGTCTCTTCCCACCACCATTCATCCAATTGGGGCAATTACCAAACAAGCGGAGGGAAAAGAGTTAGCAGAGATGTATGATATGTTCGAAAATGGAGCGGTTGCATTTTCGGATGGACAGCGATGTATTCAATCTGCTGGTCTGCTTATAAAAGCACTTCAATACGTCAAAGCCATAGACGCTGTTGTAATTCAAATACCCGACGATTATAGCATTAATCCAAGCGGACTTATTAATGAAGGAATCACTTCAACACAACTCGGCTTACCTGGCAAACCTGCGATAGCTGAGGAATTAATGGTTGCACGTGATCTTGCTTTATGCAACTACGCTGAATCTAAACTACATCTAACAGGCATTAGCACTGCTAATTCCTTACAATTAATACAAACGGCCAAGAAAGAATCAGTATCGGTAAGCTGCTCAGTTACTCCCTACCATCTTTTCTATAGCGACGAAGACCTTGCCAATTACAATACCAATCTCAAAGTGAATCCGCCTCTTAGAAGTAAGAAAGACAGGGATTCATTAAGAGTGGCTGTTCAAGCGGGGCTGATTGATTGTATTGCCAGTCACCACCTCCCGCATGAATCAGATAGCAAAATAGTAGAGTTTGAACATGCCCAATACGGAATGATTGGACTTGAAACAGCCTATGCTGTAACCAACACTTCAATTGAAAATCTTACTCCTCTGCGAACTGCAGAATTATTTTCACTCACCCCCCGTAAAATTTTTGGGTTAGATTCACCCACCATTGATATCAATCAAAGGATTTGCTTTACACTTTTTGATCCAACCATCGAATGGACACCAACAAAAGAAACGTTACAATCTCGTTCATCCAACACGCCGTTCCTTGGAAAGAAATTGCAAGGAAAAGTAATTGGTACGCTACATCACAACGCGATTAGCCTCTTTGTATGAATCTAAAGCGCCTTACCTGGAGTTTTACAACCGCCTTCCTGATGATGGCTATAAGCTGGTTAGGCTTTTTAAACGATATACCGAATCCAACTACCGCGCAACTTTTGGTATATGGCTTCTATGCGCTCAGCACTTGGTTCTTACTTTTTTTTAATCGAAGTGAAAGTCAGGCCTTTAAGGACTTTTTCCAGATTGGATTTAGACACTTTATTTTAGTTACCCTACTGATGGCATTGTTCTCCTATATCTTTATTCAATTACATCCCAACTTGATAGAAGATTCAGCGAAACAGCTACGATTGGCCATTCAAGCTTCAAATAATAGAACGCCGGCCGAAATTGAAAGAGATGTTAAACTCTTTATTGAAGGATATCCCACTGCGATGGTATCCCGAACAATTTTCGGATATTTGGTAGTAGGGAGTTTGGTTACAGCCATCAGCTCCTTCTTGCTTACGCTACAAAAGAAATAATGGATCTATCCTTAGTCATACCCTTGCTAAATGAAGCTGAGTCACTTCCCGAGTTGACCCATTGGATTGAAAAAGTGATGAATGAACATCGATACTCCTATGAGATCATTTATGTGGATGACGGAAGTGAGGACGACTCCTGGCAGGTTATTCAAACACTTCAGCAAGAAAACCCAAACGTAAAAGGCATAAAGTTTCAACGTAATTATGGTAAGTCTGCGGCACTGCAAGTAGGCTTTACTGCGGCCACTGGAGACATTGTAGTCACAATGGATGCGGACTTACAAGACTCACCAGAGGAAATTCCGGGACTACGCCATATGATTTTAGAAAAAGGGTATGATCTAGTAAGCGGATGGAAAAAGGTTCGTTATGATAATACCCTCACTAAAAATATCCCCTCCCGGTTCTTTAATGCCGTTACGCGAAGCATGTCGGGCATTCACTTACATGATTTTAATTGCGGATTAAAAGCGTACCGAAAAAATGTAGTTAAAAGTATTGAGGTATATGGAGAAATGCATCGTTATATACCCGTACTTGCAAAATGGTCAGGCTTTAAAAAGATCGGAGAAAAAGTGGTAGAACACCGGCGGCGGAAACATGGCATTTCCAAATTTGGTTGGGATCGCTTTGTTAATGGGTTCCTTGACCTATTATCCATATCATTTGTTGGAAAATTTGCCAAACGCCCAATGCACTTTTTTGGCTTATGGGGATCGCTTTGTTTTTTGATTGGATTTTTTGTTGCAGGATTTTTAGTGCTGTCTAAAATAGTTGACGCGAACTTTGCATTAACCAACAGACCTGGCTTCTATATTGCGCTTACTTTATTGGTAATTGGTATGCAATTATTTTTAGCTGGATACTTGGGCGAACTTATTGCCCGAAACTCCCCTACTCGCAATCAGTACCTGGTAGAAACTCAAATTGGTTTTTAATGTCCGGCATTGTAATCATAGGTCCGGCGCATCCGCTTCGGGGTGGTGGCATTGTAAGTTTTAATGAACGATTAGCCTACGCCTTTCAAGAAGCAGGTCACCCTTGCGAAATCTGGTCATTTTCGTTGCAATACCCAGGCTTTTTATTCCCTGGAAAAACGCAGTTTGTAAATACGCCCCCTCCTGCAGGTTTAACAATCCGCACGTTGATTAATTCAATCAATCCCTTGAATTGGATAAAAGTGGGCTGGCAGCTGAGAAAGAAAAATCCATCATTAATTATTGTACGATTTTGGATTCCCTTTATGGGGCCTTGCCTTGGCACCATTTTACGATTGGTTAATAAAAGACAAACAAAAGTTATCTGCATTGCAGACAATATAATCCCGCACGAGAAAAGACCCGGCGATCAGCTATTCACTCGATATTTTGTAAGAAGTTGTGACGGCTTTGTGACCATGAGTAAATCGGTGTTTAATGACTTAAAAAAAATAGCCCCTGATAAACCCGCAAAACTCACCGCGCATCCGTTATATGATCAATTTGGTCCTCCGCTACCAAAAAAAATAGCGCGCGAAAAATTAGCCTTAGCAAGCCAGGATAAGATCATTTTGTTCTTTGGCTTTATCAGACCCTACAAAGGATTAGACCTTTTGCTTACAGCCATGCGGGAGCAACCGCTTCAGTCGATGGATGTAAAATTGCTGATTGCCGGAGAATTTTATGAGCATGAAAGCCGCTACCACCAGTTAATTCAAGAGTACCAATTACAAAAAAGAGTTATACTCCATACAAATTTTATTCCTGACGAAGAAGTTGGACTTTACTTGTCTGCAGCGGATGTAATTGTACAACCCTATAAAACAGCCACACAAAGTGGCGTAACCCCTCTTGCCTATCATTTTGAAAAACCTATGATTGTTACCAATGTAGGGGGTCTCCCAGAAATGGTACCGCACGAAAAGGCAGGTTTAGTATGCGAACCTACTCCAATAGATCTAGCAAGAAGTATTGAGGCCTTTTATAAAAAGGATGCCTCCTATTTTACGGCAGGCATACAAGAGGAGAAAAAGAAATACGAATGGTCCACAATGATTGAAACATTATTTACGTTGCATAAAGAGCTCAAATAATGGCTAACATGCGCTACACCTTACCTCTACTTCTGTTTTTTAATGTCATGGGGATGCTTAGGATTTCGGCGCAAGTAAATCCCAGCCTTATATCTGCCAGCGCCTTAAAACAATTACAAACCAAAGAGGACACATTAAAAGATTATGCATTTTATCTGACTACGGACAGTTTACCGGAGGAAAGGATGATCGCAGATAGTGTTTTTACCCGGACTTTAGTTCGTGCTTTACAAATCCCCCACTCTTTCTATTACCCCTTTGATTCCGTTTTAGGAATTTCAAAAAAATATGCCCCCGATTCCAGTTTTAGAATTATTACTTGGAATCTTCAGTATAACGATTATTATAACCGACAGCGAGGAGCCATACAAATGAATACGAAAGATGGCAAACTCAAACTATTTCCACTGCGAGATGCCTCAGAATTTACCGACCATCCAGAGGACTCGATACGAACGGCAAAAAATTGGATTGGTGCTCTTTACTATAACATCATTAAAAAAGAGGATCAGGGGAAGTCTTTCTACACTCTTTTTGGATTAGATCCCAATAATGCAAAAAGCACGCTCAAATGGATGGAGGTGCTTCATTTCAATTCCCAAGGAGAACCCATTTTTGGTGGCCCCTTTTTCAGCTATGAACGAGATAGTCTTCCTAAAAAAACACAGCTACGCATCAGCCTTGAGTACAAAAAGAACGCACGAGTGCTTATGGATTATATTCCGGATTTGGATTTGATTTTGGTCGATCATCTTATTTCAGAGAATGATGATGCAGAGAGTCCTTGGACCTTAGTACCCGATGGGGATCAGGAGGGCTTTAAATGGGAAAAGGGGAAGTGGATACACATCAACAAGGTATTCACCCAAAAACTACAGGACGGGAAAGCGCCGCGTGAACAGCCACTCTTTAACCAGCCCGGTCAGGAGAAAATACCAGCTACGAAAAAAGGGAACTAAAGAATTATTCGTCGAGCTTAAGCACAGCCAGGAATGCCTCTTGCGGAACTTCCACGTTACCAATTTGGCGCATTCTCTTTTTACCTTCTTTTTGTTTTTCTAACAATTTGCGCTTGCGGCTAATATCTCCCCCATAACATTTTGCTGTTACATCTTTTCTCATCGCAGAGATATTTTCACGTGCCACTACTTTAGCACCTATCGCAGCCTGAATTGCAATTTGGAATTGCTGACGAGGCAATAACTCCTTTAACTTTTCACAAAGCTTGCGACCAAATTCCTGTGCTCTACTGCGGTGAATCAATGCGGATAAGGCATCTACTTTATCGCCATTGAGGAGAATATCCATTTTACAGATATCACTTACCCGATAACCAATGGGATGGTAGTCAAAAGAGGCATATCCCCTTGTTTGTGATTTAAGCTTATCGTAGAAATCAAACACAATTTCTGTAAGCGGCATCTCAAAAATGAGTTCAACACGCGTAGGCGTTAAATAACTTTGATTGATCAGAATACCTCTTTTACCCAAACAAAGCGTCATGATGTTACCTATATATTCTGGCTTCGTGATGATCTGTGCCTTTATAAAAGGTTCATCGATATGATCCGTTTTTACCGGATCAGGAAACTCTGTTGGGTTATTGACAATAATTGTTTCTCCCTTTGTAGTGGTGGCAATAAAACTAACGTTCGGTACGGTGGTAATTACAGTCTGATTAAACTCACGCTCCAAACGCTCCTGGATTATTTCCATGTGAAGCATACCTAGAAATCCGCAACGAAATCCAAAACCTAAGGCTTGTGACGTTTCCAGTTCAAAAGTGAGCGATGCATCATTTAACTGCAATTTATCCATGCAGTCCCTGAGTTCTTCAAATTCGTCTGTATTTACAGGGAAAATACCAGCAAATACCATGGGCTTCACTTCCTCAAATCCTTTGATCTGTTCAGGAGTAGGATTGGAAGCCAGCGTAATGGTATCGCCTACTTTTACCTCTTTTGCATTTTTGATCCCCGTAATGATGTAGCCTACATCTCCGGTTTTAACTTCTTTCTTCTCGGTCATCTTAAGTTTGAGAATACCGACCTCATCAGCCTCATATTCTTGATTGGTAGAAACAAACTTTACTCGGTCTCCCTTTTTAATGGAGCCATTCATGATACGGTAGTAGACAATTATACCGCGGAACGAATTGAACACGGAGTCAAAAATCAGGGCTTGTAAGGGCGCGTCGGGATTACCCTTGGGGGCAGGTATCCGCTCCACAATGGAAGACAGCACCTTTTCCACACCAAGTCCGGTGCGACCACTTGCATGCAAAATATCTTCCCTTTTACAACCTATTAAATCCACAATCTGATCCTCGACTTCCTCGATCATAGCTCCATCCATATCAATCTTATTGATAACCGGTATGATCTCAAGATTATTTTCAATAGCAAGATATAAGTTGCTGATTGTCTGTGCTTGAATACCCTGGGTGGCGTCGACCAGCAAAAGGCATCCCTCACAGGCAGCGAGCGCCCGACTCACTTCATAACTGAAATCAACGTGGCCAGGCGTGTCAATCAAGTTTAGAATATATTCCTGGCTATCCGTATGCTTGTAATTAATCTGGATAGCATGACTTTTTATGGTAATACCCTTTTCTCGCTCCAGATCCATGTCATCCAATACTTGATCCATCATATCCCGGTCTGAAATGGTATTAGTTACCTGTAAAAGACGATCAGCCAGGGTTGATTTACCGTGGTCAATATGCGCGATAATGCAAAAATTCCGGATATTCTTCATGAATCAGAGGCCGCTTTTAGCGGTGCAAAGGTAACCCTTTTCAAGCGATCACTGCGAGGAAAGATGCTTAATTCGGTTCCAGATAGCATCCATTTCTTCCAGCGTCATTTCATTCAGACGCTGACCACCCTCTTGGGCAGCTTCTTCCATCAACTGAAATCTTTTTACAAATTTTTTATTCGTACGCTCGAGTGCATTCTCTGGATCTACATTTAAAAAACGGCCGTAATTGACTAAGGAAAATAACAGATCTCCAAACTCTTCTTCGATGCGCTCCTGTTGTTTGGCCTTTTGAGAGAGATCTTGAGCGGCCGTTACTTCTTGTTCCAATTCCAACATCTCTTCTTTCACCTTATCCCACACCTGATCCGCATTTTCCCACTCAAATCCAACCTGCTTGGATTTCTCTTGCAAACGCATCGCCTTCACCAAAGCTGGTAAGCTAACAGGCACTCCGCTCAGTACTGATTTTTTGCCTTCCTTCATCTTAAGCTTCTCCCAATTTCTTTTCACCTCATGTTCGTCCTGTACCTTAACATCACCGTAAATATGCGGATGCCGATCAATTAACTTTTTGCAAATACCCTCTACCACTTCATTAAAAGTGAAAGCATTTTGTTCTGATGCAATTTTTGCATAGAAAACTACATGTAAAAGTAGATCACCCAATTCCTCTTTGATAGATGACAAATCCCCATTTGTAATTGCATCCGCTAATTCGTACGTTTCTTCAATAGTCAACTGGCGTAATGAAGCAAGTGTTTGCTTCTGATCCCAAGGACATTTTTCGCGCAGATCGTCCATAATGGATAGCAAACGGCTCATAGACTGATCTGGACTAGAGGGAGTTGATTTCATAAATCAAATGTAAGAAATGCCCATGCAGGTTATGATGAATTGAGAGTTGAGATTTTCTTTATTTTTACACCAATAATTTATTATGAAAAACGCGGCTAGAATACTCTTACTGATAGGTTGCACTTTTTCACTGTTAGGATTTCAGTGCGAAAAGCAAGTCAATGGTCCCCTATTAAAGGGGAAGTTAGCTGTCAACGGAATTTGCTCCAATATCACCATAACGCTTGTCGAGGGCAACCTAGATCCAGGTCAGTTTGAGAATAATTGGACCGATCCCACCACCGGCATTACCTATCAAAATGCATTCCGATTAGCCAACCCTTGCCAGTTCCCAAGCCACATAAGAGAAGGCAATGAATTCTATTTTCGTGTCACTACCCGGGTAAATGAAACATGCGCAACTTGCTTGGCCTATTACCCTACCCCTCAAACAGCTCTAGCGATCCAAGTGGAGTAAGCGTCAGATGCGCCAATAATCAGCTCTCCAATTAACAATAGCTTCTTTTATTTGCTTCGCCGTCAATTTTTCATCGAGTGCCCGTGCAGCTAATGCAGGAAATTCATCATCCGAGGCAAAGCGCAATGCAATTATTTGGCTCATTCGCAAGTTTTGATTGAGAGCAGAACCGGTCAATCTAAAATGACGAAAGTTTTCCTCACTACGAATTACACGGTCTTGCACTTTCAATGCATAAACACGTAACAAAGCAGCAGTGCTGGCCAATGTAAGACAAATAAAAAAGAGTAAGAGACTTTGCCATACTGTATTGGTGTTGCAAAGAAGCATCCAACCACTGGCTAAAACGCCCCCTATGGCTAGAGGTGCAATAAAATAATGATAGAAGGGATGTAGGCGAGAGTGGTTCGTAAAAGTTTGAGGAGTTTTCATGTAGATATTTTAAATTAAGATAATTACTAATTGGAAAAAAAAGAGGATTTATTTTTATATTTTATGGTAATTTACATGAATGAACCTACAAAAGCAACTTACATTATTAATCTTTATTGCAGTAGCAGCAATTTCTTGCAAAAAAAATGAGGCTACTCCTGAACAACAAGTTGAAAATGCACTAGACCAATTTGTAGCGTCCCTGGTTGCAAATCCACCCACCAACGCAAATGCATCAGCCCGAGTAAAACAGTATATGCAAACAATTGCGGTTCCTCCTCAATATTTTTACGGCTCAACTTTAACACTACTTGATACTGCTGGTGTTGCGAAATACAGTCCTTATTGGTATAGGTCTGGTGATAGCTTAATGACACTCGATCTTGCGGCTGACACTTCTTATCATATTAACAGTCAATCTTGGCTTCGACAGCCTATAGATAATGGTGTAGCAATTTGGACAGCTCCCTATTTTGATGCAGGCGGAGGTAATATTTGGATGAAAACAAGATCAGTTCCGGTTAAAGTAAACGGTAAAATAATTGCAGTAGCCACTACAGATTTACCAACTCGATAGTATAAAAAAACCCGCACTTTGTGCTGGAGTTTTTGTTCGTGCCCATTAATGGATTGTGTTCGCTTCGCTCACACATCTCAATAAATTGGTCTTACCCAAAGCCTTTCCCACGCCTTCGGCGTGGGAAGTCGTTTGTGCCCAAGACTGGATTCGAACCAGCACGCCGTTTCCAGCGCTACCACCTCAAGGTAGTGCGTCTACCAATTTCGCCACCTGGGCCCACTCCTTTTGAAAAGGGGATGCAAATATAAGAAACTATTTTGGCAGGGTTATAGCAAACGTAGTTCCTTTACCCAGCTCAGATTGCTTTACAAAAAGCTTTCCATTATGAAACTGCTCAACAATTCTTTTTGATAAAGTGAGGCCCAACCCCCAGCCTCTTTTTTTAGTTGTAAAACCAGGATTGAAAACTTGAGCTATCTCATTTTTGGGAATCCCCTTTCCAGTATCAGCAACTTCAATTTGCACAACATTCGCATCCTCAACAATGAGAACAGCAACCGCTCCCCCGCCATTCAACGCATCGAGTGCATTCTTCAGTAAATTTTCGATTACCCAATTAAATAAGGGTGGAGACAACAAAACATGCAAGGGGTGTGTGGCCTGTACTTCCATTGAAAATTGTACACCGGCCCCTGCTCGCTTTTTCATATAGTCCACCATCTCCCGCACTTGTGTGACTAACTCCGTTTTCTCTAATTGAGGCTTACTGCCAATTTTTCCAAATCGATCAGACACCAATTGCAAACGACGAATATCCTTCTCTAACTCGGGTACAATCTTTTCAGTGCCGGGAACATCTCTTAACATCTCCAGCCAACCCTCCAGGGAGGATACTGGGGTTCCCAGTTGATGCGCAGTTTCTTTGGCCATGCCTGCCCAAACTTGATTCTGTGAGGAGAGATAACTGCTTCGAAGAGAAATAAGGATAAGTGTAATGAATAAGGCTACAATACAGAGCTGTACAATAGGGAAATAGCGTACTTGATCTAGCAAGGAGGATTCACCATAGTAATAACGGTTTTGCCTCGATGGCACTACCGGGTCCGTCCAAATTACAGGTGGGTGAGATTTTTTAAACTGCTGCAGTTGCTTTTTTAAATAAGCAGGATCTGCAGCAGCTTTAGTAGTATCGAAATTGATATAATTCAAAATACTATCACGCTCATTGGTCTCGATAATTGGAATGGTTTTATTTTCTGTAAGAATTCGCGTGGCAAATAGTATTTCTGCATCGATCGGAGCCCGAATTAAAAACTGTGAAGCTTCTGCCCACTGCTCCACCACTTGCCTCTCTCTTATTGCAATTTTTTTAGCTAAGTATTGAGAGTAAAAAATAGTCCCTGAAACAATCAATATCGCAAGAAGCGCGATCAGGTTTTTCCAGTGTAACAAGGCACGGAGCATGCATCGAATTTAAGAGGATTAACAAGCTTACCCTAATTTTGCTCTATTAATTTAATCATGCCTCACCCACGCGTAGCTGTTGTTATCCTAAATTGGAACGGAAAATCCCTATTAGAGCAATTCCTACCCTTTTTGGAAAAGTCCAGCTACCCAAACCTGGAGTTAATTGTAGCCGACAATGGCTCCAGCGATAGCTCCGTTTCATTTTTAAAAAAGCAATTTCCAAAGATCAATACAATTATTCTTCCCGAGAATTTAGGATACGCGGGGGGATATAATTCCGCCCTACAACAGGTAAAGGCTGATTATTACTTCTTGTTAAATTCTGATGTGGAAGTAAGTCCAGGATGGATTGAACCAATTGTAGATTTAATGGAAACACACTCAAATATTGCAGCTTGTCAGCCCAAATTACTCTCCTATCATCATAAAAATCAATTTGAATATGCTGGGGGCGGCGGAGGATGGATTGACAGTCTAGGCTATCCTTTTGCAAGAGGACGAGTACTTGAAGAATGTGAAATAGATCATGGTCAATATGATACTGCAACTCCAATCTTCTGGGCAAGTGGAGCTGCTTTTTGTATACGAGCAAGTGCTTTTCATGAGATGAAAGGATTTGACGCCAGCTTTTTTGCACACCAGGAGGAAATTGATCTTTGTTGGCGTTTACAGCGTAAAGGGTATCAAATCTATGCTTGCCCCCAATCGGTGGTTTGGCATGTGGGAGGAAGTACGCTTCCCAAGGGAAATTCACAAAAAACTTTTCTTAATTACAGGAATAACCTTTGGATGCTTGCCAAGAACTTGCCCTTAGCTACATTATGTTGGGTTATACCGGTACGCTTTGCACTTGATGCCCTAGCCGCGTACAAATCACTTTTCAGTGGCAACCCCGGCTATTGGTGGGCTGTGGCAAGATCTCACTTTGCATTAATCGGAAGATTGATAAAAGGGTTTGACAAGCCCGGCAATGAGTCTCCCAAAAAAAATACACTGACTGGACGCTACAAGGGATCTATCCTCTTTGACTATTTTATAAAAGGCAAGAAAACATTCCTTGAAATCACGGGCACCCATGGGTGATTTTTATTTTTTTCACCTTATTTTTGCATCACAATTTTTTGAAATGAACGCACAACAAGAATACCAGCAGGAGCTTGAGAAAATTCAGCAATCCGATTTTAAACACAACTGGGTTTCCTCTTCAGGTTTTCTTTTTTACTTACAAGTTGGATGCCTCATCGCCTTTATGTTTGGAGCTTGTTCTATGCTCTACACGAAGCGATATGAGAAAATTGATGTCCCTGTACAGGAAAGCACCCTGTATACCCCCAAGTACAAATAATTAAGGGGCTTTTTTAAAATCGGACAAACCCCTAATTTTGTCCTCCCGTTGCCGAAAGGCAACCAGTTCTTTATCTGCGGAAGTAGCTCATTTGGTAG